>JBEKLJ010000045.1:0-18135 GCA_050010255.1 Bryobacteraceae bacterium
CGCACAACCATAAGGTGGAAGTTCACCCGCCCCGCCACCGTGATGCTGAACGAGCGGAAGCTGGACAGACTGCTGACCACCCCCGACGGCGTCTCCGTGGAGTTTGAACACACGGGGACAACCAGGGTGAGCTGGCGGTAGGGAGCGCCTCAGATCACGTTCGTCCCGCTGTGCTACGCAGGAACCCTGGCCGACACTCTGCGAGACGCGCATGACCGAGCCGTGCACGGAATGCGTGGCGTCCTTCGAGGAGCAGTCGAGCGCACTCGAGGCGCAGTACGACGAGCCAGCGAAGCGCTTGGACGGCTTGACGGGGAAAGTCACGAAACTGACGGCGCAACTGGCTCCGCTGCATCCCTCGTGGCCGAGAAGGCAGCGCCGGATGGGCCGTTGGAGCGCGGCCGAGGCCTGAACTGCGACTTGGACCGCTGAGGGGCGTCTGCCCGTACGGGGGTGACAAACACCGAATCGTGGCAGCCCTACCCGTACCGGTGGGCAAGATGGGCTCAACGAAGCCGTACCCGCTTGTCGGTGTGGTAGAGATTGGTGGTGCCATCGAGCAGTTCTGGGTGGAGGTGCAGATAATCCCAAGCAAGGTCGCTTATGTTATGAGCGAATCCCTCCAGCATGTTTCCCATGGATGCAGATCGGTAGATTATCCCTTCACTGGCAAGCTCTTGAACAACCCCGTTCTCGACTCTCAGCATGTTGGCCCGCGTGTCCTTGACGAGGTAGTAGCGCAGGATCTGTTTCTCGTCCTCTGTCAGGTTGTGGAGTCGCGCAATGACGCGCCTGTCAATTCCCCTTCTCGTCCACCAGCGCCTGACACCACGCAGAACGAACAGAGTGACGTGCACTGCAAGCAGTGCCACCGAGATGACTAGGGTGAGGCCGAGGACGAACCTGTACTTTTGCACAAATTCAGCAAGGCCGATTCGGTTCAAGAAGTGCTCGTTGGAGAACAGAAGCAGACCGGCGGCGAACCCAAGAGCTGTCAGGAAACGCGGAGCGAGCTTCAGGAACTCAAGCAGTGTTTTTGCCATCTCGGAGAGCATGACCGCATCATTTTACCATCGATTCTGTGCATATTCTGCGCGTCGCGAACGCGCCGAAGTCTCATGATTGTGGCAACGGACGTGGCAACAACTTGCAGGACAACTCACGCCAGGGAACCGTTTCGCACTCCCTGGTGTGTGTCCGATCCGGAGCAACCGCAACAGCTGGAACAGTTCGTGTCAGGCCACTCCTCAGGCTGCGTCGGGTCTGTCCTTTAGCTCCTCTCGAATCGCGCGGCGGAGCATGGCTTCGAGCGATGGGGCGTCTATGGATCGGCGCAACGCCTCGTTGATGAGAGTCTGATATCCGACCGAGCCGCCGGTCTCATCGGCCCGTGCCAGGAAATGATCGACGATGTCCGCATCGAGCCGTATTGTGATCTTGACCTTGCCCGCTGGCTCGGGCGCCGGCTTTGTGATCCGCCCCCGCTTGCCCTTGCTGAAATCGTAAGAGTTTTTCATGGTAGTCCCGCCTCGTACTCGGCGCGTTCGTGCGCCACGGCGACCCTGGCCGAGATGATGCGGATGCTGTCGCCGCGGTAGGTGTAAACCACAATGAGCACGCGCCCCAAAGCGCCCATGCCGATGCTGACGAACCGTTCTTCCGACGGGTCCGCCTTGTCGTCGGCGATGGTGATCGCATACGGGTCGTCGAAGACGGCCGTGGACTCTTCAAACCTCACGCCGTGATTGCGGAAGTTGGCTTTCACCTTGGCCGCGTCCCATTCGAAGCCCACGTCTCATTGTACGTACAAATGTATGGCATGGCAAGGCGATAGGTTCGCGTCCTCTCTACCTTATCTTGTGTCCAACTTGCGTCCGTGTGTCCGGGATTGTGGGCCAAGATGGCGTTTCTGCCGCCTTGAAGAATCAATAGCTTACGCATTTGCTCCGGGGGCCCATTCGTCGAATCCGCCTCTCTCCGTCAGTCCCTTGTCTTCAGGTCCCTCAGTCTGCCAGACGCGCGTGACCGAGCTGTGCACCGAATGCGTGTCGCCAGAACCCGCGCCATTGTCCAAGAGCGCCAGCGGCGCCGGGCCAGCCCGGCCGGCGCAACGCGTTACACTAGTGGCTTACGTGAAGCAGCTTCTTCGACTCAGTGCCCTGGTACTCCTGGGAGCGGCAGCCGCCCTGCCCGTCAATTTCACCGCGCTCAAGCACGAGGGCTATGTCAACGATTTCGCCGGGGTGGTCGATGCGGCCAGCCGGGAGCGCCTGACGCAATTCTGCACCAGCCTGGAACAGGCCACGGGCGTGCAACTGGCCATCGTGACGGTGCCGACGCTGGCCGGCGAGCCGGCGGAGGATGTCGCGCACGACCTGCTGAAGGCCTGGGGCGTCGGCCACAAGGGCAAGGACGACGGCCTGCTGCTGCTGCTCTCGATCGAAGATCGCCGCAGCCGCCTCGAAGTGGGCTATGGCCTGGAGGGTGAGATCCCGGACGGCTTTGCCGGCCAGGTCCTGGACGCCATGCGGCCGTACTTGCGGCAGCAGCGCTATGGGGACGCCTTGCTGGAAGCCGCGGGCGAGGTCGGCGGGCGCATCGCGCGCGCGCGCAACATCTCACTCCCGACGCCGCCGCCCCAGCCGCAGCGGCGCCTGGCCCGCGAGTCGCCCCTGCCCATCGGCGTGATCCTGGGCGGGCTAGTGCTCTTCTTCCTGCTTTCCGGGCTCATGGGCGCTGGGCGGGGTGGGAGGCGCGGCGGCGGTCTCGGGGGCATCCTGCCGTGGCTGATTCTAGGGAACCTGATGGGCGGCGGATGGGGCTCCGGCCGGGGCGGAGGCGGTTTCGGCGGGTTCGATTCGGGCGGCGGTTTCGGCGGTTTTGGCGGGGGCGATTCGGGCGGCGGCGGCGCCTCCAGCGGCTGGTGAGGCCTGGCATGGAACATCTGCTAAACGAACTCGTTGAGCGATTGAAGAAGGCCCACGGCGACGGGCTGAAGTCGGTCATCCTGTACGGGTCGGCGGCGGTGGGCGACCATCACAAGCACTTCTCCGACCTCAATGTGCTGTGCGTGCTCGGCCAGGTGACGCCGCGCGAGCTGGAGAAGTCCACCCCGGTGGTGCGCTGGTGGCGCGGGAAGGGGAACCCTTCGCCGCTGCTGCTGAGCCAGGCGGAGGTGCGCGAGTCCACCGACTGCTTCCCCATCGAGTTCCACGACATTCGGGAACGCCGGCGCGTGCTCTACGGCGAGGACGCCGTGGCCGGCCTCCAGATCGACACGCGCTTCTACCGCGCCCAAGTCGAGCACGATCTGCGCGCCAAGCTGCTGCGGCTGCGGCAGCGCGCCGCCGGCGTGCTGGGGGATCCCGGCCTGCTCCGCGACCTGCTGGCCGATTCGGTCTCGACCTTCTGCGTGCTCATCCGGCATGCGCTGCTGCTCCACGGCGTGGAAGCGCGGTTTGAGAAGCGGGAAATAGTCGGGCAGGCGCGCGAGCATCTCCTCATTGACCCGGCGCCGTTCGAGCGGCTGCTCGAGCTTCGCGAGGGAAAGATAAAGGCCAAGGACATCGAGCCGAAGTCCATGCTGGCCAGCTACATGCAAGAGATCCAGAAGGTCATCGACGCGGTGGACCGGCTGGAGAACTAGGAGTCACCCGATGAAGATCGCCCTGATCATTCTGATCGTTCTGGCCGTGGTGGCCGTGGGTTGCGGCATGAAGATCAGCTCGACTTACAACCAGCTCGTCGCCGAGCGCAACACGATCGAGAGGAATTGGCACGACGTGGACGTGATGCTCGAACGCCGCGCCGACCTGATTCCGAACCTGGTGGAGACGGTGAAGGGCTACGCCCAACACGAGTCGGGCGCCATTCAGG
This sequence comes from Bryobacteraceae bacterium, assembly GCA_050010255.1. Lineage (GTDB taxonomy): Bacteria > Acidobacteriota > Terriglobia > Bryobacterales > Bryobacteraceae > JBEKLJ01. Next base: position 3,877 of record JBEKLJ010000045.1, read on the forward strand.
CGGTTGCGAACGCGCGGGCAGCGCTGGTGGGGGCGCGCACGCCCGCCGATCGCATGAGCGCCAACACCCAGTTGGACGGCGCGCTCGGCCGGCTCCTGGTGGTGGTGGAGAACTACCCCAACCTGAAGGCCGACGAACAGTTCCGCAATCTCCAGTTCGAGCTGGCGGGCGCCGAGAACCGCATCGCGCAGGAGCGGCGGCGGTACAACGAGGCGGTGCAGCGCTTTAACACCGACCTCGAGCTGTTCCCGAACAACCTCTTCGCGGGGATGCTCGGCTTCTCCAAGCACTCGTCGTATTTCACGGCCGAGGCGGGCGCGCGCGAGGTGCCGAAGGTCAAATTCTGAGCCGCAGTCTCTCGGCGTGGAGGCCGGCCTGCCGAGGGTCAACGTGCGCGGCGGCGGCGCGGGAGTTTTCGGGCGACAAGACTGCTTCTCTGAGGTACTGACATGCGTCTCGGGCAGATCCGTTTCGAGAACAAGCTGACCGCCGCGCTCTTCGAGGACGGGGTCGCACGGCCGATCCCGGGCTACAGCACGGTAGACCTGATCCGCAAGGCGGAGACCGAGGCGGCGCCGCTGGACAAGCTGATCGAGCAGATGGCCGTTCGCCACGGCGAAGTGTGCGCGCCGTCGATTCCGCTTTGCCCGGTCGAGGTGTGGGGTTGCGGCTGCACGTATGAGGTGAGTGCGTCGTCAGCCGACGCCGAACACGGCGCCGGCCGGGGCCTCTACGATCACGTCCTCACCCACGACCGGCCGGACGTTTTCTTCAAGGGCACGGCGCGGGTCTGCGTCGGTCCCGGCCAGCCGATCGGCATCCGTTTCGATTCCAAGTTCACCGCACCGGGGCCGGAGCTGGCGCTGGTGCTCGGGCGCAAGGGCCGCGTGCTCGGCTACACTCTCGCCAACGACGTCTCGGCCCGGGACATCGGGCGCGAGAACCCGCTCTACCTGCCGCAGTCCAGGATCTTCACGGGCTGCTGCGCGCTCGGCCCGGTGATCGTCAGCGCCGCTGAGATACCGGACGTCTCGCTTCTGGAGATGACCTGCACGATTCTGCGCGGGGACCAGAAGCTGTTCGAGAGCAGCATCCCGCTGGCGAAGCTCGCGCGCCGCCTCGAGACACTGATCGAATACCTGCTGCGGGCCAACCCCGTGCCGGCGGGTTCGGTGTTGCTCACCGGCACCGGCATCATCGTGCCCGAGCAGGCCGCACTCCAGCCGGGCGACACGGTCACGATCCGCGCGCCCGAGATCGGCGAGCTCTCCAACACCGCCGCCATCGTGCAGTAATGAAGCGGGCGCAAATCCGGTTCTACGCCGAGCTGAACGACTTCGTGCCGCCCGAGCGGAAGTTCCGGGCCTCGGAGTACGGCTTTCACGTGAGCCCGGCCGTGCGGGACGCGATCGAATCGCTGGGCGTGCCGCACACCGAGGTGGACCTGATTCTCGCCAACGGCGAGTCCGTCGGTTTCTCTCACGCGATCCAGGACGGCGACTACATCAGCGTCTACCCGGTCTTCGAATCGCTGGACATCACGCCGCTGGAGAGGCTCCGGCCGCGGCCGCTGCGCCGGCCGAGGTTTGCCCTGGACGTGCACCTGGGTCGGCTGGCGGCCTACCTGCGCCTGCTGGGCTTCGACGCGCTGTACCGGAACGATTCGAGCGACGAGGAGCTGGCGCGGCTGGCGAGCCAGGGCGAGCGCACCCTGCTGACGCGCGACCGCGGCCTGCTCAAGCGCAGCGAGATCGTGCGCGGCTATTGGGTGAGGGAGACCCGCCCGCGCCTTCAGCTCGAAGAGGTGCTGCGGCGCTTCGATCTGGCGTCCGCCGCGGCGCCCTTCACGCGCTGCCTGGCCTGCAACGGCCAGCTCGCGCCCGCGGCGAGACCGGCCGTTGCCGCGCGGGTCCCGCCCGCCGTGCTCGCGCGGCACGAGGAGTTTCTGGAGTGCCCCGGCTGCGGCCGGGTGTTCTGGAAGGGGACTCACTGGGAGCGGATGAGCGGGTTTATCCGCGGCCTGGTGGCGCAACCTGTCCGTTCCTGACCGCCTCCGCCCGCGGGAATCACAGGCCCCAGGCTGCCAGCTACGGGCTACAAGCTCGGGCCCGGCTCACCCGCCTCTTCCTCGCTCTCCAGCGCATCCAGCAGCTCCGGCTCTTTGGCCAGGCGCTTGAGCACCCGCAGCGAGTCGCCGCTGGAGAAGCCGGCCATGCGGAGGCGGCGGTAGGCGGCGGCGAGGTGTTTGGGCTCGGCCAGGTGGGCTTCTAGCGCGACGCGGCGGAACTTGCGGCGGAGAAACGCCTCGATCAGCGCAACCTCATCGGTGTCGCGGTAGGCCGTGGCTACGGCCTTCTCGGCCAGGGCCGGCGCCACGCGCCGCTTGCGCAAATCGCCCAGCACGCGGGCCTTGCCCCAGCCCTCGTTTTCCAGCCGTGAGGCGGAGTAAGCCTCGGCGTAGCGGCGGTCGTCGAGGTAGCCGCGCTCCTTGAGGCGAGCCAGGATCGGGGGAACGTCGGAGGGGCACTGGGCGCGATTGAGCAGCTTCTGGCGCAGCTCGCCGGCGGAGTGCGCCCGGGCGCCCAAGGCTCGCAGGGCGTACTCCCACAGCGCTTCCGCGCCTAGCCGGCGTTGTTTGGGCTCGTGCATGAGCGAGGAACCGTGTTTCGGAGAAAGACCGCGATTAGTCCTGTCTCCAGGGGCCGGTTTCCAGCTACTATGGTAGTATGCAGGTAAGCGCCACAGTCTAAGGAGAGAGCAATGGCGGAAGAGTGCGGCAAATTCGGGTATTTTGCGTTTGGATTGGGACTTGGCCTGGCGATCGGGGTGCTCTTCGCGCCCAAGTCCGGTGAAGAGACGCGGCAGTACCTCCGCGGCAAGGCCGATGAAGGCGGGGCCTATCTGAAGCAGCGCGGCGAGGAGTTGCGCGAGCAGGCCGGCGAAGTGGTCGAGCGCGGCCGGAGCGCCGTGCGCGCGCAGCGGGATCAACTGGCGGCCGCGGTCGAAGCCGGCAAGCAGGCCTACCGCGAGGCGGTGGGCGGGCACACGCCGGAGAGCCAGACCTGAGCATCGCGCCGGAGGGGAACCGCTTGATCCATGACGAACGATAACCTGCTGTATGTCATGACGGCTTTCGTCGTGGTGGCCTCGGTCGCCATCGTGATCCAGACGGGCCTGTTGATCGGCATGTACCGCGCCTCGCGGGCCATGCGGATACAGATCACCATTCTGGTCACGAAGCTGGAGCCGGTTCTGGGCACGAGCCAGCGCCTGCTGGAGGAGGTCCGCCGGTATGCCGGTGAGATCTCCGGCAAGGCGAACGAAGTGCTGGACCTCAGCCGCAAGCAGCTCGACGTGGTGGACGACTTCCTGGCCGATGCGGCCGCCCGCGCCCGCGCTCAGATGGATCGCATCGAGATGGTCCTGGACGATACGGTGAATCGGTTCCAGGAGACGACCAGCCTGCTCCAGAACGAAATCGTGCGCCCGCTCCGGCAACTTCACGCGCTCAGCTCCGGCATCCGGGCGGCCCTATCCTTCCTGGGCAGCGGCCGGAGGACGACGATCGAGCACGCCACGCACGACGAGGAGATGTTCATCTAGGGCGCCGGTTCGCGTGGGACCGCGCAGGGCTGCCGCGGGTCGGCGGTCCGCTCCGTCTGATGATTGACATCCACACCCACGTTCTCGCGGGCCTGGACGATGGCGCCAGAGCCCTGGAAGAGAGCGTGAGCATGCTGCGGATCGCCGCCGAGTGCGGCACCACCGACCTGGTGGCCACCCCGCATGCGAACCTGGAGTTCCGCTACGATCCCGCGCTGATCGACGCGAAGATCGCCGAGCTGGACACCGCCAGCGGCGGCATCGTGCGCCTGTACCGCGGCTGCGACTTCCACCTCTGCTTCGAGAACATCCAGGACGCGCTGGCCAACCCCGCCAGGTATGCGATCAACGGCCGCCGGTACCTGCTGGTGGAGTTTCCCGACCTGCTGATCGCCAAGAGCACCGGCGAGGTGTTCGCGCGCCTGAGCGAAGCCGGCCTCACGCCGGTGATCACCCATCCCGAGCGAAACTTCTTGCTGCACAGCCGGCTCGACGAGCTGGCGCTGTGGGTCGAGCAGGGGGTGTTGGTGCAGGTGACCGCGCAATCGTTCCTGGGGCGGTTCGGCCCGGAGGCGCGCGAGATCTCCCGGGAGCTGATGCGGCGGGGGCTGGTCCACTTCGTCGCCAGCGACGCTCACGACGCCGAGGACCGCGCGCCGCGGCTCGATCAAGCCTACCAGCACGTGGCCCGGCGTTACGGAAGCGGGCGCGCGGAAGCGCTCTTCCAGATCAACCCGCGCGCTGCGATCGAGGGCGCGCCGCTGCCGGAGCAGCCGCGGCCAGAGCCGCCCTCCGCGCGCAAGTGGAGTCGGCTCTGGCGCTGAAGTCGCGCGCCGCAGCAGATTGCTGCTAGAACATCCGGGCCAGCCCGATCGCGCGCCCTGTCGAGGCCAGTAGCGGCGCCGGGGGCGTAGACTATACGTGTGAAACGCTGTGCGGCGGTTCTGGCGGTGTTGCTGGCGATTCTTCCGGCGCGCGCCCAGACGCCGGCGCACGAGCTGGCCCGGCGCATCGCCGAGGCCGGCCTCGATCCCGAGGAGTGCTATCAAGTCCGCGGCCTCCGCTTCAGCCGGGAAGACATCCGCGTGTATCTCACCGAGGGATACATCATTTTCGGCAAGGAGGTGAATGGCGCGCGTCTGTCGGCGGTGTTCAGCGGCGATATTGAGGGCGGTGATGCGGAGCTGCTCCTGCTGCCGCCGTACCAATCCGAGCGGCTGTCCCTGGCCGCGTTTGCGCGCTCCCCGAACCTCGACGAGCACTTCCGGTCGGCCGTATTCGTCTTCACCGACGATACCTACGCCGAGTTGATGAAGCTGCTCAATCTGCGCGGCGCCCCTCGGAGGCGGCCCGACCGAGGCGCGCTGCTGGCGCAGACCATGGACCCGGTGATCCGCAATCTCAGCGGCAGCTTCAGCATCCGGGTCGTGCGGGATTTGCTGAGCGAATCCCGCCCCGAGAACGGTTTCTTCTATGGCGCAATCGCCGGCCAGACCGTCGGCAACTTGGATGTGCTGTATGATCCGCGTTCCAGCGAGCAGATCAGCGTTGGCCAAGTGGCGGTGCGATCCGACCGCGCCTATTTCAACCTGTGGACATGCTTCCGAGGGCGGTCTTTTCGCAGCGGCCGGCGAAGCGCGCCTCAAGAGGACGTGGTCATCCGCGACTACCGCATTGACGCGCGTCTGGACCCCGAGCTGAGGATGGAGGTGAGGACCGCGGCAACGATTGTGCCCGGGCCGGACAGCCGGCGCGCGCTGGCCTTCGACATCTCGCCCCAGATGCGCGTCAGTGAAGCGCGCGTCGATGGCGAGCCGGCCGAGGTGTTCCAGCCGGACTCGCTGAGGTCCGGCCTGATCCGCGGCGACATCAATGAGACCTTTCTGGTCGTCCCGGCGCGGCCTCTCGAGCCGGGCCGGGAACACCGCATCGAGTTCCAGCATTCCGGTTCGGTTATCACCGACGCCGGCAACGGCGTGTACTTCGTCGGCGCGCGCGGCTCCTGGTACCCGAACCGGCCGTCGCAGTTCGCGCGGTATGATCTGACCTTCCACTACCCGAGGGAGCTGGATCTGGTGGCGGCCGGGCGGGCTGTCGAGCAGTCCACCGAGGGCGACTGGCAGACTGTGCGGCACCGCATCGACACGCCGGTGCGCCTGGCGGGCTTCAACCTCGGCCGGTTTGAGCACTACGCCGTGACGCGCGGCGGCTACACTGTGGACGTCTACGCTAACCGCCGGGTCGAGGCGGCGCTGGAACCGCCGCGCGTCGTGGTGCTCCAGCCGACGGACCTGCCCGGCACCCGCCGCTGGACCGTGGATCTGGCGCCGTTCCCGATCGAGCCGCCGAAGATCAAGCCCGCCGAGCACCTCGAGCAGCTCGCGCTGGAGATTACCGGCGAGCTGGAATTCATGGCGTCGCATTTCGGCCCGCCGGTGCTGAAAATGCTCACCGTGGCGCCCATCCCGGGCACCTTCGGGCAGGGCTTCCCCGGCCTCATCTATCTCTCGACCCTGGCCTATCTGGACCCGAGACGCCGGCCGCGCGACGCGCAGAGCGACATGCAGCAGCTATTCTACTCCGAGATCCTGCACGCTCACGAGACGGCGCACCAGTGGTGGGGCAACGTAGTCGCCTCGGCCGGCCCCGAGGACGAGTGGATCATGGAGGCCTTGGCCAACTACTCGGCCCTGCTCTACCTGGAGAAACGCAAGGGCGGCAACGTGCTCGATCAGGTGCTGTCCAGTTACAGGACGCGCCTGCTGACGAAGAACGAGTCCGGGCACACGGTGGACTCCGCCGGGCCGATCATCTGGGGCCATAGGCTGGAGACCTCGCAGACGCCGCAGGCCTGGCAAATGATCACCTACGAGAAGGGTTCCTGGATCATGCACATGCTGCGGCGGCGCCTGGGCGACGAGCGCTTCCTGGCCATGCTGGGCGAGCTGCGCAGCCGCTACCAATACCGTAGCCTCAGCACCGAGGAGTTCCGCAGGGCCGCCGCCGGGAGCCTTCCGCCCAGGTCATTCGACCCCACCCTGGAGAGCTTCTTTGAGCAGTGGGTCTACTCGACCGGCATCCCCTCTCTGAAGCTGGCGCATTCGGTGCGCGGCAAGGCGCCGCAGGTGCGGCTCACGGGCACCGTCACGCAGAGCGATGTCGCCGGGGACTTCAGCACCTGGGTGCCGGTGGAGATCCAACTGCCGAGGGGCAAGCCGATCGTGCAGTGGGTGCGGACCTCGAGTGAGCCGACCACCTTCACCGTGCTGCTGAAGCAGGCGCCCTCGCGCGTCTCCCTGGACCCAAACAACAGCGTGCTGCGCCGCTAACCGCGCGGGCCGCCTCGGGTGGAGCGGGCGCGCCTGCGATATGATGACGGTTCCGGATGGAAGAGACTCAAACTCCGCCGCCGCAAGTGTCCGTGCTCATCGTGTGCTACAACCGCGCGGCCGCCCTGGACCGGTGCCTGAAGGCGCTGGAGCAGTCCGAGGGACGCGAGACGTTTGAAATCATCGTGGTGGACAACGGTTCGCTGGACGGCAGCGCGGCGGTGGCGGCGGAGTTCCCTGCGGTGACCCTGCTGCGCCTGCCGCGCAACTTCGGCCTGACCAAGGCGCTGAACATAGCGATGCGGACGGCCAAGGCGGAGCTGTTCCTGTTGCTCAACCCGCGAACCGAAGTCCAAGCCGGCACGGTGACCGGGCTGGCGGCGCCCCTGGCCGAGCAGTCGGACGCGGTGGCGGTCTGCCCACTGCTGGTGACGCCCGAGGGGCGGCCAGCGCTTCAGCTCTTCAGGCTCCCGCGGCCGGAGACCGTCGCCGCGCTGGCGCGCGCCGGGGCGTTCCAACCGGCGGACGCGCCGGAGGGCGCTGGGGATCTGGCGGCGGTCGAGTTCGCCGGATTTGCCGCGCTGATGATCCGCGGCTACTTCCTGAAGGCGCTCCGATACATCGACGAGCGGTACGCGCATGCCTGGGCCGACGCCGAGGTGGCCGTGCAGATCCGCCGGGCGGGCCGCAAGACGCTGCTGGCCGGCGGCGTGCGCGCGGTCTGGCACCAGGAGGACGATCTTCGCCCCACCATGCCCGCCGACGCGCTGGCGTTGCTGGCCGCCGACTGGGCGCTGGGCGCCGCCACCCTCGCCGGCAAGCACTTCGGCTTTGCCGCCGGGCTTAAGGTGAGGCTGGCGACGCTGGCGGCCTGGGCCTTGGCCATCTTCCGGTTCCGTGACGTCGGGTTCAGTTTGCGGCGATTCATGTGCCTGCTGAGCGGGCGGAAGATCGACGGCACGCAGACCTCGATGTAGGGCTAAACTCCCGGCGGCGGGTGGCCGATTCCCTGGGGTGTGATCGAGGGGCTGCCCGCATACGCGTGGGCGGCGCTGCCGTTGGTGATCGCCGCCGGCGCCGCGCTGCTCAGCGCGGTGCTGATGGAGGCGCGGCTGCAGGTGGCGCTGGCGCGCCAGCAGCAGTCGCTGGTCGAGGCGCGAGCGCTGCTGGCCACGCAACACCGGGCCATGGAGGAGCGCATCAAAGCCACCGAGGAGGCCACGCGCCGGAGGGCGCTCGAGGAGTTCCTGGCCGACGTGCGGTTGGAGGAGCGGCAATACGTGGGGTCGCAGCGCCGATCGCTGATCATCGCCGAGCGCGTCTGTTTTCGCAACGTCCCCCTGACGCCCTGGATCGAGCGCCAGATTGAGGCCTCGGCGGCGCTGCCGGCGGCGCCGGCCCCGGCTCAATCGCAGCCGCACGCACTGGCGGCCGTTGGGCCGCGCGAGCGGAGGCTGTTGGCCTGACTACTTGCCCTGGATCAGCATCCGCGTCGCCACGACGAACAGGAACACGGCGTAGAGCCGCCGGATGGCGTGGGGCGGCAGCCCGACCATGATCCGCGCGCCGAAATAGGCCCCGGCGAACAGGCCGACAGCGATGAGAACGGCGTAGCGGACGTTGATATAGCCGCCGTGGTAGTACTCGGCCGCGCCCAACAAACCCACAGGCGGAATCAAAGCCGCCAGCGAGGTGCCGATGGCCTCCAGCTCCTTCATCTGGAACAGGAAGATCAGCGCCGGCACGATGATCAAGCCTCCACCAATGCCGAACAGGCCGGCGAACACGCCGGCCACAATTCCGATCCCCAAGAGCGCCAGGTAGATCATGTCCTCCCGAGTCTAACAATATCGGGGGCAGCGGAACGCGATGCCTGCGCTGGAGGCGCCACCCTCCACCGCCCTCGGAATTGCCGAAACTGCCCTTGTTACAATGGGTTTAGACGGCATGCTGGCAACCACCACCCTGGCGGAGGAGATCCTGGAGCTCAAGCGCGAGCGCCGGGCGATCATCCTGGCGCACGTCTACCAGGAGGCCGAGATCCAGGACCTGGCCGACTGCGTGGGTGACTCGCTCGAGCTGGCCCGCAAGGCGCGCGACTTTGAGGGCGAGGTGATCGCCTTCTGCGGGGTGTGGTTCATGGCCGAGACGGCCAAGGTGCTCAATCCGGCGCGGGTGGTGGTGGTGCCGGACCGCGAGGCCGGCTGCAGCCTGGTGGATAGCTGTCCGGTCGAGGCGGTGCGGGCCTACCACCGCGAGCACCCCGATCACGTCATCGTCAGCTACATCAACACCTCGGTGGAGGTGAAGGCCGAGAGCGACATCCTGTGCACGTCGCGCAACGCCGTCCAGGTCGTCAACTCCATCCCGCCCGAGAGGACGGTCCTGTTCCTGCCCGACCGCAACCTGGGCCTCTGGGTCCAGAAGCAGACCGGCCGGGAGAACATGAAGATCTGGCAGGGCGCCTGCGTGGTGCATGCCACATTCGCGGCGCGGCGGCTGGCGGCGGAGCGCGCGCAACACCCGGCGGCGCTGGTGGCCGCGCATCCCGAGTGCCCGCCCGAGGTGCTCGACCAGGCCGACTTCATCGGCTCGACGACGGCCATCATCAAGTACTGCGCCGAAGCCCCGGCCGAGGAGTTCATCGTCATGACAGAGAGCGGCGTCGCGCATCCGCTCTCCAAGCTCGCGCCGCGGAGGCGCTTCTACTTTATCCCCAACGAGGCCTGCAATTGCAGCGAGTGCCCATACATGAAGCGGAACACGCTGGAGAAGCTGCGCGACTGCCTGCGGACGCTCCAGCCGCGGGTCGAGCTGACGGACGAGGTCATTCGCGGCGCGCTGGCGCCGCTGGAGAGGATGCTGGCGCTCGGGTAAGCCGATGCCGGAGTTGCGCGACACCTTCGGCCGGCTTCACGACAATCTCCGCGTCAGCGTCACCGACCGCTGCAACATCCGCTGCTTCTACTGCATGCCAGAGCGCGGCGTGGAGTTCGTGCCGCGCCAGGAGATCCTCAGCTACGAAGAGATCGAGCGCCTGGTGCGCATTGCCGTCGGGCTGGGGATCACCAAGGTGCGGATCACCGGCGGCGAGCCGCTGGTGCGGCGCGGGCTGCCGGACCTGGTCCGCAAGCTGGTCGCGATCCCCCGGATCGACGACCTGGCGCTGACCACCAACGGCGTGCTGCTCGAGGAGCTGGCGGAGCCGCTTTACGAGGCCGGGCTGCGGCGGATCAACATCCACCTGGAGACGCTCGACCGCGAGCGGTTCCTGAGCATCGCGCGGCGCGACGTGCTCGACCGGGTGCTGGCGGGCATCGAGGCCTGCCGGCGGCTGGGCTTCCATCCCATCAAGATCAACGCCGTGGCGGTCAAGGGACTGATCGAGCCGGATATCGTCCCGCTGGCGAAGTTCGGCCGGGAGAGGGGCCTGGAAGTCCGCTGGATCGAGTTCATGCCGCTGGACGCGCAGGGGATCTGGGAGCGCGGGAAGGTGCTGCTGGCCGACGAAATCCTGGCCATACTCTCGCGCGAGGTGGCGCCGCTGGTCGAGATCCCCGACCGCGACCCCCGCGCGCCGGCCACCCAGTACTACTGGGCCGACGGCGCCGGCAAGATTGGGTTCGTCGCCTCGGTGAGCCGGCCGTTCTGCCTGAACTGCAACCGCATCCGGCTCACCGCCGACGGGCACCTGCGCAACTGCCTGTTTGCGCTGGAGGAGACCGATTTGCGGCCGCTGGTGAGGGGCGGCGCCTCGGACGAGGAGATCGCCGAAGCGGTCCGTGCCACCGTCTGGCGCAAGTGGGAAGGGCACGAGATCAACACCGCGCGCTTTGTCGCGCCCCCGCGGCCCATGTACTCGATCGGCGGGTGAGGCGGGGGGCCGCCCGGCCGCCCCGTCAACCCATCGTCCGGATGAGTTCCCCGCTGGCCATTCCAGTCTCCCAGCCCGGTGGTGCGCTAAATATGTGTGGCTGGTCCCGGTGTGGGGGCGGACGGTGAAGACCACCCCTCACCATCGCCCCCTCCGGGGCGCGCGTGGCGGCGTTTCGCCGAATTTGCGACCGACTGCCTGCAAGCGATATGATGCCTCGGTGCCAATCCCCAGCAAGCCATGGTGGGAATGGGCTCTTTTCCTTTTTGCTGTCCTCGGAGCCCTGAAGAGCTTTCTGTGGGAGTGGCTAGTAGAACCGCTTCTGCGGAGGCCAAAACTTGTCGGAGAGGTCAAGGACTTCCGTCTCGTAAGCGCTCGCGCGACGCGCAGCCCGGAGGCGGCAACATCTGAGGAGACGTCATTTGACTCCGAGCTTCGCGTGCGCGTTAACGTCCACAATAAACATACGCAACCCGCCTATCTAAAGCGATGGGCGCTTGAGATTCGCCCGAAACGCGGGCGAGAGCTTTCGTTACCTTCGTTCCTGCCCGGACCTGACCGAAGGTGGAGGATCAGCGGACCACTGATGCCCGAGGCGCTTCATTTTGTTTGGCGGGAGCCGCACGAAGGGTGGCTCTACTTTCGCTGTCCAAACACGAAGGCCAATAGCCTTGAGTACTGCAAGTTCACTCTCTTTGCCGTCGATACAGATGACCGAAAGCATCGGCTATGCTCCGGTCTGATCCCCGAGGCCGGGGCCAGGGCAGTAGAGAGGAATGCGGTGGACCCCGACTAGGCTGCCTCCAGCAGTTCGCGCACGGTCCAAACGTGGTCGGAGATGCCGGCAGGCATTGCCGGAGTCATTCTGAGCGCCTTGTGGGGGTGGCCGAAATTATACCAGCAGTACCAGAGCACGACCGCTGCCCAGTGATTTTCCCATTTCTTGCTGAAGGCGTTCGTCAGGCGCGTGAACCTGCGGCTCCCCATTCTCAGGCTCAGATTGCTTCGCTCAACGATTGAAGTGCAAATGCGCTCAGGATCGGGTCTTCCCAGGGCTGGGACCACCTCCATTGCGACCACATCAGCCGGGGAGTAGCGATGCTCCCCTCCGGGGTGGCTCGGTAGACCTTGATGAGCTGAGCGAAGTCTACTGAAGCCCCATACCTCGTCCAACTCCACGTCGCGCACGTCAACGTTGCGGACCTTCTCGGCCATCAGCCGCTCTGCTTTCGCCCCTGCGAGGACCAACAGCTTCACAATCGTGGTGTGGTGCACTTCGGTCAGTCGCTCCACACTCGAAACGCTATTGCCTTAGAGCAGGAGCCGCAGAACCATCTCGGCCTTCTCGATGGGCAGGTACATGCCCTCTAGGGGCTTCCCCTGCGGCTCAAGGAAGGTCTTGGAGCACTGGCGGCACTGGTAGCGCTGATTGCCCTTGCGGTCGCGCCCGTGGCGCTTGCATTCAACTCTGCAACTGTGGCAGGTCACGGCTGGAATCTCCTTGTGATCCGCAGCCGGAAGCCGGACAATGGGCTTGGAGGGTCCGTTCGGCTTCGGCTGTGCGGATTCTGGCCCCGGTCGGCGTTCGCGCGCTGGTCGGGGCCTTTTGCTTCATGATTTAAGTATACGTGACCCCCTCACGAATGTCAAGCGAAAAGTTCTGCTTGCGTTTCGTAACGGGGTCACGTATAATGAGAGCGTGGCCAAGAAGAGGCTCCCCCAAGAAGTGCTTCAGTACTTTGCTAAGATGGGCCAGAAGGGTGGGCTGATAGGGGGGAGGGTCCGCGCCCAGAGGCTTACGCCAGAACAGCGAACCGAGAGCGCGAGAAAGGCGGTTTTAGCCCGATGGGCCAGGAACAAGCAGAAGTGACGGAGCCGGTCTTCCAGGAGCCGCCCACAGCCAATGAGTTCGTTGAAAACGAACTTCATAAGCGACTGCTGGAAATCGAGAAACTGTTCTCAGCGCATGCCTTGAGCTTGGTTGGTCCACTCATTGACGGGGTGGATGATTACCTGCGGACTGCAGTCGAGAAGCGTCACGCGAACGGTAGGCCCTCACGCAAGTTGGTCATCGTCCTGACCACCGAAGGCGGATACATCGAGACCGTGCAGCGGATGGTTGACACGGTTAGGCGCCACTATAGACTTGTCGATTTCATCATTCCGAATCAGGCATTCTCGGCCGGGACCATTTTTGCCCTTTCCGGGGATGCTATACACATGGACTATTATTCACGGCTTGGGCCGGTTGATCCGCAGGTGGAGGCACAGCCGGGGAAAGCCGTGTCGGCATTGGGCTACCTGGAACGCTATGAAGCGCTCCTCAAGAGAGCGCAAGACCCAAACATTCTCATATCGCCGGCGGAGATCAGCATTCTGATCAACGGTTTCGACCAGGGCGTGTTGTACCACTATGAGCAGGCGCGCGAGCAATCAATCGCCCTATTGAAGGAATGGCTGGCGAAGTACAAATTCAAGAACTGGAACAGGACCGAGACCCGCGGGATTCGCGTCACCAAGGCAATGAAGAAAGCGCAGGCCGAACGAATTGGAACCCAGCTGAACGACACCAAGACGTGGCACTCGCATGGCCACGGCATCTCTATGGCGGTGCTGCGCCGCAACCTAGGTCTGCGGATTGATGACTTTGAGGAGATCCCCGCGCGGAGTCTTGCAATCCGGGGATACTATAATCTGCTGTCCGACTACATGATGAAGCGCGGCGCAAGGGGCACAATTCACATCGTCGGGGACTATCGCTCGTTCCTGTAAAGCGACGGGGGATGAAATGGCGAAGCGGATGGACTTGGCGCAGATCCTTAAGAAACATCCGGAAGTTGACGTGGTACAACTCCAGCGGGCGCTCGACCTGTTTGATGAGTTGCGAAAGAGCGGCCTGGTTCACCCCCAAGGCTATAGGTCTGGACCTCCACTCGTCCGCCGCCGCGCCCGGCTCATGGATGATCTCGTCGATGATCCTAGAGCGGTGAGGCTGCGATCCAGGTAGCGGATACACCACACTACAAGCACACCCTCGTGCTCACTCCAGATAATCCCTTCCCGGTGGAACCGGGTGAAGGCTCGTGATCCCCTGGCGGCCTGTCCTCCCGAGGCCGCCACCAGGACAGGCACACAGATTTAGCGGACTACCCCCAGCCCCGCGGACCCCCCTGGGTACAATAAGAGGTCATGCGGATCGCCCTGGCGCAGATCAACACCACGGTCGGGGACCTGGCAGGGAATACGAACCTGATCGTGCGGGCGGCGCGCGAGGCCGCCAGTCGGGGCGCCGAGCTGGCCGTGTTCCCCGAGCTGGCCATCACCGGGTATCCGCCCCGCGACCTGGTGGAGAAGGCCAGCTTCCTGGACCGCACCGAGGAGCAGCTCGGGCGGTTGGCCGAGGAGACCTCCGCGCTCGACCTGGCGCTGATCTGCGGCTACGTTGGCCGCTCC
>JBEKLJ010000046.1:0-18010 GCA_050010255.1 Bryobacteraceae bacterium
CGGCCTTCATCCAATCCCGGCGCCTCACTTCAGCCTCCTACCGCCGGCGTAGAGCTTCGTCCAGAACGGATCAGCCAGGCGGTCTATGCGCACCACCGGGCGTTCATGCACCGTGGCGCTGATGAACTGCCCGTCCCCGAGGTAGAGGCCGGTGTGCGTGATCTTGCGCTCCGAGGCGCCGAAGTAGACCAGGTCGCCCGGCCGGAGGTCGTTCCGCTCGACCCTCGCCAGCCCCTCCCAGCCGGCTTGCGGCTGCGCATCGCGCGGCAGCAGGACGCCCGCGCGGCGGTAGAGCATCTGCACAAACCCGGAGCAATCGTAGCCGAAGGTCGAGGTGCCGCCCCAAAGGTACGGCAGGCCGAGGAATCTCCGGGCGAACTCCGGCAGCGCGCTCACCGGCAGCTTGGGAGGATCGAATGCCGCATCGCCCTGTTGAAGCCAGGCGGCGCGGCCATCCACCAGCCGCACCTGGATCCAGCGCCGCTCGTTCTGATCGGCTTCCGAGATCACCTCTAGCCGCGTCTCGAAGGGCACGGTCGCGAGCGGCGCGTGCTTCGTCACGTCGGGCTCGCCGTAGAGGTTCGCGAACAAGCTCTCGACTTCGGCGACACGGCCGTCCGAGGCGTACTGCTCGGCCCCGGTCGGGACGGCGCGGAAGGCCCTCGAATTCATCCAGCCGGTGTACCCATCCGGCGTCTGTACCTTCGCCCACGCGCCGCGCTGCTCCAGAAGCTCGAGGGGCGTGCCGTAAATCGCTTGGGAGACCACCTCAGCGTCGTCGGCCGGCTGGGCGTGCATGTTTGCCACCGGCTCGAGAACCGCGGCGCGCGGCGGGGCGGCACTGAGGAACGCGCTCGACATCAGCCAGAGCGCCAGCATACTACGCATACCTCCACCATTGTGACCCGCCGGGCGGGCGCGTGGTACAACGGTAAGTTCCGATGCCTACCGATACGTTCTCTCTGGCCGACAAAGTGGCCGTCGTCGTGGGCGGCGGCGGGGTGCTGGCCGGGGCCATGGCCAGCGGCTTCGCCGAGGCCGGCGCCGACGTCGCCGTCCTGGACCTGATCGGCGCGAACGCCGAGGCGCGGGCGGCGGCGATTCGTTCGCTCGGCCGCCGGGCCATCGGCGTCGCCTGCGATGCCACCAGCAAGGCCGACCTGACTCGCGCGCTCGAGACGACACTCGCCGAGCTCGGCGGCGTGGACATTCTGCTCAACGCCGCGGGCATCAACTCCGGCACGCCCTTCTTCGAGATCAGCGAAGCGGAATGGCACAAGATTCTGGACGTGAATCTCAAGGGCATGTTCCTGGCCTGCCAGGTCTTCGGTAAGGTGATGGTGGAATCGGGCCGTGGCGGCTCCATCATCAACATCTCCTCAGCGTCTTCCGGACCCCCGCTCTCCAAGGTGTTCACGTACAGCATCACCAAGGCGGGCGTGAACCAGTTGACGCAGTGGCTGGCGCGTGAGTGGGCGCCCTTCAAGGTCCGGGTGAACGCCGTCGCGCCGGGTTTCCTGCCGGCGGAACAGAATCGCGCGCTGCTCACCGACGAGCGCATGGCTGACATCTTCCGCCACACGCCCATGGCGCGCTTCGGCGAACCGGGCGAGCTGGTCCCGGTGACGGTGTGGCTCGCCTCCGAGCAGGCCTCCTCATACGTCACCGGCGCCATCATCCACGTCGATGGCGGCTTCTCCGCGATGACCATTTAGCTGCCGCTCAGGTAGGCGAACCTGGCGATAAACAGCGCGGTGAGCACGTACACCAGCCAGCTCACGCTCCGGTACTGCCCGCGGAAGACCTTCAGGAATGTGTAGGCGATGAAACCGATCGCAATCCCATTGGCGATCGAGAACGTGAGCGGAATGGATGCCATCGTCAGGAACGCCGGCAGCGCGTAGACCGGGTCGGACCAGGGGATCTCGGCAACCGTGGAAACCATCAGGCTGCCGACGATGATCAGCGCCGGCGCCGTGGCCGCCGCCGGAATCACGCCCACCACCGGCGCGATGAACAAGGCGCCCAGGAAGAGCAGCCCCACCACCGCCGCCGTGACCCCGCTGCGGCCCCCCGCGGCCACGCCCGCGGCGCTCTCGATGTAACTGACCACGGTGGAAGTGCCCGTCAGCGAGCTGACGACGGTGGCCGAGGCGTCGGTGAACAGAATCCTCTCAACCCGCGGGATGCGGCCGTCCGCGCCGATCAGCCCCGCCTTCTTGGTTACCCCGATTAGCGTGCCGATGTTGTCGAACAGATCGACGAATAGGAACACGAAGACGACCTCCAGGAACCCCACCCGCAGGATGCCGGGCACGTCCAGCCGGAACGCGGTCGCGGTAACTTCGGACCATTGGAGCGGGTGCGGCTGCCAATGAACCACTCCGGTCGCGGCGCCCAGGGCCGTCGTCGCGAGAATCCCGATCAGCATGGCCGCACGCACCCGCCAGGCCATCAGCACGCCGGTCAGCAGCAGTCCAAAGACCGCGAGCAGGGTGTTCGGATCCCGGAAATTGCCCAGCGCGACTAGCGTCTTCGGGTTGGCGATGGTGATGCCCGCGTTCTGAAAGCCGATCAGCGCGATGAACAGGCCGATGCCCGCGGCGATGGCGGCGTAAAGTTCCTGCGGCAGCGCGGAAAGGATCAACTGACGGATGCCGAATGCCGTCAGGAGCAGGAATGCAATTCCCGACAGGAACACCGCGCCGAGCGCAACCTGCCAGGGAATGCCCATCGCCTTCACCACCGTATAGGTGAAGTAGGCGTTGAGACCCATGCCGGGCGCGAGCGCGATGGGATAGCGCGCGAACAGGCCCATGAGCAAGCTGCCAAAGGCGGCCGAGACGCAGGTAGCCGCCGTCACCGCCGCCAGGGGCATGCCCGTCTCGTGCAGCATCGACGGGTTGACGAAGATGATGTAGGCCATCGTGAGGAACGTCGTGAAGCCGGCGAGCACCTCGGTCCGCCAGTTGGTCCCGAGTTCCTCAAACTGGAAGTACTTCTCGAGTGTCTGCCGCAAGAGGTTCAATTTACCGCAACGGCGCTGCCGCAGCCAAGGCGCCGCGACCGGTGTCCGCGCCTACGCGTACGAGGAACCGCCGCCCAGGTTCTTCGCGGCCCGTTCCTTAGTGATGCGCTCCAGGTAGCCGCTTGCGCGGAAGGCCGCCAGCGGCTCCTCGGCCATCCCCTTCGAGCGGCGCCAGGCGCGGATCGCCGGCCGCACGTCCGTCGAGAAGGCCTCCTTCAAGCACTCCTCGGCATCGAGGAGGTCGCACTTCTCCTGGTGCGCCGCCACGGCGGCGTGATCGACGATCTTCGCCTTGGCGTGCAGCTCCTGCGCGACCATGGCCGTCTGGATCATCTCCTCGATCTTGCCCTTCAGGTTGTGGCTCTGGTCCACCATGTAGGCGATGTCGGCCCGCTGGCCGGTCTCCCATTCGAAGTGCGCGATCTCGTAGAAGATCCGGAAGATCTGGTAGGGATCGATCGAGCCCATGGTCAGGTCGTCGTCGGCGTAGCGCCGGTCGTTGAAATGGAACCCGCCCAGCATGTCCTCGCTCAGCAGCCAGGCCACGATCTGCTCGATGTTCTGCGACAGGTAGTGGTGACCCGTATCGACCAGCACCTTGGCCTTCGGTCCGGCGTGCTTGGAGAAGATGTAGGACATGCCCCAGTCGGCGATGTCGGTGAAGTAGGAGTATGGCTCGAAGGGCTTGTACTCGACCAGCATCCGCTTGCCGTCGGCCAGCCGGGCGTGTACGGCCTTCAGACAGTCGATGAAGGACTGCTTGCGGCGGCGGATGTCCTGTGAGCCGGGGAAGCTGGCCCCGTCGGCGAACCAGAGCGAAAGATCGCGGCTGCCGGCCGCGTTCATGATCTCGATCGAGTCGAAGACGTGCTGGAGCGCGGCCTGGCGGATGGCCGCGTCCGGATTGCCGAACGAGCCGTGCTTGTAGCACTGGTCCTGGAACACGTTGGGGTTGATGGCGCCGATCTTTACGCCGTACTTGGCAGCCGCGGCGTTCACCTCGTTCACGCTCTTGGTGCCCTCGGGGTAGTCCCATAGGACGTGAACGGCCACGGTTGGGCAGCACGCCGTGAGCTTGTGCACCTGGCCGGCGTCGGCGAGCTTCTCCTCGGTGGTCGTCGCGGCGGCTGCCTGGACGAACTTTCCGAAGCGGGTCCCGGTGTTCGCAAACCCCCAGGATGGAAGCTCAATCTTGAAAGAATCGAGCGCGCTGAAGACAATCTCTTCTAGTCTGGCGGACATTCGGTTGGCCTCCTGGCGAACTCAACCATGATATCCGACCAGCCGGTGCCCGGAGGCGTAGCCAAAAACCGGGGACAGACGAGACGTTTCGCTTCCCAAGGTCGTCGGGATGAGGGAGTCGGACACGCGAAACGTTCCGTCTGTCCCCGGTTTTTGGCCGCCCTATTCCCGCGGGAACAGGTGGACCTCGGGGGTAGGCTTGCGGGGATGCAGCTCGGTATAGATGCCGCCAGCGAAGCTGAGCGCGATCAGCGACATCAGCACCACTCCGACCGCATCCGGGCCCCGCGTCCAGAGAATCGCCGTCACCGTGACCGCCGTGCGCAGGAACCACGTCAGGGCCTTGGTCAGCGGCTGCTGCGCGCGCCGGAGGCGCACTCCGTAGCGCGCCAGGGAGAAGGCGAACAGGAACCCCAGCATGCCCAGCGCGACCCGGAACACCTGGATCGGGACGTGCCTCATCCCTCCAATCTCGGCCAACCCGCGCCCGAATGCAAACTGTCATGGAGCCGGGCTAGGTAGACCCTGCGCGTTACACTGGTCTTGGAAGGGACTCCGTTTGCATCAGCATCGCCACCCCGCCGACATGGGAAAGATCCTGATTTGGTCGCTGGCGGGCACGCTTGCCTTCGTCATCGTCGAGCTGCTGGCGGGCGTGCGGGCGCACAGCCTGGCGCTGCTCTCCGACGCCGGTCACAACTTCACCGACGCGCTGGCGCTGCTGCTGGCCTGGTTCGGCGTCTACTTCGGCCGCAAGCCCCCCGACGACACCAAGACCTACGGCTACCACCGTGCCGGCGTGCTGGCGGCCTTTGTCAACGCGCTCTCGCTGCTGGCGCTGGCAGGCTATATCCTCTACCAGAGCTACCGGCGCTGGCTGGCGCCGCAGCCGGTGGATGCAACCATGATGCTGGCGGTGGCCGTGCTCGGCCTCGGCGTCAACCTCGCCATCATGTGGGGCCTGCGCGGCGAGCGCGGGCACGACGTCAACGTCCGCAGCGCCTGGGCGCACATGCTGGGCGATGCGCTGGGTTCTCTGGGAATCATTGCCGGCGCGCTCATCATCCGCTACACCGGCTGGGCGCGGACGGACCCGCTGCTGTCGGCCAGCATTGGCCTGCTGATCGTCTGGACGGCCTGGGACATCATCAGGGAGACGCTGGACATCCTGCTGGAGGGTCTGCCGCGCGGCCTGGAGCTCCAGGCGGTGATCGCCTCGATGCGGGAGGTGCCGGACGTGCTGGACGTCCACGACGTGCACATCTGGAGCCTCGGCTCGCGCACCCACGCGCTGAGCTGCCACGTTTTGATCGAGGACGTGCCGCCCTCGGAGAGCGGCTCGCTCCTTCAGAATCTCAACCGCCTGCTGGAGGAGCGGTTCGGGATCTGGCACACCACCATTCAGTTCGAGAACATCAACTGCCCGGGCTGCCCTATCCCCAGCCAGCACAACCACGCCGCCGAGCACTGAGGCGCGGTGCCTTGGCCCCTGTCTCCGCGCCAGCGCGACCTGTCCGCTGCCGCGCTATGGCAGCGCCTCGATCGCTTCCGCGATCTCCTTGCCCGGATGCTCGTAATCCTGCAAGTGCCCGGAAAGGTACGCCTCGTAAGCGCTGAGGTCGAAGTGCCCGTGGCCGCTCAGACAGAAGAGAATGGTCCGCGGCCGGCCCTCCTGGCGCGCCGCGATGGCCTCGTCTATGGCGGCGCGGATCGCGTGCGCCGCCTCGGGCGCGGGCAGAATCCCCTCCACCTGCGCGAACTGCACGGCCGCCTCGAACACCGGCAGTTGCCGGTAGGCGCGCGCCTCGATGAGGCCGTTCCTGACGAGGTTGCTCGCCAGCGGCGACGCTCCGTGATACCGCAAGCCGCCGGCGTGGATTCCCGGCGGAACGAAGTCGTGCCCCAGGGTGTACATCTTCAGCAGCGGCGTCAACTTGGCCGTGTCGCCGAAGTCGTAGGCGTACGCGCCCCGGGTCAGCGACGGGCAGGCCGAAGGCTCCACGGCCATCAGGCGCACCTTCGAGCCCTTGAGCTTGTCCGCAACATAGGGCAGCGCCATGCCGCCGAAATTCGAGCCGCCACCGAAGCAGCCGATGATCACATCGGGCTCGTCGCCGGTGAGCGCCATCTGCGCTCTCGACTCGACGCCGATCACGGTCTGGTGCAGCAGCACGTGATTGAGCACGCTGCCCAGCGAGTAGTTGGTGTCGCCGTGCGTGGCGGCGTCCTCGACCGCCTCGCTGATGGCGATGCCCAGCGACCCCGGCGAATCCGGATGCACCGCCAGCACCCCGCGGCCGGACTGCGTTTTCGGGCTGGGGCTGGGGAAGACCTCGGCGCCCCAGGTGTTCATCATCATCCGGCGGTATGGCTTCTGGTCGTAGCTCACCTTGACCATGTAGACCGTGCACTCCATCCCGAACAGGCGGCAGGCCAGCGCCAGCGCGCTGCCCCACTGCCCGGCTCCGGTCTCCGTGGCCAGCCGTCTGATTCCGGCCTGCTTGTTGTAGAAGGCCTGGGCGACGGCTGTATTGGGCTTGTGGCTGCCGGCCGGGCTGACGCCTTCATACTTGTAATAAATGTGCGCCGGCGTATCCAGCGCGGCTTCCAGACGGTGCGCGCGGTAGAGTGGCGTCGGCCGCCACAAGCGGTAGATGTCGAGCACCTCGCCGGGGATGTCGATCTCCGGCTGGGGCGAGAACTCCTGCTGGATCAACGCCATCGGAAAAATCGACGCCAAGGCTTCTGGCCCGATGGGCTGCCTGGTCGCCGGATTGAGCGGCGGGTCGAGCGGTTGCTGGAGGATGGGCAGCACGTTCACCCACGCCGAGGGAATCTGGTCTTCGTTCAGTAGGAACTTCGTGGTCGTGTTGGACACCGTGGTCTCCTGCCGCTCGTCCTCGGACGAACGGAAATGAAAAGGTTTATTGTAACGCCGGAGGCCGGCACGCGGTGGGCCGAGAGCTATCCGACTAAAGGAGCAGCCTCCTGCACCACCGTCTCCCTTGGGCTGCTATCTATTTTCGGCCGCGAACTTCGCCGCCATCTCCCGGCCAATCCGCACCGAGAGGCCGTCGGGATACGTTTGGTAGGGACCGTAGAGGTTGCCGTGGTCGCGATCCGGGACGATCTCGCATACCGCGTCGCTGCCTTTTTGCTTGAGGAAATCGCACAGCAGCCTGACGGCGCCCTCCAGGTGGAAGCTATCCTCGCTGCCCACGATGATATGCAGCTTGCCCTTGAGCTTCGGCCCGAGGCTCTCCCAGCTCGTAGCCAGCTTGAGCCGGATGTCGTATCGCTGCCAGGCCCGCGCTACGGTCGGGTCGATCGCGCCGGTCTGCCGGTTGAAGAGCTGCATCGGGCGCCCGCCCTCCCCGCGCGGGCTAAAGACCCATTCGAAAGAGGCGATCTGCCCGCCGTAGTCGCCGAACACTTCCTCCTTGCGGGCAAGCTCATCGAAGCTCACTAGGTCGCGCCCTTGCCGCCGGATGAGATTGCGTGGCTTGCCGTCGCTGGTGCGGTAGGCGTTCTGCCCCGAGCCGGGTGTGGCATCAAACCCGGTGAAGTCGCGGAAATCGACGGGATCGGGCGCCGTGGACCAAGTCCCGCCGAAGAAGTCCGGGTAGGTGATCTGGAGCCACAGCGAAGACCAGCCGCCGGAGGAGTGCCCAGTCAAAAACCGCGCCGAGGGCCGCGCCATGAGCCGGTACTGGCGCTCGAGGTAGGGGATGAACTCCTCGACCAGCGCGCGCCCCCAGGGGCCGTTGTTGACCGAGTCGGCGAATTCATGGTGCCCGGTGGGGCAGGAACCGTCCAGGAAGACGAACACCATCTCGGCGTACTTGCCCTGGCTCATCTCGTTGAGGAGTTGCGGCCCCAGGTTCCAGCCGTAGCGATAGTCGATTCCGAAACCGTGGATGAGATACACGGCCGGGTACCGGCGATCCTGTGAGGCGGCGTAGCTGGCGGGCAGTACGACGGAGGCGCGCATGGTTATCGGCCGGCCCCAGAACGCCGTGAGCAGCGGGCTCTGGAACTCGGCCATCTGGATCGAATCAGTTTCCGCTGGGTGGAACCTGGACGGGCCAGGCTGACTCAGCGCCAATGCGACCGGCGCCGCATTGGCCGGGTCCAGCGCGTCCACCTTCACCTCCGCGCTCATCAAGTCGTCATCGTCCGGGCCGGTGCGGGCGAAACTATGATCGCGGTCGAGGAAGGCCACGAAATGATAGGCTCCGGGCTTGGCGCGGGAAAACGGCTCGGGATAGGCATGCTCCTCCGGCACGAGGTCCACCGTCTCTCCCGGAGCCAGGCTTTCGATCTCCCTGGCGGCCACCCAAGCGTTGCCAACCCAACCCGAAGGCAGCGTCTCAGCGGGCGGCCCCATGAAAACCAGCAGCCGGCCGCTGACCGGGGAGGCCGCAGCCTCGCGGGCCAGCGTGATGCGGAATCGTAGCGGGCCCAGCCGGGGCTCCTGCGCCATCGAGAGCGAGACAGTGACTAGTGTGAATACCGCCGCAAGCCGAGAGAACATGGACTCAGTCTACGCCAGGCGGGTCGCTAGACGGCGATCACGGTAATCTGGGAGCTTGACCGAGACAGCCAGCCCCCGAGCCGGCGGGCCCGCGCCTGAGCGCACCGGGCGCTTGGCCTTCTTCGTCGCCGCGGGCATCTTCCTCAGCCGCATCATGGGCCTGGTGCGGCAGCGTGTCTTCTCGCACTATTTCGGTCTCTCGGACGCCGCCGACGTCTTCAGCGCCGCCTTCCGCATCCCCAATTTTCTGCAGAACATGTTCGGCGAGGGCGTGCTGTCGGCTTCCTTCATCCCGGTCTACGCCGCGCTGCTGGCCCGCGATGACGAAGAGGAATCGGGCCGCGTGGCCGGCGCGATCGGGGCGGTTCTGGCGCTGGTCGCCTCGGCGCTGGTGCTGCTCGGAGTGCTCGCCACGCCCTGGCTGATCGACGCCATCACACCGGGCTTCGGCGGGGCCAAGCGCGAGCTGGCCGTGCGCGTGGTCCGGATCCTCTTCCCCGGCGCCGGGCTGCTGGTGCTCTCGGCCTGGTGCCTGGGCATCCTGAACAGCCACCGCCGGTTTCTGCTCTCCTACACCGCCCCGGTCGTCTGGAACGTGGCCATGATCGCCACGCTGGTGGTCTTTGGCAACCGCATGGGGCAGTTCCCGCTGGCCGAGACGCTCGCCTGGGGCTCGGTCGTCGGCAGCGCGCTGCAATTCGGCGTGCAGGTGCCGCCGGTGATTCGCCTGGCGCGGCGGCTGCGGCCGTCCCTGGACCTCCGCTCGGAGAACGTGCGGACGGTCATCCGAAACTTCGTGCCGGTGTTCATCAGCCGCGGCGTGGTGCAGATCAGCGCTTACGTCGATGCGCTCCTGGCGAGCCTCCTGCCGGCCGGCGCGGTGGCGGGTCTCACCAGCGCGCAGTTGCTCTACACGTTTCCGGTGAGCCTGTTCGGCATGTCGGTGTCGGCGGCTGAGCTGCCGGCCATGTCGAGCGCGCTCGGGGGCGAGCGCGAGGTCGCCGAGCACCTGCGCCGGCGCTTGAACCAGGGCCTGCGCCGCATCGCGTTCTTCATCATCCCGACCTCGGTGGGATTCCTCGCCCTGGGCGATGTGATCGCGGCGGCGCTGCTCGAAACCGGCCGGTTCACGCACGGCGATTCGCTCTACATCTGGGGCATCCTGGCGGGCTCGACCGTGGGCTTGCTGGCGACCACGCTCGGGCGGCTGTACTCCTCGACCTACTACGCGCTGCGGGATACCCGCACGCCGCTGCGCTACGCCATCGTCCGCGTCGTGCTCACGACCGCCCTGGGTTACGCGATGGCGCTCCCGTTGCCGCCGGCGATAGGCCTGGATCCGCGCTGGGGCGTGGCGGGGCTGACGGTCTCGGCGGGGCTGGCCGGCTGGCTCGAGTTCTCACTGCTGCGCCGGACGCTGAACCGGCGCATCGGCACGACCGGCCTGCCGCTTGGGTTCACGGCCCGACTGTGGGTCTCGGCCGCCGCGGCTGCCGCCGCCGGCTGGGGCGTCAAGCTGGCCATCGGTCACCGCAACCCCGTGCTCGCCGCCGCCCTCATCCTGACGCCCTACGGGTTGGTCTACTTGGGCGCCTCGCTGCTGGCGGGAGTTGAAGAGGCCGCGGCGCTGGCGGCGCGCGTCCCGGGTCTCAGGCGAGCCGGGAAAACCGCCGGTTCGACTCCGGAAAATCCACGCCCAGGGCCAGGGTCGTGATCAGCCCAAAGCCGGCCCCGTACCCGAGCGTGGCCCAGTGCCAGTGCGGCGCCGCCGCGGGCGCCGCCGGCGCGCAGGTCAGTAGAATGCCTCCCAGCACCGTCGCCGCCGCCACCCATTGGTACAACCTGAGGCGGGCGAACACCGGCGTCTGCGGCTCGCCGCGGTAGGCCTCTTCCACAAACCTTCCGAGCCCCGTCAGGATCAGGTACAGGCCCGCGATCAGGCTCAGCCGCGCGTTGAGGGACCACAGCCGCAGCGCCGCCGCGGCCACCAGAACGTTCCACAGGATCGAGTAGAGCGGCGCCGGATGCAGCGGAACGCCGCGCCAGTCCGTCAGGCGGCAGACGCGCGAGCGGGCGTGCCAATAGCGGATGCCGATCTGCTCCGGCGCGGGGCTGCCGTGGCAGCAGCCCTGCACCAGGCAGCGCAGCCGGCCGAGCGACTGCACCCACGGTCCGGCCACCGAGTACGCCGCCAGCGGCAGCCAGGGGCTTAACCCGAAAAGCGGCGCGGCCGCCGATCCCAGCGCGACGCCGACCACGCCGCCGTAAAAGCCGTATGGGCGCAGCAGTTGCGGGGAGCCTTCGATGTATTGTGCCCAGAGCCCGGCCGCCACCAGCGCGCAGGCGGCCACCACGAGCATCAAGGCGCTGCTCGCCGGTCCGCCCAGCGTGCAGGTGATGGCGACGGCAGCGAGCGCGCCCGCGCCCGCATAGAATCCATGGTTGATCACGCGCACCGGTCCGAGGCGCCACTCGCGCCAGGAGTTTGCGATTCGCTCGCTGGAGCGGCGCAGCCACTCCCAGACCGTCTCGGCGCGCAGGACTAGCGCCGCCACGGCCAGGCCGGCCGCGACATCGGCGATCGAGTGCATGCCGGTGGCGAGGCAACTCAGCGCCACCGCCGCGGCCCAGCCGCGCCACAGCCAGCGCAGCCGCGGCGCCCGCGCGGCCAGGGCCTCTGCGGCCAGCACTGCCAGGATCACGTGAAACGACGGGAAGGCCTCGCCCGCGGTGTCGATCGAGCGCTCCCAGGCCAGCAGCCGTCCCCAGCTCGTCTGCGGGACGAAAGGCCGCGGCGCTGCCACCAGCGGAATGGCCAGGAACAGAGGAAAGGAGATCGCCATGGCCAGCAGCACCTGGAGCGAGAAGCGGCGCAAGTCCGCCCGTAGCGCGGCGGCGAGCGGAACCGCGGCTACCACCAGGTAAGGAGTCGAGTAGAAGGCCTCGGCCCACTGGATCACCCCCCAGCGGCTCTCAAACGGCAGGTACCCGCTAACGGCATCGGGCGGCGCCAGCGGGCGAAGCAGCAGGTACACAATCAGCCAGGGCGTGAGCGCCAGCACGTAGACCGAAAGCCGGTCCCAGGGCCCGGGGCGAGACGCGTCCGGGGCCGGAATCGACAGGCGCGGCCTGGGGAGCGACTGGCCGAACCGTGCGCGCAGGTCGTGACGCTCGTAACCCAGCACCAGCGCCACTGAGCCCAGCATGACCACCGGACTGACCAGCCAGAACCCGCTCGGCGAGCCGCACAGCAACGCGGCCCCGCCAGCGGTGGCCGAGAAGCCAACGTAGATGGGATGCGCCGTCCAGCCATAGATGCCGCCGGAGACGTAGCGCGGCGGGGGGAAGGCATTCATCGGCAGGCCGCCGCCGTGGATCCACAGGGCCGCCATCCCGCTCGCCATCAGCGCGGCGCCGCTCAATACCAGCACCCAGCCCAGCCACGGCACCTGCGGCGGCGGCAGCGGCACGGCATCGCGGGTCAGGATCGCCCAGGCGGTCAGCAGTGCTGGCAGGAACAGGACGAACGCAGCGCCGTAGAGCGCTTTTCCGAGTCTCACGTCCATCGGACCACCTCGTGGATGGCCCAGCCTTCGCTCGACGAGCCATCCGGCTTGCGGAGCACGCCCCGGCTGCGCCATTTTGACTCGCGGGCGCGCAGCACGCGCAGCGGCAGGAGTTTCTCCACCCCCGGAATGATCGAGAGAGCCGTGTCGGCGAGCGCCCCGTCGCGCAGCACGGCGCTCTCGTCGAGCTCCAGCGCCTCGATCGCCGCCGCATCCACCTCCGCGCCGTTGTGGATGGTGATCGTACGCGTCTCCTTCGCACGCCAGTGGATCCACACCAGCCAGTCCGCCGGCGAGAGAAACCGGCCCCAGCGCAGCTCGGCAGGACCCAGCCGCCAGGGCGGGACGCTGACGCTCAGCAGCTCCGCGTAGCCCAGTCCCCGCAGTTTGCGGCCGGCGCTCGTGACCTCCACCGAGGCCCGCGGCGCCTGGCAGCTCCAGGTGATGCCAGCGAGCACTTCGCGCGCCTCCGGAGCTGCCGTCGCCCGCCACACGCCCTCGACCTTCAACGCCGGCGCTGACCATTCGATCCCTCCGGCGCTCGTCGCCGGCGCGGGGCAGCGCAGCAGCGTCGATGGGCCTCCGAGCACGCTGGCATAATCCAGCTTCAAGGAACGCCAGCGCAGCTCGGCGTGATAGGCCAGGAAGACCTCGCCCTCCTCCGTCACGCAGTCCAGGTACCACTTCGAGAGCTGGAACACCGGGTAGCATGATAGCGCAGCTGCGGGGTCAACCGAGTAGTGGTCGATCATGATCGACCCGGGAGGGTAGGGGAGTCGCGCCCGCCCTGGTAGGGGTCGATCATGATCGACCCCTGGCTTGTGTCGACTGGCATAGTGTTGTATACTAAAGATATTTGATAGCTTGGCACTAAGATTACAAAAGAGACGTAACCCTATGGATATCAACCGCTTCACCGAAAAGGCGCAGGACGCCCTCCACGCCGCCCAGTCCCTGGCTACCCGCCACGGCAACCAGCAGGTTGACGTCGAGCACCTCCTGGCGGCGCTGCTCGATCAGGAAGACGGCCTGGCCGGAGCCATCCTGGGCAAGGCGGGTATCCAGACTGCGGGCCTGGTCCAGCGCCTCGCGCAGGAGATCGAGCGCCTGCCCAAAGTCTCCGGCCCCTCTGTCGGACCGGATCAGCTTTACGTCACCGTGCGGCTGAGCCGCCTGCTGGCCCAGGCCGAGGAGGAGTCGCGCCGGCTCAAGGACGAGTACATCTCGGTGGAGCACCTGCTGCTGGCCATGACCGACGATAGCAGCACTAGCGGCCGCATTTTCAAGGACCTCGGTGTCACACGCGAGCGGCTTATGCGGGCCTTGCAGGAGGTCCGCGGCAGCCAGCGGGTCACCTCGCCGACGCCCGAGACCACCTTCCAGGCCCTGGAACGCTATGGCCGCGACCTGACCACGCTGGCGGCTCAGGGCAAGCTCGACCCGGTCATCGGCCGCGACGACGAGATCCGGCGGGTCATACAGGTGCTCTCGCGGCGGACTAAGAACAACCCGGTGCTCATCGGCGAGCCCGGGGTCGGCAAGACCGCGATTGTCGAGGGCCTAGCGCAGCGGATCGTGCGCGGCGACGTGCCCGAGGGCCTCAAGAAGAAGCGCGTGGTGGGTCTCGACATGGGCGCGCTGATCGCCGGCGCCAAGTATCGCGGCGAATTCGAGGAGCGCCTGAAGGCCGTCCTGAAGGAGATCCAGGCCTCCGAGGGAGAGGTGATCCTCTTCATCGACGAGCTGCATACGGTGGTCGGCGCCGGTAAGGTCGAAGGCGCCATGGATGCTGGCAACCTGCTCAAGCCGATGCTGGCCCGCGGGGAGCTGCACTGCATCGGAGCGACCACCCTGGACGAGTACCACAAGCACATCGAGAAGGACGCCGCGCTGGAGCGGCGCTTCCAGCCCATCCTGGTGGACCAGCCTTCGGTCGAGGACACCATCTCGATCCTGCGGGGACTGCGCGAGCGCTACGAGGTGCATCACGGCGTGCACATCAAGGACGCGGCGCTGGTCTCGGCCGCGGTGCTCTCCAACCGCTACATCAGCGACCGGTTCCTGCCCGACAAAGCCATCGATCTGATGGATGAGGCCGCGGCGCGGCTGCGCACCGAGATGGACTCCCGTCCCACCGAGCTCGACGAGCGCATGCGGCGCATCATGCAGCTTGAGATCGAGCGCCAGGCGCTGAAGAAAGAGACCGACCAGGCGTCCCGCGAGCGCCTCGCGAAGATCGAGAAGGAGCTGGCCGACCTGCACGAGGAGGCCGACGCCCTCCAGGCGCGCTGGCAGAAGGAGAAGGAAGCCGTCGGCCGCTTGCGGAGCCTGCGCGAGCAGATCGAGCGCACGCGCCTGGAGATCGAGCAGGCCGAGCGGCACTACGACCTGGACCGCGCCGCCGAGCTGAAGTACGGCCAGCTCATCGGGCTCGAGCGGCAGTTGAACGCCGGGCAGGCTGCGCTAGCCCAGTCCAGCGGAGCCGCGCGGCTCATCAAAGAAGACGTAGACGAGGAGGACATTGCGGCGGTGGTGAGCCGCTGGACCGGGATTCCGGTCTCGAAGCTGATGGAGGGCGAAGTCGGCAAGCTGCTCCACCTCGATGCCCAGTTGCACCAGCGCGTGGTGGGCCAGGACGAGGCGGTGACGGCGGTGGCCGAGGCGGTCCTGCGCGCGCGCTCGGGGCTGAAGGACCCCAGCCGCCCGATCGGCAGCTTCATTTTCCTGGGGCCCACCGGCGTCGGCAAGACCGAGCTGGCGCGGGCGCTAGCTCAAGCCCTGTTCGACGACGAGCGGGCCATGATCCGCATCGACATGTCCGAATACCAGGAGAAGCACACCGTGGCGCGACTGATCGGCGCGCCGCCGGGCTACGTGGGCTACGAAGAGGGCGGGCAGCTCACCGAGGCGGTGCGGCGGCGGCCGTACTCGGTCCTGCTGTTCGACGAGATCGAGAAGGCGCACCAGGATGTCTTCAACCTGCTGCTCCAGATCCTCGATGACGGCCGGCTGACCGACGGGCAAGGGCGCACCGTGGATTTCAAGAACACCATCGTCATCCTGACGTCCAATGTCGGCAGCATCCGCATCCTGGAATACCGGGGCGCATTCGAGGGGCGCGAGTACGAGCGGATGAAGAACGCCGTGCTCGAGGAAATGCGCCGGCGCTTTCGGCCCGAGTTCCTGAACCGCGTGGACGAGGTGATTGTGTTCCACTCGCTCTCCGAGGAGCACCTCAAGCAGATTGTCGAGATCCAGCTTGGGCGCCTGCGGGCACGGCTGGAGGAGCGCCGCCTGCGCTTGGAGTTGAGCGAAGCCGCCCGCACGCACCTGGTGCGGTCCGGCTACGACCCCAACTACGGGGCGCGCCCGCTGAAGCGCGCCATCCAGAAGGAGATCGAGACACCACTAGCGCGGCTGGTGCTTGAGGGTAAGGTGCGCGACGGCCAGACCGTCGACGTCGACCTCGATCCCGCCTCCGGCAAGCTGACCTTCACCTCGCAAACGAAACCCGGGACAGTACACTCAAATACCATTTCGTGAGATCTTCGGCGGGTGCGCGGCACTTCGTATTCGATGCCTCGCATCGCGCGTGTCGCCGTTGAGGGTGTACCGTACCACGTGACCCAGCGCGGAAACGGCCGCCAGCGGCTGTTCTTTTCTTGGCCCGACTATCGCCTCTACCTGGACCTGCTTCGAGCAAACGCGGACCGCTACCAACTCCAGATTTGGGCGTACTGCCTGATGCCGAATCACGTCCATCTGGTCGTTGTTCCTGAGCGTGGTGTTGCCATGGCGAAGACCTTGGGACGGACCCATGCTGATTACGCCCGGCACTTCAACCTCACGCAGCGGAGTTGCGGGCACGTATGGCAGGCGCGCTTCTTCTCCTGTCCTCTGGACCGAGCACACCTCTGGCTTGCGATGGCCTACGTCGAGCGCAACCCCGTTCGTGCGGGCCTGGTCGAAGAAGCCCGTTCGTACCCCTGGTCAAGCGCGACGGCGCACACCCGTGGCGAGGATCCGGTGCAGATCCTCAGTCTGGGGGCCTGGCGAAAGCAGTACACTGTGGAGCGCTGGCGCGAGGTGCTGAGGGCCGGTGTCGCTGAGGAGGCGCTGGCGGAGCGGCTGCGAGAGGCGACGGTGCGTGGCCGGCCGCTCGGCGGCGAGGGGTTCTTGGATGAGCTGGAACGGAAGGCAGACCGGCGGCTTAGACCTCTGCCCGTCGGCCGGCCCAAGAAGAGCGAGGACGCGGGCGGAAGCACCCCGCCAGACGCACAGCTGCGGCTCGGAATTGGTATTTGAGTGTACTGTCCCGGGTTTCGGGTTTGCCTAGGAGCGCCGGATGCGAGTTCACTTGGGTTTTCTTTCGGCGGTGTTCGGAACCGCCGGCATCATGTTCCTAGCGCAGAGTGTCGAGTATGCTGGCTTGGAATACATGAACGTTGCAGCCGCTCTGGCTTTCGGCACCGCAATCGGAACCGTGGTATCTGTGGTGTTAGCAGTTCGCTTGTTTAGACGTGTCGGCGCTCTTGGCGTGGCGCTAGCGAGCGGTTGTCTCGCGGGTCTTCCCTTTCTCATCGACTGGCTGCTGAGGATAAACCACACACAGCTGAACGTTCACGGTTCTGCAATACTCGGCTACTTCGTTTATGCGTTCGGATCAGAGGCATGCGCGATCGGACTGTTGAGCGCCGTGGCATTGCGGACCTTTATGCGCTCCAAGAGTCGCCGTGCTGTCTAGATGCGTACCAGCGGATTGCGCCAGCTTTCCGGCGACTCTTGCAGATCAAATCGCCGCGCCTCTCGATGCGATGGGATCCTGCATAACCGGGCTGGGGTTGCCATCGGCTAGTCTGGGATCGCCGAGCCGCCGGAAGCCGCCTTCGGCGGCTGAGAGGGGTGACACATCACCCCGGCGCGGGATGCTGAGGGCGGCGCTGCCGGCAACTTCTTCAAGCCCCGCAACTTTGGCGCGGCGCGGGCGCCGGAGGTTGGAATCGGCTGAGCGCCGCAGTTCCCCGCGACGTAGAGACTACACCACCGCCCGCTCAGCGGTTCGCGATCAGCTCCCGATGGAGGGCCAGCAGGCCCGCGCGGTTCTTCTCGCGCTGCTCGTACATCGCGGCCGCCTGAAGCCGCGCCGTGACGCGGTCCTCCGGAATCTCGAAGGCTGCGGCAAGCTGCTGGATGGTCTCGCCGCTCCGATGCCGGCGGTAGAGCATCAGCGCGAAGGGCTCAATTGGTCCGGTCATCCGTCCTGGTCCATGCGTCACCGAAACCCGCCGGGGGTCCTTGGCACTGGCCTCTATCACGGCCTCCCGAGGCGGCGCTTCAGGTACTCATCGTACTCCTTTTTCAGCGTTGCGTCCTTCGGACTGCCGTAGATCTCGCTCGATTTGTACTTCCCCGTGCCCAGCATCTTCCTGGTCCACTCGTCGTGGATGTGCGTCTCCTCGGCCCGATCGACCACCTCCTGAACCAGGTGCGGCGGGATGAAGGAAACGCCCTCGCGGTCGCCGAAGACCACGTCGCCCGGCATGACGGTCGTGCTCCCGATGCGCACCGGGATGTTGATGCCCGTCAGCATGACGTTGCTGATGAACGACGGATGCGCCCCGCGAAAGTAGAGCGCCATAT
>JBEKLJ010000047.1:0-22078 GCA_050010255.1 Bryobacteraceae bacterium
ATGTCGCTGTAGCCCAGGAAGACCTTCGGGCGCCGGCGCAGCAGGTCGTAGTCGATGCGGTCCAGCAGGTGCTCGGAGCCGTAGCCGCCGCGGATCGAGAAGACCGCCTTCACTTCGGGATCGCGGAACATCGCATGGAGGTCGGCCAGGCGTTCCTCGTCCGAGCCGCCCAGGTAGCCGATGCGCTTGCCCACGTTGCGCCCCATCCTCGGCCGCAATCCGAAGTACTCGACCGTTCGCACAGCCAGCGCCAGCCGGTCGGGATCGGAGACATAGGTGCCCGGCGTGATCAGCCCGACAGTATCCCCCGCCCGCAGCGCCGCCGGGCGCACCGGCGCTTCATCCGCCGCCGCGCGCGCCGCGAGCGCCGTCAGCCCCGCGCCGCAAGCCGCCAGGAAACTCCTTCGCGCAATCATACGCGCGAACATAGCACACGACGCCCCAAGCGCGGGCTGCCCAACCACCCCGGAGCCCGAGCAGCCAGCGCCAACGACAGTTCGAGCAGCCGGGCCCCGACCGCGTCATAGAATGCGTTCTTAACCACGGCGCCCATCGTGACACGCAGCCGTTCGGGCAGCAACGAAGTGGCCCGGACACCCCCCAAGTTGCTGAGGCCGCTGCTACGAGCGTCACGGTTGCCGACGTGGACGCGCGAACGTCGGGCCAGCGGATCTCGTCATACGGAATATGATCCCGGACATCCGCTACGCATTCGGAATCACGAGCACCGATCCGCTCATCCTGGTCGGCGTGCCCGCCGCGCTGCTGGCGATTGCCATCCTGGCGAGCTACATCCCGGCCCGCCGTGCCGCCAGGGTGGACCCTATGGAAGCCCTGCGGTACGACTAGCCCGCATTCCTCACCAACAACCTGCTGCGGCGCGCGATACAGCCGCAGCCGAAGGCGTGTGAGAAGATCGGGCTAAAGTCCGATCACCACGCACCCGATTCTTCTTCTGGCGGCTGCTGATAGGTTTCCGGCGGCCGCCTCGTCGCCGCGTCAGCCTGGTCGTCTAGCCTGTACACGGCGGCGAACCGCTTTTTCGGGTTGCGTATGGGCTACGATTTCTGGAATTCACTGCAAGTTCTGGACAGAAGCCAGATCGCGCTTCTGCTGTTCGCCGCGCTGTTCGTGCTGGCCTGCATCGCCGGCGCGCTCCGCGTCGCGAGGTGACGGTCCCTGGGCCTTCAGCCCCGCTGGAGCGCCTCGGTGACGGTTAGGCTCACCCTGGCCCCGGCGGAGCGCCTCCTGGATGCGAGCCGGCAGGATCTCCAACGCCGGATCGCTCACATCTCTGCTGCTCTGCTGCTCTACTGCGCAACGGATGATTGAGCAGAATCGGGGAGGCAGTCTCGCAAGGTCCGGGCCAGCGCGCCTGCGTGCGGTTCTCGAAGTACCCCCGCACCCCTGCCGGGCACCGTCAGGACGTGAACCCCTTCGGAAGCGAGTCGTTCCCAGAAAGCCGGCGCCTCCAGGGAGGGATCGCCGTCACCATGAAAGTAAGTGATGCGGCCGCGGAAAGCGCGCGGGCGATAGGCCGCGCTAGCCCGGTGGTTGAGTTCGTCGATTCGCTGTCGCAACAAGGCCGGCGGCAGGGGCCGCCCGCGAGCCAGCCAGAGCCGGCACAGCAGTTCAGCGCCGGTTTGGCGGAGGCGCTGCCAGCGGTAGTCGAGGCGCCATGCGAGATAGCCCCACTTTTGTCTGGCCGTGAGCCGCGAGAGTCGCGACCAATGGCGCCGGAATTGACCGTGGAGGGATGCCGGCTCGCGGGCTGCCCCGTCCGTGCTGACAACTCCCAAGAAGCCGACGGATTCTCCCCGCTCCTGGAGCTGCACGGCCATCTCCAAGGCAATGTAGGCGCCCTGGCAGTGTCCTAGGAGAAAATACGGCCCTACCGGGTGGGCCTTCTGGATGGCTTCGATGTAATGCGCAGCCATCTCGCCTACGGTAGTGAGTGGAGCTTGATTGCCGTCGAGCCCCACCGACTGCAAGCCGTGGACGGGCTGGTCCGGAGCGAGTCGTCGGGCGAGCTGGCGGTAAATGAGCACCGTCCCGGGGGAGGCATGGATGCAGAACAGCGGAGTCCGTTCACCGGAGGGCTGAATGGGAACCAATGAAGACCACGCACCCGTGCCGCCGTCCTCGGCGAGCCTGCGGGCCAATGCCTCGATGGTGGGTTCGGGGAGGAATACGGCCGCGGGCAATCTCTTGCCGAACGCCTTCTCTATCTCGGTCGCCAGGGCGACAGCCCGAAGCGAGTCCCCGCCCAGGGCGAAGAAATCGTCGCGGATGCCGACCGGCCCGCGTTTCAGCACGAAACTCCAGATTCTGGCCAGCCGCTTTTCGGTTTCGGTGCGCGGCGGATCGAAACTGGGACGGGCTTGTGTGGCTCCCACGCCGAGCCTTTCCGCGAGACCAATGCGTTGGGGCTTGCCCGTCGGGCCCTTGGGGATCTCCTCGAGCAGGACCAGGGCGTGGGGGACCTTGAAGTCCGCCAGCCGCTGCGCCGCAAAGCCGCGCAGATCCTCCGGGGTGGCTGCCGCGCCTGGGCGGAGCACCACGGCGGCGCCGACATCTTCGCCGAGGGTCGGATGCGGAACGGCGAAGGCTAGCGCCTGCGCCACGGCCGGATGATCGAGGAGCGCTTCGTCGATCTCCCGCGGCGAGATCTTCTCTCCCCCCCGGTTAATGATCTCCTTCAAGCGGCCGGTCAAGAAGAGATAGCCCTCGTCGTCCAGGTAGCCCTGGTCACCGGTGCGGAACCAGCCGTCGGCGAAGGCGCCGGCGTTAGCTTCCGGGTTGTTCTCATAACCCGAGGTGACGTTGGCGCCGCGAACGGCCACTTCACCGCGCGTGCCGGCCGGGAGCGCATTCCAGTTCTCGTCCAGGATGGCGACCCCGGGGCCGGCGGCGATGCCCACCGAGCCGGGCTTGCGTTTCCGGGGCGGCAGCGGATTGCTGGCCATCTGGTGCGACGCCTCGGTCATGCCGTAGGACTCGATGACAGGCGCTTGGAAGACGCGCTCCAATTCCGCCATTACCTGGGGCGGCAGCGGCGCCGAACAAGAGCGGATCAGCCGCAACCGCACTCGAGCGATGGCTTCGGCGCGATGCGAGGCCTCGCTCAAGACCGCCTGATGCACGGTAGGCACGGCAGTGTACCAGGTGGGATGGAACCGCGGCAGCCATTCGAAGAATCCCGCCGCCTGAAAACCCGGGGTGCACACCACACTGGCGCCGCAGCCGAGCGAAGAAAGCAGCGCACCCAGGAGACCGTGGATGTGAAACAGCGGCATGACATTCAGGCACCGGTCGGCGGCAGTGAGCTCGAGCGCCGTTTGGATGTTGCGGGCGGAGGTGCACAGATTGGCCTGGGTG
This sequence comes from Bryobacteraceae bacterium, assembly GCA_050010255.1. Classification (GTDB taxonomy): domain Bacteria; phylum Acidobacteriota; class Terriglobia; order Bryobacterales; family Bryobacteraceae; genus JBEKLJ01. Next base: position 3,379 of record JBEKLJ010000047.1, read on the forward strand.
AGCGGGACGATTTTGGGACGAGAGGTTGTCCCGGAGGTATGAAGCAACAGGGCTATGTCGTCCGGCTGGGCAAAGCCATCGTTGGAGGCCGGGGCTGTAATGCCGGCGCGCAGCTCGAACAAGCCTGCCGCCGGACCCGCCTCCAGTTCCAGCACTGGGATGCCGCGTTCAGAGGCGCACTTCCGCGCGGGCGACTCGGCGCCCGCAAGAAGGACCAGGGCCCGGGCATTGAGGTCGGCAAGGTAGAAGTCGTATTCCTCGGCACGATAGCCCGGATTGAGGGGCGCGCAGGTGGCGCCGGCGGCGACCGCGAGGAAAGCGGAGGCCATCTCAGGACCATTCGGAAGGACGACCGCGACCCGGTCTCCCCGCTGAATCCCAAACCGGCGCAGGGCGCTCGCCGTGCGGTCCATGTGGGCGAGCAGTTGCGCATACGACAGAGGAGCCCGGTCGGGCGCGAGCAACGCCACCGCGTCGGGCGACTGGCGGACTTGTGTCTCGATCAAGCCTCTCAGGGTCACGAAGCGCCTCCGGGCATCCGTTGGTGGAACATCGCCTTCATGTTGGCCATGGCGCCGAGCCGAACTTCCGGCGAGCGGTCTCTTCGAGAAGCTCGAAATACCGGTCGAGGTGGACATCCGGGCTCCAGCGGAGACGCCAGGCGGCCAGAGCGTTCTCCCCCAGTTCCCTCCGCAACGCGGGTGAGGACACCAGCCGCCGCAGTGAGGCGACGAGTTCCTCTTCGGTCCGGAAGACAAACCCCGCGTCACTCTGCTCGACAGCCTCCGGCATGCCGCCGATGTCGCGCACGATCACGGGCGTGCCATGAGAGAACGCCTCGACGGTGGCCGAGAAAGCGCACTCTCGGGTTGCCCTTCGCCATTCTCCGCAAGCGCTGCTCCTCGCTTCCGGTCCCAGCCAGGACCAGATCGGCCTCCTCGAAATCGCGCCAGGCGCGCAACAACGATCCAGCGCCTTTCAACGGTTCCAGCCGGCCGACAAAGAGGAAAAACGGCCGCGGGTGCAAGGGCATACTGACTTCCGCCGCCGCCAGCGGATAGTCGGAGAACAACGGCAGCTCGGCAAAAGCCCGGGGAAAGCCCTTCTGTTGGTGCAGCCGGGTGACGAACCGGCTGGGGCCGAGGAACAGGTCCACCTGCCTGCAGCAATCCTCCAGCAGGCCCGTATAGCGCCATAATTGCGGGGGACGCTTGGCCCGTAGCTGACAGGCGAGGCACGCGGGGCTCACGCAAGGGCGTGCATCAAACTGATACATGCTGTGAGTGGGACACACCAGCCAGTACTCGTGAGCCGTGTAAACCTTCAGGGCTGCGTCCCCGTCATTCAGCCGCAGGACCCCCGGGCCGAACAGGGAGATGTTGTGGAAATGGATAACATCGAAGCGCCTGCGGGCGACTATGCGTTCCAGGGCGTGGCGCTTCAGTAACGGTAAACCGGTCTGTTGCGAGAGTAGAGGCGAAACCCACCTCCACCGGCTACGCAGGGAGTGGACGGTTACTCCAACCCGCGGTTCGGGTGGCGGAGGGTCGCCCGAGCGGAGCAGGTTATAGGAGTCCATGCAATGGACAACCTCGACGTGGTGCCCACGGCTGGCGAGGGCGTTCGAGAGCCGGTACAGATACACCGCGTCGCCCCCGAAACTGTACGGCGGGTAGAAAGTCGAAATGTGCAGGAAGCTCAGTGGGCGCACGGTGTCACTCCCATGCGCAACCCGCGCAGCAGCCGCCGGGAAAGAAGGTAGCGGGCCAGTGACGGCTGAACTTCCGTGACCCGATCGAGCGGCACAACCGGGATCCCGCATGCCGCGAGCCACTCCATGTGGCGCTCGAAGACCGCCGGAGAGACGGAGATGGCGCTAGCCGAACCGTCGATCGAATGGTAGGTGAGAATGGCGGAGGCCTCAAACATGGGGCAGTATCGCCCGACCTTCCTATGTTGCCATAAGCGCCGGGGCCGGCGCGGCCTCCACTTTGTGGCGCGAGCTTCAGCTTGCAGCGTCGGCTTCAGCCGACGTCTGCCCGGGCGGGTTCCCCAACTCGCTCTGTGTCGCCAGGATTGGCGCCACGCAAGCTCTTCCTGGGTCCCCGGTCGCACGCGTAACGCGGCAGGACGGCCGCGCGTATACTCAGTCAGTGCCGCGGATTGCCGCTTTGTTCATTGCCTGTCCGCTCCTGGCCCAGGGCCCCGATTTGACGACGACAGTGCGGCTTGTCGTCGCCCCGACGACGGTGGCCGATCGCAGCGGGCATTACGTGAACGGTCTCACCGAGCAGGATTTCCAGGTGTATGACAATGGCCGCCGGGTCAATGCGCACGTGGATGTCAGCTTCGTGCCGATCTCGCTGGTGATCACCGTCCAGGCCAGCGAGTTCAGCGCCGAGGCGCTTAACAAGGTCCGCCGCATTGGCAATCTGATCGAGCCGCTGGTGACGGGCGAGCGGGGCGAGGTGGCGCTCGTCGCCTTCGACAGCGAGGTGCAAGTCCTCCAGGCGTTCACCGCCGACGACACGATGCTGCGGGCGGCGCTGCTGCACCTTGTCCCCGGCGACGATGGCGGGCGCATGATCGATGCGGTCGCCGGGTCCGTGCGCCTCCTGGCAACGCGGCCGCCGGCGCGGCGGCGCGTGCTCCTGGTGATCAGCGAGACCCGTGACCGCGGGAGCAAGCATAAGCTCGCAGAGGTGCTGACGGAAACGCAGCGCCAGAATGTGACGATCTACCCGCTGACTTACTCGGCGTACACGACGGCTTTCACGGCTAAGCCGGGCACAACCCCGCCGCCATCGGGAGGGGCCGGCTTCAACCTGATCGCCATCTTCCGGGAGATCGGCCGCCTGGGGAAGGCCAGAGCGGCCGAAGCGTTCTCAACTTACACGGGAGGCCGGCGCCTGTCGTTCACGCGCCAGAGGGGACTCGAGGAAGCGGTCGCGCGGATCGGCGAGGAGCTGCACAGCCAGTACCTGGTCAGTTTCGAAGCCGCGCCGGATGCGCGCGCCGAGTTCCACGCCATCGAGGTGCGCATCGCCGGGCGCCCGGATGTGACGGTGCGCACGCGTCCGGGCTACTGGGCCGCTGCTCCCTAAGCCGTAAGCCGGGACAGTGCACTAAACCCCAATTACGACGTCAAACGGCACTTAGTCGGGGCCAGCGGATACGAGCTGCCGACAAGCTCCGCCGCGGCGGCCAGATACTCTTGGATGGCGCTTTGGATATTCTCGAGCGCTTCTTGCTCGGTCGCCCCTTGAGACCAGCATCCGGGTAATCCCGGACACCACGCACTGAAGCCTTCTTCGCTTTGCCGCAAAGCCACCGTGTATACCATCGCCCCGGTCCCTTACCCCAGGTATACCGCCGCCTTGCGATTGGAGAGCGGCCGGATGGTCAGCCCCGCTTAAGCGCCTCCTGGATGCGCGCTGGCGTCATGGGCAATTGCAGCAGCCGAGCGCCCACCGCGTCATAGATGGCGTTCGCGATCACCGCGCCCATCGTGATAATCGGCGGTTCGCCGCATCCCGAGGCCGGCGTCTCCGGGTTCTCGATCAGGATGGTCTCGATCTTGGGCAGCCATGAGAACCGCGGGAGTGCGTAGGTGTCGAAGTTCCGGTCCAGCACTTCCCCATCCTTGAAGTGCACCTCCTCGGTGAGCGTATAGCCTAGCCCCATGGTGATGCTGCCTTCCATCTGCTGGCGCGAGCCGTCCGGATTGACGGTTACGCCCTGGTCCTGCGCCAGGACCACCCGCTTGACCTCGACGCGCCCGGTGCTCTTCGCGACCGCCACCTCCGCCATGGCCGCGACGTACGTGCCGCTGTAGATGCCGCAGGCGACACCTGCGCCCCGTCCGCTGGGCGCCCGCCCCGGCTTCCAGCCAAACTGCTTCGCGGCGGCTTCGAGCACGCGCCGCATGCGCTTGTCCGTCAGGTGGCTCAGGCGGAACTCCAGCGGGTCGACGCCCGCCTTGGCCGCCAGGATGTCGATGTGCGACTCGCGGGCGAAGGTGTTCGTGTTGACCGACGGCGCGCGCCACGGCCCGATGGCGAAGGGGTGCAGGCCCGGAGGGTTGCCTCCCATCCAGCCGCCTGAGGAGAGGGTGCGCCGGTGCGGGATGGCATAGAACTGTTTCGCCTCGCGGTCGCCGGCGCCGTAGACCTTGTAGTCCCAGAAGGCAATCTTTCCGGCGCCGGTCAGGCCCGAGCGGATCTTCACCACGGCCGCCGGCCGGAACGTATCGTAGAAGAACTCCTCGGCGCGGTCCCAGACCACTTGGACGGGCTTGCCGGTAATCTTCGCCAGCCGCGCCGCTTCAACGGCCTGCCGGGATGCGCCCTTCCCGCCGAAGCCGCCGCCGACATAGGGACTCACCACCCGCACGTTTTCCGGCGGAAGCGCGAGCGCCTGCGCCACCTGCTGTTTCAGCGCGAACGGCGTCTGGGTCGAGGCCCACACGGTGGCCTTGCCGCCCTCGATCATGGCCACCGCGGAGTGGGTCTCCATGGGCGCGTGCGAGACATAGCTATTGAGGTAGGTCTCCTCGACGATGGTCGCGGCGAGCTTCTCCCCTTCCGCCAAGCTACCGCTGTCGTCGACCACCTGAGGCTGCGGCGCAGTCTTGAGGAGGTGGTCGAAGATCGTCTTGTCGTCCACGGTCGGCTGCGGGCGGATGAATTGCGCTTTGACTTTGATGAGATCCAGCGCCTGATCGGCCAGGTCGCGCCGCTCGTGCAGCACGGCCACCATGTCGCCGTCCCTCACCACCCGGGCGCCGGTTACCTTCTCCGCCACGGTCGTGTCGACGTCTGTGAGCGTCGCACCGTGCGCCGGCGGCCTGAGAATCCGCGCGTGTAGCGTCCCCGGAATCGCGATGTCGCCGGCGTACTTGGCTTTGCCGGTGACCTTCTCGAGTGCATCCTTGCGCCGGGGCGATTGCCCGACCACAGTGAACGCCGCCACGGGCTTCACCGGCACCCTCTCCAAGTGCCGCTCGATGCGCTTCCCTTGCACCAGTTGCGCGTAGCTGACGCGCTGGCCCGCGGCCGACGGGTCGGTGACGACGCCGGCCTTTACTTGCAGCCGGCCGGCCGGCGCCTGGAGATGCTCGGCCGCCATCTGGAGCAGGACGGCCCTCGCCTCGGCTCCGGCTGCACGCAGGACCGGGCCGAACTGCCGAGTGCTGAGCGAGCCGAACGTGCCAATGTCCCACGGGCAGACGTCGGTGTCGCCCATCACCATGTCCACCGAGTCGAGCGCGACGTCCAGCTCCTCGGCGAGGAGCTGCGCCAGCGAGGTCATGGCTCCCTGCCCCAGCTCGACCTTGCCGACCAGACACGTCACCCGGCCGTCGGCGCCGATCCGAAGGTAGGCGTTGAAGTCGGCCGGGTAGCCCGGCCTGGAGGGCAGCCGCGCCGGCTCCTGAAACGCGGCCAACGGCTCCACCTGGAAGAACACGAACAGGCCCGAGCCTGCCAGCGCAAAGAAACCGCGGCGACTCAGATCCTGGGCGGCGCTCTGCGGGCTATCGCCCTGCGCATTCGAGTTGTCTGGTTTCATCGCGCACCCCCGCTCCTGGCGCCGGCGGCCTCCTCAATGGCCTCGACGATGCGCACGTGCGAGCCGCAGCGGCACAAGTTGTCGTCCATGTGCCGGATGATCTCGGCGCGCGTCGGCCGCGGCCTCTGAAGCAGCAGCGCGTACGCGTTGAGGATCATCCCGGAGGTGCAGTAGCCGCACTGAAACGCGTGATGCTTGAGGAAGGCCTCCTGGATCGCGTTAAGCCTTCCCTCCTGGCTCAGGCCCTCGATGGTCAGCACCCGCTTCCCGGCAATGTCCTTGACCGGGGTGGAGCAGGACCTGACAGCCTGCTTGTCCACGATGACCGTGCAGGCGCCGCAAAGAGCAGCGCCGCAGCCGAACTTCGTGCCAGTGAGGCCGAGGTCGTAGCGCAGCACCCACAGCAGCATGCGCTCATCATCGACCGTCACCTGGGCCGGCTTGCCGTTGAGCGTGAATGAAACTGTCCGTTGCATTGGGATCTCCCCTGCCCGTACCACTATACATAGCGCCATTGATGTGCGCGCGGGGACTCGCACCGCTCGCTCACGGGGATTGTGAAGAACTCGGGCGCCGTTGAGAATCCACGCCGCGGCGCGTCCGGTAGCGCGGACCCCCAGGTCCGCACGGGGTCCCCTGACCCCGCCTGCAAATCGGGAAATCGGGGCGGGAATCGACAAACTCTCTCAAAGAACCTGTTCTCTCCGACTGGAACGCCTGGTGGGGAGGAGACGGTAGCCGCGGTCTGGCGGGAACCAGCGGGCTAGCAGCTCCAGTCGCCGCCACAGTTGCGGCGCCGGCAGGTGATCCGGGCCGATCCGGACGGTTACGTCGTGCCAGAGGCAGTGAACGTACTCAGCCGCTGTCCCGGCAAACGAGGCGCAGCCATAGCGCTCGAGCTGCCCCCGGCGGTCCGCGCGAGAACGGCCCGCCAGCACAGACCGTTTCTCCTCGAGCGCCTGCTCGTCGAGCTCACCGCTGATTCCTTCGCGGATCTCGCAATCCAGCAGGGTCCAGTACTCCTGGAGTTCCTTGGCGGACAGTTCTTCCCAAAGCACCTGCCCGAGGCACAGCAGCAACTCCATCGCGATGTCATGCTCCTCCACACCAAAGGTCATGACGCAGACTTCCAGCCCAAGCTCGGTTTCGCTCCATTGGGAAGTCACGGTTGAATCCGCCAAGGCCGGAAGCGAGATCCGGCAGTAACCGAGCCGGCGCGCCATGGAAGAGGGCACGGCGCGCACGGCTGGTCTGATGAACTCAAGAACGATCTCTGTCGGCACGCTGCCGGAGTTCGTCAGCCGCCAGCCATGCGCGAGGCGTGAGGAGCCTGGGGTGATCGGTCGGTGATCCACTTCCATATTCTCGCGCGTCGCTGAACGCGCGGGCGCCCGAGCCATCAAGCCGGCCATCCAGGTCTCGCGCAGGAACTGCTCATACATAGGCGGCAGGTGCCGGAATTCACCGAGTCAGCCTCCTTGCAGCAGAACTGGCTTCGTGGGCTGGCGGCCCCTGGCGAGCACTGCGCCGGGGGCTCTAGTTTATGGTTACTGGCGTGTGGTATCCTCTCTGGGCTGGCTCTCCGGCGTCGGCTTGGGCGGAATCGAAGAGTTCAGGACCCTCCTGCGGCGTGACCGCCCCAACGGCCTCTAACATGGCTTTCTTCTGGAACCGACCGTTCTTCCACAGGCGCCCCGAGAGGGGTCCGGCGACCAGCGCGGCTGGCATGCGCAGTGCTTCAATGCCGCTGGCCATCAGTGCATCGCAACGCCACTCCCCCAACTCCAATATGTGGGCGATGGTCATGCTGTTTGGCACGATCGCGGCGCTGTACTTTGCCCGCGAAATTCTGATCCCTCTGGCGTTTGCTCTCATTCTGACGTTCGTTTTGTCCCCTGTGGTCGCGCTCCTGCAAAGATCGCGCATCGGCCGCGTACCGTCCGTCGCTGTGACCGTCCTGGTAGCGATGGTAGCGGCCGGATGCGTTGGCTGGATCATCGCAATTCAGTTCGTTGACGTCGCCCAAAAGCTTCCCACGTACCGCCAGAACATCCACGCCAAGATGGAAGCGCTCAGCATTCCCACAAAGGGAGCGTTGGGTGTTGCGGCCAACGGCTTGAGGGAAATTACGCGCGAACTTTACAGCACGGGGGCGCCGTCTCCGGACCTAAATCCTCCGGTGCGAAATCAGCAACAGCGCACTGCGCCGAGTACTCCTGGGCCTCCCCTGCCCGTACAGATCGTGCCACCGCCGGCCAATGGATTGGACTACCTTCGTGATCTCGTCAAGCCCGTTCTTCGGCCTCTGGCCATGACAGGACTTGTTCTCATCTTCACGATCTTCATGCTGATCAAGAGATTCGACTTGAGACATCGTCTTCTGCGGCTGGTTGGACTCAGTCAGATCGCCATCACGACGCAAGCGCTCGACGACGCGGCGCAACGTCTCAGCCGATACCTGTTGATGCAGGTCTTGGTCAATGCCGGCTTTGGAACTCTATTCGGAATCGGTCTGTACTGCATCGGCGTGCCCAATCCCGCGCTATGGGGAGTTCTCGCCGGCCTCCTGCGCATGGTGCCGTACGTCGGCACCACGGTTGCCGCCGCGCTGCCGATCGCACTCTCGTTGGCGGCTTTTAACAGTTGGCTGCCGCCGCTGCTGGTGTTCCTGCTGTTTGCCAGCCTCGAACTGATCATTGCCAACTTCCTCGAGCCCTGGCTTTACGGGGCGCACACGGGAATCTCTTCGTTGGCGCTGCTGGTGGCGGCCGTCTTTTGGACTCTTCTGTGGGGACCCCCCGGTCTCATCCTGTCTACGCCTCTAACCGTTTGCCTCGTCGTGCTGGGCCGCTACGTTCCTCAACTCTCTTTTCTTCATGTGTTGCTGGGGGATGAGGTGGTCCTGGGGGCTGAAGCTCAGGTCTACCAGCGCTTACTGGCGATGGACCAGCCGGAGGCACACGCGATTGTGGACCGGTTCTTGAAAGGAAGATCCCTGGTGGAGTTATACGATTCGGTGCTCATACCTGCTTTGAGCCTGGCCGAGCAGGATCGCCACAAAGGGGCGATTGACACGAACAGGGAGGAGTTTCTCTTTCTCAGCATCAACGAACTGATTACCGAGCTTTCGGAGTACCAACTGGCGCACGTCTCATCCCAAGCCGAAGATGCCGCGGCGGAACCGGGCCCGGCGGAGCGTCTCAGCGCCAGGATAATCTGCCTTCCCGCAAATGATCGGGCCGATGAGGTCACGGCCGCTATGCTGGCGCAGCTCCTGGAGCAGGCGGGCCACGCGGCTCTGTGTCTTCCGATCGCCCACGCTTCCCTCGTGCAGATGCTGGCGTTGCTTGACATAAGACCAGACGACGTCATCTGCATCTCCGCATTGCCGCCTTATGCCTTTCCACCCGCGCGGACCATGTGCAAACTGGTTCGGGAACGCTTTCCCAACGTCAAGCTTGTAATCGGAGTCTGGGGGTTCAGTGGCGATACGGAGAAGGCCAAAGCGCGTTTCGAACGAACCCAACCAGATCGATTGCTCACGAGCCTGGCGCAGGCTGTCGAGCAGATTCAGGAGCTGATTCGGCCCAAGGCGTCATGACCCGGCGCATCTCTCCGATCTCCAGTTACGCGCCAACCCGGCCGGATCACTCCCCGCCTGCGCCGCTAATGCGCCCCGCGGGCATGTTGTCCGGCGCTGTCAAACGCGCGTTTGCCCTGCAGGGCCGCTTCCGCGGATGTTGCCAGACCGCATGATAGGATATCGTTGCAATGCCCGACAATGGATTTGATCTCTTTGCTGCAGCCCGTCAGGAGATGATCGACGAGGGCTTTGATCCTGATTTCCCCCCCGGGGTCGACGAGCAGCTGGCGACGCTCAAGGCCCGGGCGGCGCCTGCCACGGATGGTGATGTGCGCGATCTGCGCGCACGGTTGTGGTCCTCCATCGATAACGACACGTCGCGCGATTTAGACCAGATCGAAGTCGCCGAGCGCGTGAACGGTGGAATTCGCGTTCTGATCGCGATCGCAGATGTCGATTCCGACGTCCCCATCGGTTCTCCCATCGATCGGCACGCGGCTGCGCAAACCACAACCGTCTACACCGGCATACGGACCTTTTCGATGCTGCCGGAGCAACTGTCGACGGATCTGACCTCGCTCAACGAGGTCGCCGACAGGCTGGCGGTGGTGGTGGACATGGTCGTCGCCGGCGATGGCTCGATTTCATCCACCGGCATTTATCGCGCCCTGGTGCGCAACCAGGCCCAGTTGACCTACAACGGCGTCGGACCGTGGCTCGAGGGGACGTCCGGCGCGCCGCCCAAGGTTGGCGCTTCTGCTGACTTGGGGGCGCAGTTGAAACTGCAGGACCAGGCGGCGCAGATGCTCTTCGACGAGCGGCACCGATTGGGCGCGTTGAACATCGACCGCGTCGAGGCGGAGGCGGTCATCGTTGACGGCCACGTGCAGGGAATCAATACCCGCAAGAAGAATCGAGCCACCGAGCTGATTGAAAACTTCATGATCGCCGCCAATGGCGTGATGGCGCGCACACTCACGAACGCCGGCGTGGCTTCGATCCGGCGCGTAGTGAGGACTCCCGAGCGTTGGCCACGTATCGTCGAGCTCGCTGCGCGCTATGGCGAAACGCTGCCGGCGGAAGCTGATTCCCGGGCTCTCAATGCCTTCCTTCAGAAGAGAAAGACCGCCGACGAAGTGCATTACACAGACCTCTCACTGGCGGTGATCAAGCTGATGGGGCCGGGCGAGTACGTCTTCGCGCGGCCGGGCGACGCGGATCAGGGGCACTTCGCGTTGGCTGCCCATGATTACACCCATTCGACCGCGCCCAACCGGCGCTTTGCCGACACGGTAATGCAGCGGCTCGTCAAGTCGGTTCTGTCCAAGCGGCCCTCGCCTTACTCCGACGAGCAACTGGACTCGATTGCGCGGAACTGCACCCTCAAGGAGGATGCGGCGCGCAAAGTGGAACGGGTGATGAACAAACGCATTGCGGCGGTGGCGCTCCAGCCTCGGATCGGGGAGAGCTTTGCCGCCGTGGTGACGGGCGTCACGCCCAAAGGCGTTTTCGTGCGCGTGCTGGACCCTCCCGCGGAGGGACTTCTCATTCGTGGCCAGCAGGGCCTCGACGTGGGCGATCAACTTCGGGTGAAACTGGTGAGCACGGACCCGCGACGCGGGTATATCGATTTTTCCAGATAGCGGCCAAGCGCGCCGTGGCCGAGCCCCAGCCGCGGCGGATGCGACGGGCGAAATGGGGTAAATTGTTACTGTCCCCGGTTTCTCTATGACAGAGCTCGAGTTGCTGATAGGGGGGATCATCGCCGGGCTGATGATCTCGGTGCCCCTGGGGCCGGTGAACATCTTTTGTATTCACCGGACGCTCGCCGCGGGATGGCGGTCGGGCGTGATCTCCGGCCTTGGAGCGGCGGCGGCCGATATGCTGTACGGCGCTATCGCGGGCTTCAGCATCACCCTCGTCGTCCAGTTCCTGGTGCGGGAACAGTTCTGGATTCGCTCTGTCGGCGGCATTCTGCTGGTCGTCATCGGCATCTCGTACTTCTTCAAGCGGCCCCAGCGGTTGAACTCGCAAGAGGGAGACGGCTCAACTGTGTACTCGGAGTTGAGGGCGACCTTCCTCTTGACCCTCACGAATCCGACGACGGTGCTGTCGTTTCTCGCCGTCCTGGCAGCGCTCGGCATGGGGCATCCCAGGCAGTGGTGGTTGACCGTGTTTCTCGTAGGCGGGATCTTCTGCGGTTCGATGGCCTGGTGGATTGTGCTGAGCACGATCGTGAACCACTTCCGCGACCGGTTCAACGACCGCATTTTGCTATTGATGAACCGCGCCGCCGGGCTGGCGATCGGCGGGTTTGGCGTAGCCGCATTGCTCCTGGCCCGCACTCGGCTGTGACCCCGGTCAGGACGGCCATCGGCGCGTACTCCCTGAAGCGCAACCGTGGTTGTGGCAACCGGCCCGGACCGTCCCCGAGTTCTTCCGCGCACTGACCGCGCCGCGGCGCGCTCAGCGGAACGGCTCGACGCGAAACACGTCGGCGTTCGGCGTTTCGACGCGCACACACAGCAGGTACCGCCCGTCGCGCGATAGCGAGAAGGGGCCGCTGCCCATGGGAGGCAGCGGCTCGGGGTAATCGACGATGGGCTTGGTCCGGCGCGTCGCGAGGTCGTGGAAGTACAGAGTTTGCCGGTCCGGCGCATCCGGTTTGCTTCCGAGGTAGTAGACACCGCTGCTGGTCAGCGCCCAGCAACTCGTGCAGTAGGGCACCAGGTTCTCGACCACCTTGGACACCTGTCCGGAGCTGGTCTCCGCTCGCCAGAGGATGGAATCCGCGGGTTCCCGCACAAAGTAGATGTACTTTCCGTCGGCCGATGTGCCCAGAGATAGGCCCCTGGTCTTGACGACTTCCGAGACCGGGCCGCCCTGCGCGGGCATGCGCACGATCGAGTCGGTGGTCCCGGCGTAGATCCACTGGCCGTCCGGAGAGAACACTGGATGGTATCCCGTGGCGCTGGTTTTCTGGGTCGTCCAGGCGCCCTCCGCGCCGCTGCGCGCAACGAAGATCTCTCCAGTGCGCGCGTTGTTGAAGACGATGGCGCGGCCGTCTGGCGACCATCGCCCCACGGAGGGCCGCAGTGCCCCGTGCGTCACCTGAACCGGATTGCCGCCGTCGCTGTCGGTGATCCAGAGCTGCTCCTCGCCGGAGCGGTCGGAGCGGAAGCAGATCCGGCTGCCGTCCGGCGCGTACTGGGGTGAGACGTCCTGTCCGGAAGAGGCAATAATCCGGGTCCACTTCTTGTCCGGGCTCGCCGTGGGCGCCAGGTCGAGGCGCCAGATGTTCAGGTCGTGTTGCAGCACCGAGTACACCAGCGCCGCAGTGCGTCGCGCGATGGAAAGCTGGATCGGAAAATCGCCGTAGATGGCGGCGGGCTGCAAAGCCGTCTTGGAACCCGGCGCGAAGCTGAGCTTCCACAACCGGAACTCGCCGGTCCTGTCCGAGCCAAACACCAACGTCTTTCCGTCCGGCATCCAGTCCTGTCCGCTGACCTGCCGGCCGTCGGAGGTGAGCTGCGTCGGTGTCCCCCCGTCCGCCGGCAGCATAAACAGCTCCTGATGGGCACGGTGGAGTACCCGGATGAAGGAGACGGTACGCCCGTCCGGAGAGAAGCGCGGATCGACGTCCCCGATGTAGAGGTTGTCGGGCCGCGTCAGCCTCTTCTTCTCTCCGGTGGCCAGCGAGATGAGGAAGAGGCCCAGAGCCTCATGCGGCGATTCGGCGTCGTCGGCCACCAAAAAGCGGCTGTCGGGCGACCAGTCCAGATGCCGGTTGGGCAAGCCGTAGCGTGAGGGGAAGACCGTGGCCACCTCCCGCTCCTGCTTGCCGTCCGGGGTGGTCAGGATGATCGTTCCCGAGGATCCCTGGAAGCGGATGTAGGCCATGTGCCGGCCATCCGGAGACCAGGCCGGGCTGCTGTAGCTTCCACTCCGGGGCGTGATTTGCCGGGGTGGTCTTTCGCCCGGCCTCTTTACCATAATTGCGGACGCGCGCCCGTCCTGTTGCTCCCAGACGAAGGCGACATTGGCCCCATCGGGCGAGATGACGGGCTGGTACTCTCTGCCGCCGAGACGCGTGACGGCCACGCGATGCAACTCTTCGGTCGCGGGCGGCGCCGCGCTCCGCCGCCACGCCCACAGCGCCACCAGCACTGCCACGACCGCCAGGGCCGCCAGACCGTAGCGGGGGCGCAGCCAAACCGGTTGGGGATGGGGAGCGGCTTCCTCCGCGATCGGATGCGGGGCTTCCACGACCTCATCCGAGGCGGCGATCGGTCCGACGATCCGATAGCCGCGGCCCGGAAAGGTCTCGATGTGACCTGGCTCCCCGTGCTCGGCGGCCAGCACTTTGCGTATGACGGCCACGTTCTGGGCCAGGTTAGCCTCGTCCACGACGCGGTCCGGCCAAACCGCGGCCATCAGTTCCTCTTTGGTCAGAACCTGGCCGCAGTTCTCCACCAGGACAAGCAGGGTCTCGACCGCCTTGCGCGCCAAGTGAGCGGGCTCGCCGTCTTTGAGAAGCACCTTGGCAGTGGCATCCAGACAGAAGGGGCCGAACCGATATAGGCGTCGTGTTTTCAAGACACTCTCACCAGATTTAGATTCTTCTTAGAAACTTCTTATACACCTCCAATGGGGCGCTCGCGGACCCGCGAGAGCCTCGACCCCTGCACGATAGTCTAACGCAAGTGCTTCCCTATGGGAATCACTTCTGTGCCGCCGGCGCGTCTGACCACCACTGCGGGCGTCCGGGAGGCACGACTGGAGCCTGATGAGGCCGGGCATCTCGGGCCGGAACCGACAGACGCGGGCCGCGGAGGGAGTCGAAAGCGACTTGCTAGGCTAACCGGGCGGCAGTCTGAACTCCTTCCAGGTAAAGTAGATAGCCTCGTTGACCGGCTCCGCCGGCGGCCCGTCGCCGGGCCGGTGCTGGGCGGTGACACCCACGGCAGTGAAGCCGCGCAAGCAACCTGGCAGGCGCGACAGGGCACTTTGTAACGCGGCGGCAATCTGTAGGTTTCTTAATTTAGATTCCCCTTAGAAACATTTTAGCTGACGCTCATTGCCGCATCGGCTGGCTTGGCAGATCGTTTACGGAGAGGATAGTCAAGCGCAACAGCGCAGTGTGCAGAAGGTTTGAGTCTTGGCAGTCGTAAGCGTGAGGGAGCAGTGCGGCTTCGTCTAACGCTAAGTGCTGCATTCTTGATCGCTTGGGTGGCGGCTTCTGGCAGCCCGGCGGACTCAGGTGCACTCGGAGAGTTGAGGAATGCCTTTGCTGCCCCGCCTGCGGACGCCAGGATCATGATGCGCTGGTGGTGGTTCGGTCCAGCGGTCACCAAGCCTGAACTGGAGCGCGAGATGCGGCGGATGAAGGAGGGCGGCATCGGCGGCTTCGAGGTGCAACCGGTCTATCCGCTTCAGCTCGACAAGCCGGCGCGGGGGATCCGCAACCTGCCTTTCCTCTCGGGCGAGTTCCTGGATGCCCTCCACTTCACGGCCCGAAAGGCCCACGAGCTGGGCCTGCGCATGGATCTGACGCTGGGCAGCGGCTGGCCGTACGGCGGGCCGCAGATCCCGGTCGCCCTGGCCGCCGGAAGGCTGCGTTCCGAGCGGATCCCGGTGCCGCCTTGGTCGCGCGAGGTGGCGCTGCCTCAGATCTCGGAGGGCGAGAGGTTCATTGCGGCGTTCCTGGCAAGCGGAGACCGCCAGAATGTGTCTCCCGGTGGGTTCCGGGAGCTGACGACCATCGGCCAGGGCCTGGTGGTTGTGCCGGAGGAGCTGGAGGGACCCCACACGGTGCTGTTTTTCATCTCCAGCCGGACGGGGATGATGGTCAAGAGGGCGGCGGTGGGCGCCGAGGGCTTGGTGCTGGACCATTACGACCGCAGCGCGCTGGAGCGGTACCTGAAGTCCGTCGGCGACCCATTAGTCCGGGCCTGCGGGTCCAACCGGCCGGTGGCGGTATTCTGCGACAGCCTGGAGGTGTTCGGATCGGATTGGACTGGGGACATCCTGGAGGAATTCCGCAAGCGGCGGGGCTACGATCTGAAGCCGTACTTGCCGGCGCTGGTGGGCGATATCGGGCCAGAGACCGGAGCCATCCGGAACGACTGGGGTCAAACCCTAACCGAGCTGGCCGAGGAACGCTTCCTCATTCCCGTGAACGACTGGGCCCGGAAGCACGGCACGCAGTTCCGCTCTCAGACCTACGGCACGCCGCCGGTGGCGCTCTCGAGCAACGGCTTGGTGGATCTGCCGGAGGGCGAGGGCTCGCAATGGGACCGGTTCACGGCCGCGCGCTGGGCTTCCTCGGCCGGCCACCTCTACGGACGGACCGTGATCTCCTCGGAAACCTGGACCTGGCTGCACTCGCCTGCGTTCCGCGCCACGCCGCTGGACCTGAAAGCGGAGGCGGATCGGCACTTTCTCGAAGGGATCAACCAGCTTGTCGGACACGGCTGGCCCTACTCGCCGGCGAGCGCCGGGGATCCGGGCTGGCGGTTTTACGCGGCCGCGGCCCTGAACCAGCACAATCCCTGGTGGGTGGTGATGCGGGATGTCTCGCGTTACTTCCAGCGCGTGAGCTTCCTGCTGCGCCAGGGCAAGCCGGCCAACGACGTGGCGCTGTATCTGCCAACCAGCGACGCCCGAGCGTCTTTCAAGGCCGGGCAGGTCTCCATCAACGGCGCGTTGGAACGGATGCTGGGCCGCTCGCTGATCGCGGAGATTCTCGGGGCGGGCTTCGGACTGGATTTCGTGGACGACACGGTCATCCGCCAGCACGGCCGTGTAGAGAACGGCGCACTGGTGATCAACGGGAACCGGTTCCCTATCGTGATCCTCCCGAACGTGGAGCGCATGCCGGTGGAAACCTACCGCCGGCTCGAGGCCTTCGTACGGGCAGGGGGGATCCTGATCGCGACGCGGCGTACCCCGGCGCTGGCTCCCGGTCTCAAGGAGGCGCAAACAGAGACGGCGGAGCTACGCGCGATCTCGCGCCGGCTGTTCGAAGGAGCTGACGCTCGGGCGCACTTCGTCGCTGATGAGGACCGCGGCCTCGGGCCTCAGCTCGCGGGCCTGTTCCGCCCGGACGTGTCGCTGTCGCCCCCGGCGCCGGAGATCGGCTTCGTACACCGCAGCGCCGGTTTTGCCGAGATCTACTTCCTGGCCAACACCGGAAACACGCGCCAGCGCGTCCAGGCGACGTTCCGCGTCGCGGGCATGGAACCGGAGTGGTGGGATCCCTTCGATGGAGGGGTTGCGCCGGCCCGGGTGGACGCTCGGAGGGCCGAGGGCGTGACGGTGCCACTGGAGTTGGAGCCTTACGAGTCCCGCGTGCTGGTCTTCTCGCGGCGCGAGCCGGTGCGCACCCCACCAGACGCCCCGGCGTTATCTCCGCCGCTTTCCGTGGCGGATCTGAGCACCGGCTGGAAGGTGACCTTCGACGGTCTCAGCAGCGCCGTGCGCATGGAGACGCTGCGCTCCTGGACCGACGATCCGAAAACGCGTTTTTACTCGGGGCAGGCGACTTATGAGAGAACGGTCACCGTCTCCGAAGACCTGCTTCGATCCGGGCCCCCCCTATACCTCGAGTTCGGTGGAGGCACAGCGGTTCCTGAGGTTGGAATGAGGCAGCAGCGTGGCACGCGGGCGTGGTTAGAGTCTCCCGTGCGCGAAGCTGCCGTGGTGTACGTCAACGAGCGGCTCGCCGGTTCGGTGTGGCGGCCGCCCTATGCGGTGGAAGTGAGCCGTTTCCTGCACCCGGGCGAGAATTCGGTCCGGGTGGTTGTCGGGAACCTGGCGATCAATCGAATGGCGGCCGTCCCGCGGCCGGACTATGGGTCTCTCAGCAGCCGGTACGGAAGACGGTTCGAGGCGCAGGACATGGAGAACCTTCAGCCGCTGCCGTCCGGATTGCTGGGCCCGATCCGTCTGGTGGCATCCTCCGCCAGACCCGGAATTTTTTCTCGTAAAGAACCTGCTGCGCCACCTCGCCCGCCCGCCTCCAGCGAAGGGGCGGGAGCCGGCGCGGCAATGATAACAACGCACACACAGTGAAGAGTGACGTTCACTCAATGGAGAACAATCTATGCGATTGCGATCAAGCTGTAACGTATTGCTAGTTTTGCTGGCCTGCGCGGCGCTCCTGGTGCCGTGGCAGGGTGGACTCCTAGCTCAGGAGTCTCGCGGCGCGATTGTGGGCAAGGTCCTGGACGCCTCCGGCGCAGTTGTTCCCGGAGCGGCAGTCCAGGTCACCAACGTGGCCATGGGAACGAAGACCGCGCTGGTAACCAATGACGTGGGCGTGTACCAGGCCCTGTACCTGATTCCCGGCGAGTATCGGGTTGAGGTCGAAGTGCCGGGCTTCAAGAAAGCCGTGCGCGACGGCATCGTCGTCCGCATCACGGACCGCCTGGACGTCAATATCGAGTTGCAGGTCGGCGCGCCGGACCAGAGCGTCACGGTTACTGGCGAGACGCCGCTGCTCAATTCCGAATCGGCCTCCGTCGGCACGGTGGTCGACTCCAAGCGCGTGGCGGACCTGCCGCTGTCATACGGGAACCCCTTCGAGCTGATCGGATCCGCCGCCGGGGTCACCTTTACCGGAGACGCGCGGCTGGACCGGCCCTTCGAGCCGACCCACATTGTCGGTTACGCCATGGCCGGATCGCGCGGCAACCTCAGCGACGTCACGCTGGATAACGCTCCCACCACGGCCACGGCCAACGGCAACCAGGTGATTGCCTCTTACGTTCCGCCCACCGACGTCGTGCAGGAATTCAAGGTGCAGACAACCACCTTCGATGCGCAATTCGGCCAGACGCAGGGCGGCGTCACCAACATCAGCACGAAGGCGGGCACCAACTCCTTCCACGGAGTCGCCGGGTACTCGTTCCAGCGGCCGGATTTCTGGGCCAACGATTTCTTCAACAACAAGGCAAACAAGCCCCGCCCGGCGTTCTCGTTCGACCGCTGGGGCGGAGCGTTCGGCGGACCGGTCTACATCCCGAAGATTTACAACGGCAGGAACAGGACCTTCTTCGAGTGGGGCTACGAGGGCATCCACGATGCCCGGCCGCGGCACGACGACACCACCAACACCGTTCCGACTACCGCAGAGAAGAACGGCGATTTCTCGGCTCTGTTGGCCGTGGGCTCCAGCTACCAGGTCTACAATCCGTTCACGCGCCGCGCGGTGTCCGGCGGTCGCTACCAGGAAGATCCCTTCGTTGGGAACATCATTCAGCCGGCGCTGTTCAACGCGGTGGGCGTAAAGGCTCTGAGTTATTTTCCGACGCCTCTCACCGCCGGACAGCCGAATGGCACCAATAACATGGTGGACACCAGCGTCACCGAGAGAGCCAAGTATTACAACCACACTTGGCGCGTGGACGAGAACGTCAGCGACAAGCAGCGCATCTTCGTGCGGGCCAGCATCTATCGCCGGGACAGCACCTACAACAACTACTTCAACAATCCCTCGACCGGCGTCTTCTTCCAGTTCCTGTCCAAAGCCGCCGTTTTCGACGACGT
>JBEKLJ010000048.1:0-17943 GCA_050010255.1 Bryobacteraceae bacterium
GTAAGCGTGTGCCTTCTGCAATTCGTCCGCGGTGGCAGCCGGGAAGCGTTGAAGGAGCAGTGGTACGATCGCGCTATCCCAGACGGAATCGATAATCGCTTCGTGGGTGAGAACTGAATAGGAGTATGCGGTTGAAACCGAGCACAGGGCCAGCAGGCCAATGGCTGCGTAGGACCGGAGTTTCCAGCGTCCGCGCGTTGCTCTCTGTTGAACCATGTCTTTCCCGTTCCAGTGCTTGGACAGAGATTCCGTTCCCATGTTCCACCTCTCTCTCGCGTCCAGGTGCGACTCTAGATGCAGTGCGCCCTCTCGGCAGTATAGAGGCTGGCGCTGACTCTGCGGCGGTCTTTTCTCCCTGCCTTGGTCTTCAGTCGTCCCACCCTGCCTGGCGGATCCGTCTGTGCCGCCAGAAAAGCCGGCGAGGCGGCCATCGTTAAGATGGCCAGTGCTGTTTGCCACATGGTTGTCTCCCCAGCCAACCTGTGCACGTTCGTGGCCACCACCCAGCTTCGGTTGCGCGGTTGGGGCAAGGGCTCATAAACGGCTGCAAACTCAGTACTTCCATCCGAATGAGCGGAACAATCGGGCGGCTATGGACCCCAGGCGTGAGGGGAGCGTTCCGGCGCTGCGGCGCCCCGGGCGCCAGTGCCGATCATGCGAGCTTTCGACGCCGCCCCCTGACACACAATGAACGATGTGAAGCAAATTCCGCACCCGGTGCAGGTCTTGCATCTTGCACCGGGCGACTTGCCGCTTCGCCTGCCTATATCAATGGCCTGGGTTGAGCCATTGGCGCGGGTCTCGCTTTGGACCGCTGCTTGCATGATCGTGAACGGCCGATGGCTGGCCCGATCTTCTCACACCGTTCGAAGCGAAGCGCCGCGCGAGGCCGGTAGGTTCAAGGCGCGCGACGGGGTGAGCCCGCAGGTCCGTTACGGATCGAGGACTCACCCCGAGCGCAACTTGAGAAGATGCCGGCCTCCCGCAAGCCGCAGCCGAAGGCGTGTGGGAAGATCGGGCTGGATGCCAGGAATGCACTTCACGGTGCGGCCCAGCCTCGGCGAGGCAGCGACATCTTCCCGATCTCGCCGGGCCGGTAGATGGTCCGTCGCTGAAAGCGAGGCACGCGTGACACAAGAACAAGCAGGGCGCCAGGAGACTCAGAGGAATAGGGAGAACCGGCCCGCGACGAACAAAATCACTGTCGCGGTTGTTCTGCTTGCCGGCGTGTTCTTGGCGGGCTTTCTTCCCCAGTACGTAAAGGTGAAGCGCCTGGACAACGAGTTGCGCGAGGCGAGGCAGGAGAACAGTATGGCCCAGCTTCGGGATTTGGTTGGTCTGGCTTTCTTCCAGGCGAGCCAGAAGAACTATGGACTGGCGGCCGATACCAGCGCACGCTTCTTCAACCGTACCCGGGAAGCGATCAATCAGACTCCGGACTCGAGCGGCCGGAAGCCCTTGGAAGATCTCCTGACCTTTCGCGATAAGATCACAGCGGAGTTGGCGATGGGCGATCCCGGAGTGCTGAACGATATGCAGGCGTTGTTTGTGAAGACCCACCAGGCCACCGCGCCCCCCGCCGCCACGCCGTAAACCCGAATGATGGCG
Organism: Bryobacteraceae bacterium; assembly: GCA_050010255.1. Lineage (GTDB taxonomy): Bacteria > Acidobacteriota > Terriglobia > Bryobacterales > Bryobacteraceae > JBEKLJ01. The sequence continues at coordinate 1,609 of JBEKLJ010000048.1, forward strand.
CGGAAAACGCAACCGGCTGGAGAATCGTCTGTACGCGACTCAAGCCACGCCGCGGCAGGGATATAGCCCGGTTCTCCGATTCGCCCCTGCCCTGGTCTCTTGAGTGGCCAGCGGATTGCACTGTAGCTCGTAGAGGAGTGCAAGAACATGCCTTTGGTGCATATAGTTCTGGTGCTGATCGTGGTCGGCGTCGCGTTGTGGCTGATCAACAACATTATCCCGATGGCTTCCAGTATCAAGACGATCCTGAACGTGGTCGTCGTGGTTGTCGTCGCCATTTGGGTATTGCAGGCACTGGGGTTGTGGACGCACATAACCAGTTACCGCCTTAGGGGCTGACGAAGCGCTGTCCCGGTACAGCCGCTGACGCTCATTCCGCGGGATCGCGGATGTCTCGCGCGATGGGCGTACCGGTATGATGGGAGGCATGCGTGCCGCCTATCGCCGCCAGGAGGCGCTGCAGCATGCGGATGCGGTTGTCACGGGAGCAGCGGAATCGATTGTGGAGAATTGCGTGAGGAATCAGGGAGTACTGCCCCGGTGGCCGGCGGCTTGCACCACCGTGGTGGGCCGGACGGCGATTCGGGCTGAGGCAATCTCAACAGGGGCAGTCCTTTTCATCGTTCTGCTGTGTGCGTTTCCCGTGGCAGGCACCGCCCAGGCTCCGGTTCCTTTGGCAGGCACCGCCCAGGCTCCGGTTCCTTTGGCAGGCACCGCCCAGGCTCCGGTTCCCTTGGCAGGCACCGCCCAGGCTCCGGTTCCTTTGGACCTGAACGGCAAACTGCGCTTTCACGCCGAACAAACCTATGGCCCGTGGGCGATCGCGGGCTCTGCTGCGTACGACGGAATCCTCCAGGCAATCGACACACCCGAAGAATGGGGGCAAGGCGCCGCCGGTTACGGCAAGCGTTTCGCCTCTACGCTCGCCGGCGCCGGGATCCACGGCGCCCTCGCCTTTGGTCTGGATTCGGCGCTGCACCAGGACCCGCGATACTATCCTTCTCATAGCACGGGGTTTTGGCGCAGAACAGGCCACGCGTTCCGCGGAACGATGCTGACGCGCAAGGACCAGGGCGGCGAGACACTGTCGACCTGGCGTCTGGGTAGCGCATACGGCGCAGCGTACCTTTCCAACCAGTGGTATCCGCGCCGGCTCAATACCGTGCGCCTGGGATTCTTGCAGGGCTCCCTCACACTGGGCTTCGACCTGGCCCGCAATCTGGCTTCCGAGTTCCGGCAGGACATCAAAAGGGCGATTTCGCGTCGAAAACCATGAGGCCGCCTCCTGTCTCTGGCGGAGTCTCGGGATTCCCGGGCCGCTGAGCGGCATCACCGGGGAACCACGGTTGTCCCTCTTCGGCGGTTTGCTAGAATGAGAGGCGATGTCCCGAGCGCCGACCACGTCGGGTCGTGTCCTCATCGTCGATGATGAAGAGTCCCAGCGTGCCGCCTTGGCCGCCATGCTTTCCGAGCGGGGTTTTGAGGCGCAGGTAGCGGCAGACGGGCAGGAAGCTCTGGAACGGCTCGCTACCTTCAACCCGGATGTCATTATTTCCGACTTGATCATGCCGCGCATGGACGGCTTCGAGCTGCTCCGGCACTTGAAGGAACACGGCGACCAGACTCCGGCGATCGTGCTCACCGGTTTCGGAAGCATCGACAAGGCGCTGTCGGCCGTTCACGACCTCAAGGCATTCTGGTTCTTGGAAAAGCCGGTCGAACCACGCGCCTTCGAGGTTCTTCTCGAACGCGCGATTCATCACAAGCGGGCTCTCCAGAAAGCCGACGAACTCAAGCGCGAGTTGAGGCTTCGTGGCGTACTCGGGGACCTGGTCGGAACGTCCCCGGCGATGCAGGAAGTCTTCTCGATCATCAGGCAGGTGGGGCCCACTTCGGCGCCGGTATTGATCTTCGGAGAGAGTGGCACTGGCAAGGAGTTGGTCGCGCGGGAGATACACAAGTGCAGCCCCCGCGCGGACGGCCCGTTCGTCGCGATCAATGCAGCCGCCTTGCCCGAAACTCTGATAGAGAGCGAGTTGTTCGGTCACGAGAAGGGGGCGTTTACGGGAGCGGTGGAGCGTTCCGCTGGCTGCTTCGAGCAGGCCCACGGTGGTACCTTGTTTCTCGATGAGATCGGCGAGATGCCACCGTCCACGCAACCGAAGCTCCTGCGCGTTCTCGAGGACCTCCGGGTGCGAAGACTTGGCGGCAAGAGCGAAATTCCGGTCGACGTTCGCGTCGTGGCCGCCAGCAGCCACCCCCTGGGAGCGCACTTACGGGATGAACTCTACTATCGCTTGAGCGTGTTTCAAATCATGCTTCCTCCACTGCGAGAGCGAAGAGAAGATATTCCGCCTATCGCGGAGGCGATGATCGGGATCTTGAACAAGAAGCACGGCACCCGAGTCGCCGGTCTCGAGTCTGAAGTGCTGGACCTTTTTCGGGGTCACGATTGGCCCGGCAATGTAAGGGAGCTGCGCAACGTGATCGAGCGGGCTACAATTGTGGCGAGCACCGGTATGCTTCGGTTGGCTCACCTTCCTTCGCCTGCCTTCGGCACTAGACCCGGCCGGGAAGCGCCGCAACCGCCCGGCCACGAGGGCGCGATGACGCTTCAGCCTGGCCAGCCGCTCACGCGAATCGACGAAGCCTATATCAAACTCACCCTCGATCACGTGCACGGCAACCGCAAGCGTGCCGCCGAACTGCTGGGGATTAGCCTGCGGACGCTGCAGAACCGCATCGCCACCCTCCGCAAAGAGGAAAAGGCAGCCAGGCCCGACGGCTAAGCCGCGCTCCGGCCGCGCACGAAGTGCAAGATCAACACGATCAGCGCAACCACGAGCAAAAGGTGAATCAGCCCGCCGGCAACGTGGAATGCGGCAAAACCGAGCAGCCACAGCACAAGCAATACGACAAACAAGGTTAGAAACATAGATCCTTCTTCTCAGCGCTTCAGCGGGCGCTGGCCGCGTCTCTTTTGCAGTCGATCATTTGCTGACGCTTTCATGAGCATTCCAACTGCCACTTATGCGAAGTCTGGCCTTCATCGCGCCGCCGGAGGCTCCTGGTCGGTGGGGATTCCGACTAGGGAGCGATAGAAGGCAACGGCCCGGTTGATCGAGGAAGCCTCATGTCCCGCGGTCAGCCGGCTCGCGTTCCGTCCAGTGCGCGCGATGCTGTAATACCGCCAGACGTTGGCCGATTCGCGATCCAGAAAGTAAATCGACTGCATCTCACCCGGATCGAAGAGTGTCACGACGAAATAGCGCATGATGCTGACATTCTCGACATCGATGACCAGCCGGTCTGCCGAAGCCTCTGCAATGTGCATTCGGTAGATGGCTTTGCCAGAAAGGTTATCGACCTGTTCAAAGTAGAGTACCCTGCCTGCGTTCATCTCATCGGGCCTGAAGTCTTCGCGGCGTTGACTTGGCTGCGGGCCGGTCAAAGCGTGGGCGTCCTCAATCAACGTCTGCCACTGCTTGTGAGTGGTCGACCAATAGCGCATGCCCGCGAGTTCTGAAGTCGCCCCGATGCGGCGAAGCAAGCCCTCAGCTCCCGAGGTATAGCGAAATCGCGCGACTGTGGTTGTCAACGTAGAAAAGCCCACCTCAGCCCAATTCGTGCACGCGGGTGGTCTCCAGTCGTGGCCGAAATCAGATTCGCTCCAGAATTTCACGCTGGGCGAATTATCCAGATCAGGATAGGGCGGAACGGGTTCCTTTCCGCACGGCGGCTGCGGTCCCAATTGCGCATAGCCGTGCGCCTGGCAGAGCAGCATCACCGAGAATGCAAACCGCATCGTTGTTGCTGCCCCGCCGCGCATGGGCCACATCGGCTCACCGTGCATCAACCTGCACCAGAAACCCGCTGCCCGCGCCCAGAATGGTTGCATCCCATCGTTCCTATCCGATCCGTGAATCATCAGTGCGAGGAAGGCCGCTGCTTCGTCGCATCGACGACGTCGGACGGCGGCCTCTTTGGTGGAGGGATCCGGCGGAGCCACTACCCCCGGCCAGCATCAAGTCCCGGGCCTCAAAGTCCAAGAAGGCATTGGACCATTACGGACGCTTGCCGCCGCGGGGCTTGCGCCCAGACTCCGTCAGAGCACGCGACCACTCGTCGGCCTGCTTCTCGGCTTCCGCCTTCGCTATCCCGTAGCGCTCCTGAATCCGCCCCACCAACTGATCCTTCTTACCGGCGATCGTTTGCCAATCATCATCGGTAAGCTTGCCCCAGCGCTCCCGGGCAGCGCCTGTAAACTGTTTCCACTTGCCTTCGAGTTGATCCCAATTCATGCCTTCTCCTTGACCGTCGAGGCTGAAAGTTCACCTTCGAAACCGCGTTGCGAGATTGCTTAGAATGGTATGCGTCCCAGCAACAGCAGCACTATCACCACTAGCAGAATCAGTCCCAGCCCCCCGCTCGGGCCGTAGCCCCAGCCTCTGCTATATGGCCACCTCGGCACCAGCGCCAGCAACAGCACGATCAACAACACAAGCAGTAGCATGAGCTGTTCTCCTTCCCCATGAAGTGATTAAGCACGTTTGCCTCCACTCCTGGTGGAGATAGAGCGGCGAGGCTTGCGGTCTCCCGCGGCTGAGCGAGTCAGCGCAGCGTTTCTGTGATGATGGACAGTCTGCGGCGGCGACCGTAGCTTCGCTCCTAACGTGTTGAGACGGTCGGGTCTGCATTGTCGAATGCAGTATTTGCACTTAGATGCGAGGGATCTTTCCCCGGTTCGCAAGGAACGGTTTCTGGTTTGAAATGCCTGTTGCGCCGGGAACCCGGTTCTGAGGCTGCGCGGCCGTACCTGTAGAATCAGCGCCTTGGCTCGCCAGGAATGCTTCCTTCGCGGCGGACTTGGACAGTAGCGGGAAGCGCACTCTCGGTTGAGGCAGCCCGCCAGGTAGAGCCTGGTCTCTCCCCCCAGCGAGCGCGTTGGCACTCGCCGTGCACCAGGGAAAGAGCGTGAGTCACGCCAGAGAAGGACCAATACCATGATTGGATACGTTGGACCGATTGAAAGACAGACTCTGGAGAACACCTACTTCCGGCGCGTGCTATTCACCGGCCCGCACGCCCAGCTCGTCGTGATGTGCCTGGCCCCGGGCGAAGAGATCGGTAACGAGGTGCACCCAAATGTCGACCAGTTCTTCCGCATCGAGCAGGGCGAGGCGAAGTTCGTCCTCGACGAGACGGAGCAGCACCTGGTGCGCGACGGAGAGGCCGTCGTGGTGGCGGCGGGGACCTGGCATAACGTGGTCAATACGTCGAAGACGAGCGAGCTAAAGCTCTACACGGTCTATTCTCCGCCGAACCACCCGGCGGGGACGGTGCACAAGACCAAGGCCGAGGCTGAGGCCGCGGAAGTGGCCCAACATCATTGAGTTGGATGGCCGGCCGTTCCTGCGAGGCATCGGGCTCGATTTCAGTCCTGGCGTCCGAGACCTCCGGCGTGTTGAAGACGCGTGAGCAGCGACCCGATATTCGCCTGAATGGCAATGAGGTTCCCCCGCGGCGTTTCGCCGCGGAAAGGCCCAATGGCCGGTGAATTGCTGACCGATTAGGAGGAAGGTGACCGACATGAAACGTATTCCAGCGCTCGAAGTTACTGCGGCGGTGTTGTTCTTGCTTTTCGGAACTACTGCTCCGGTCTGTGCACAGAATGACCAACACGAACAGCAGGCCAAACCCGCAAAGCAGCATGAACAACGCGCCGAGCAGCAGCAACAGCGCGGCCAGCAGCAACAGCAGCAGCAACACGCCCAGCAGCCACAGCAGCAGCAACAGCACGGCCAGCAGCAACAACAGCAGGCCGTGCAGCAGCAGCAACAGCGTGGCCAGCAACAACAGCAACAGCGCGCCCAGCAGCAACAACAGCAGGCCGTACAGCAGCAGCAACAGCACGGCCAGCAGCAACAGCAACAGCGCGCCCAGCAGCAACAACAGCAGGCCGTGCACCAGCAGCAACAGCGCGGCCAGCAGCAACAGCGCGCGCAGCAGCAACAACAGCAGGCCGTACAGCAGCAGCAACAGCGCGGCCAGCAGCAACAGCAGCAGCGCGCCCAGCAGCAGCAGCGCGGCCAGCAGCAACAGCAGCAGGCCGTGCAACAGCAGCAACAGCGCGCCCAGCAGCAGCAGCGCGGCCAGCAGCAACAACAGCAGGCCGTACAGCAGCAGCAGCAGCGTGCCCAGCAGCAACAGCAAAGAGCTTATAACCCCCCCGTCCAGCAACGCACCCAGCAACAGGCACGTGGTTGGCAACAGCAGCGCGGCTGGCTACGGCAGGGCGGTTGGCAGGAGCATAGCTCTTGGCAGCAGGGTCGTGCCCGAAACTGGCAGTCCGAGCATCGCAGTTGGGCGCAGCGCGGCGGCTATGGCGGCTACTACATTCCTCAGGACAGCTTCCAGATGTATTTTGGCAGCGGCCACTGGTTCCGCATCCACAGCCGGCCCATGATAGTTGGGGGGTATCCGCGCTTCCAGTACGGCGGCTTCTGGTTCATGCTCCTTGACCCGTGGCCAGAGAGCTGGTCGGATAACTGGTACGATACCGACGACGTGTACATTGGCTATGACAACGGCTATTACCTGTACAACCGCAGAGATCCCGGCCTCGGGCTTGCGGTCGCCGTCGTGCTCCAGTAGTCGAGTGCGTCGCAAGCACTGACCACTACCTCATGGTCGTGCCTCGGTCTCCAGGTGCACTGCTTTCAAGCAGTTACCGAGCGCCACCGTGAGGGAGCGGAAGCCTACGCTTCTGCTCTCACCACGCCTGTTGGCGCCATGCGCCACCGGCTCATCCCGCCCTCCTCACTTCAGATCCACCATCATGCACTCGGGCCTCCAATCAGGCAAGACCTGCACTTCTGGCAACAGATTCTGCACGCGTCTCGATCGCCCAGGTCTCTGGCCGCCCTAATCCGCATTCCTCTCAAGGCAAACAGCCCCCTGGCTCGCCATCCCGAGCCCATCATCTCCGCCTCGCTGCAACATCGCAGCGGCCAAACTGGCGACGCCAGAGGTCCCTGTGAGGCCAATTGGCGCTGCGCGTGCACTGAGAAAATCGGAGGTGGTGACAATGAGACTCATGGTACTGGCTGCTGTAGCGCTTACACCGCTGCTGGCCATGGACAAGAAGCCGGCAGCGCGGTTGGCCGAGGCTGCGGCAGTGTTTTCCGAGGTGATGGCAACGCCGGACAGGGGCATTCCTCAAGATCTGCTCGAGAGGGCCCACTGTATCGTGATCGTGCCGGGGGTCAAGACCGCGGCTTTCGTAGTCGGCGGGAAATACGGGAAGGGATTCCTGTCCTGCCGTAACCACAACGGAGTTGGCTGGTCGGCGCCGGCCACAGTCCGCATCGAGGGCGGGAGTGTTGGCTTCCAGATCGGCGGCTCTTCGACCGATCTGATCATGCTGGTGATGTCGGAACGCGGAGCGGACAAGCTGCTTGCGAGCAAGTTCACTCTGGGCGCGGAAGGCTCGGTCGCGGCAGGCCCCGTGGGACGCACGGCGACGGCTCAAACGGACGCACAGATGCACGCTGAGATTCTCTCCTGGTCGCGTTCCCAGGGGCTGTTTGCGGGTATCGCTCTGGAAGGAGCCACCTTGCGGCAAGATCTCGACGACAACGCCACGCTCTACGGCAAGAAACTGGAGAACCGTGAGATCGTGACAAGCGGTGTCGCCGCTCCCAGCGCGGCCACGAAGCTGCTCGGCCTGCTGAACAAGTACTCCGCGCGCGAGCGCTAGAGTATGCCGACGCTCGGCTGAGAGGCCGCGAAGAGGAACCTTACGATGAACAGAATGAAGATGGTCGGGGCATTCCTGACGGCATGCGGAATTCTGTTGGCACAGGCGCCGCAAGCGCCGAACCCAACGCAACGATTAGCTTCAGACGAGAATGAGGCCAGGACGGCCGCCGGCTCAGCGCCAATCTATCGCGTCACAGTCGTAGGGCGGACCACCAGAGCGGTCAATTACAGTCACCGCGGCGGAGCCACGAAGATCGGTTTCGCCGGCACCACCTTACTTCCGGGGGCCCACGGTGAGGCCAAAGTGGAGAGCAAACAGGGCTACATCGAGATCGAAGTGGAATTCCGCGAGCTCCAGCCCGCTACCGCATACGGTCCCGAATTCCTCACGTATGTGATGTGGGCTATCACCCCGGAAGGCCGCACAACCAACCTCGGCGAGGTCCTCCTGAACGGAACTAACAGCAAGCTGGACGTCACTACCGAGTTGCAGTCTTTCGGTTTGATCGTGACGGCGGAACCGTACTTCGCGGTGACCCGGCCCAGCGATGTCGTGGTGCTGGAAAACGTCATCAGGCCGGATACTCGAGGCCGGGTTGAGGAGGTTGATGCGAAGTACGAGCTGTTACAAAGGGGCCAGTACACCTCGAACGTGAACCCGGCTGAGATCAGGCCTGTACAGCTCGATCGCAAGGTCCCGCTGGAACTCTATGAAGCGCGAAACGCCGTCCAGATTGCGCGGTGGACCGGCGCTCGACAGTATGCTCCTGAGACCTACCAAAAGGCCGTCCAGGGTCTTCAAAACGGGGAGAACTATTTGAAAAATAAGGCGGGCAGAAAGCAGGTTGCGACGGCGGCGCGAGAGGCCGTCCAAATGGCGGAAGATGCCCGAATTATCACCGTCAAGAGGATCCAGGAAGAGCAGTTGGCGAACGAGCGCCAGGCGGCGGCGGAGCGCCAGGCGCGCGCGGAGAGCGATCGGGCTGCCGCGCAGGCTGAGACCGAGCGCGTCGCACGGGAAGCGGAGCGGGCGCGGATCGCGGCACAAGCGGAATCTGAGCGCTTAGTGCGGGAAAGAGATGCTCAAGCAGCGGCTGCTTCGGCTGAAGCCGATCGTCTGAGGCGCGAAAACGAAGCGCAAGCGGCTGCTGCCGCGACCGAAGCGGATCGTCTGCGACGCGAGAACGACGCCCAAAGAGCTGCTGCCCAGGCAGAAGTCGATCGTCTGAAGCGCGATAGCGACGCGCAAGTGGCTGCTGCCCAGGCAGACGCCGATCGTTTGAGGCGGGAGAGCGAGGCCCAAGCCGCGGCGGCGCAGAACGAGGCAGATCGTCTGCGGCGGGAAAACGAAGCCCAAAGAACTGCTGCCCAGGCAGAGCTGGATCGCGTGGCCAGAGAGAAGGCGCAAGCGGAAGCTGAAAAAACGGCCCTGCGAGCCCAGCTACTGGCGCAATTCAACGCGATTCTCCAGACCCGCGATACCGCCCGTGGCTTGATCGTGAACATGTCGGATGTCCTTTTCGACACGGCCAAGTATTCGCTGCGACCTCTGGCCCGTGAGAAGCTGGCCAAGGTGGCTGGCATCCTCTTGGGGCACCCGGCCCTGAGACTGGAAGTGGAAGGTCACACTGACAGCGTCGGCAGCGACGACTACAATCAGCGGCTTTCCGAACAGCGCGGCGGGGCCGTGCGCGATTTCCTGGTCCAGCAAGGACTGCCGGCGGGTTCGATTACGGCCAGAGGCTTTGGAAAAACTCAGCCGGTCGCCTCCAATGACACCGCCAAAGGCCGGCAGCAGAATCGCCGGGTGGAACTGATTGTCTCCGGCGACGTCATTGGCCAGTAGACTCGGCGCCTCGATCGCGTCGAGACAGATCTGAACGAAAGACCGCCTTTTAGGGCCGGCCCCGGCAGCATCTCACGGATGATGGCCGGGGTCGGCTTCCTGTTTGCCGCGGCTACTGGAACAACTGCGGCGCAAACTCGTTCAGGTAGTTGCGCCAGTTGATCCAGGTGTGCCCGCCGGGACTCTCCTGATAGACGGGTTGGAAGCCATGTTTCTTGAGCATGTCGACCGTGGCCCGTGTGGTGCCGATCAGGAAATCGTCCGCACCGGTACCGAACCACAGCAGCCGCAGTCCTCTCTTCGCGGCGGCGTTGTCGAGTTCGGCCGCATGCTGCTCCTCCCAGGCGGGACCCGAAGGCGGCGCCGGAGCTGACGGCGTGGCCGGCGGCGCGCCGGGTGGTCGAACCGGACCGGCGATTCCGAACACCCCGGCGCTATACACGCCGACATACGCGAACCTGTCCAAGTGAGGGATCGCGATGTTGAGCGTTTGCCCGCCTCCCATGGACAGGCCGGCAATGGCCCGATGCTGCCGGTCCGCGATGATGCGGTAGTGCGATTCCGCGTACGGCAGGATATCGTCAAGGAATTCCTGAACGAAGTCGTCCGGGGCTCCCCGTTCGCGGAACCCACGACTGGTGTGTCCCGCGGGCATGACGACCACCATGGGCTTCGCTTTGTTGGCCGCAATCAGGTTGTCCAGAATGAAGCCGGCCCGGCCCACCGAGGTCCAGGAGTCGTCGCAGTCTCCCGCTCCGTGCAGCAAATAGAACACAGGGTACTTTCCCCGTCCCATCTCATAGCCGGGGGGTGTGTACACGTGCATACGGCGGAATCTCTTCAGAACGCGCGAATAGTAGGTGGCCGCCGCAACCGTGCCGTGGGGTATGTCCCGGATATCCATGAACTCGGCTCCCGGAACGTAGAACAGGCTCCAGACGTTGTTGTTCGACTCGCTGACCGCCGGATTCACGGGATCGATCACAGGCACCCCGTCTACGGTGAAGTTGTACCGGTAGGCGCCGGGATCGATCGGGCCCAGTGTGATCTCCCAAATGCCGTTATCGCCCTTCGTCATGGCGGTGCCCTGAAGATTCCCAGGGATGTCCGTCCCGATCAGCCTGACGCTCTGCGCCTGCGGCGCACGAATGTGGAAGGCAACGCGCCGGTCAGTCTGCACCTCCGGCGAGATCGCAATAGGGCCGCGCACGCCGCGGGACTCCCGGGCGGGCTCAGCCGGCGGCGGGGCAGGCTGGGCCACGGCCGCGGCCGCAGTCGCGAATACCGCGACTGCAATGGCGACAAGTTGTGTGGAGCTCGTTCTTCTGTTCATCTGTCTGCACCTCTGTCTCTTCGCCGGCGGGTGTGCCGGGATGCGAGCTGTCGAATTGAACTTGCCATTGTGCCACCTCTCGAGCCTGGTTCGGGAGGCCGTCGCGGAGAGCGTGCCGCTGAGGATCGCTGGTGACGCAGTGGTCAGGCGAGGAAAATCGACTGTTATGGCGGAGAGGGGGGGATTCGAACCCCCGGTAGAGGTTTAGGCCCCTACGACGGTTTAGCAAACCGCTGCTTTCGACCGCTCAGCCACCTCTCCGTGCCTGGGCCGGATCGCCTCCTGATCCTAACATACCGGCGGGCTGGGTAAAATGGAGTGGATGACCGACACTCTGAAGATCGCCGGGCGCGAATTCCGCTCGCGCCTGATAGTGGGAACGGGGAAGTACCGCAGCTTCCAGGAGATGGCCCGCTGCCACGAAGCCTGCGGCGCCGAGATGGTGACCGTCGCCGTGCGGCGCGTGAACCTGACTGACCGCACCAAGGAGTCGCTGCTGGACTACATCGACCGCGCCAAGTTCTTCATCCTTCCCAACACGGCCGGCTGCTACACGGCGGAGGAGGCCATCCGAACCGCGCGCCTGGCGCGGGAAGTGGGTCTGTCGAACTGGATCAAGCTGGAGGTCATCGGCGACCAGAAGACGCTGTTCCCCGACAACGAGGGCCTGCTGGAGGCCACCCGCGCGCTGGTCAAGGAAGGGTTCGTCGTGCTGCCCTACACCAACGACGACCTGGTGAACGCCCGCAAGCTGATCCAGGCCGGCGCGGCGGCGGTGATGCCGCTCGGCGCGCCCATCGGCTCGGGCATGGGCATCCAGAACCAGGCCAACCTGCGCATCCTCCGCGAGATGATCACCGAGGTCCCGCTGGTCGTCGATGCCGGCGTGGGCACGGCCTCTGACGCCTGCGTCGCCATGGAGCTGGGCTTCGACGGCGTGCTCATGAACACCTCGATCGCCGAAGCGCAGGACGCGGTGAAGATGGCGCAAGCGATGAAGGCGGCGGTCGAGGCGGGGCGCCTAGCCTACGAGGCCGGCCGGATGCCCAAACGGCTGTACGCCGCGGCGAGCAGCCCGCCCAGCGGCCTGGTGCGCTAGCGCCCCGCAGATTGTGCACCCTTCCGGCCCGGCTTGGATTTACAATGGCCGCATGTCCAAGTTCGAGCTGACAAGAACGATCGAGGCCCGGAAGCTCAATCCGCGCACCGGAATCCCCACCACCGACCCGCCGGTCACGATCCCGTTCGGCGCCATCATCGAGGATATCGTCACGGACCGCGACAACCGCAAGTTCCGCTATCTCGGCGAGCCCTACCTGTGCCCGGGGGAGATGCTGGACCCGTCCATAGTGCCTCTCGCCGCGGCCGTGGCGCCAGCTCCCGCCGCGCCGCCGGAGCCGCCCGCGGCCGCAGCCGCGGAGCCGGCCGAGGTGGCGGCGGTAGTGCCGGAAGCCGGCGCCGCCGCGGTGGATGTCCACTGGGAGCGGCTGACCTCGGATTGGAAGCCGGTCCTGCGCGCGAAGGTGCCCGGCGGATGGCTGGTCGCCGTGGAGGGCGCGGGCGTCACCTTCATCCCCGACCCCGAGCAGGTCTGAAGCCGCGGGTCTGCTAGGGGATGCGGCGGCTCTCCTGCGGGATGCCACCGCTCACGGAACGCACGGCGCGGTTAGCGGCGTACACCCCCTAGCCGACCCGCGCCCGTAGCGCACGCTCTCAGCGTGCCGCGTCGGCACCTCTGCCGACGCCTGGCGGCCCCCGCGTGCTGCCCGGTCAACCACGTACACCCCCTAGCCGCGCCGCGACCGCGCTCACGACTCGGCGGGCGCGCTGGGCTGGAGCTCGGGGATCTCGATCTCGATGCGGGTGCCCTGCCCCGGCCGGCTGTCGATCCACATCTTGTAGTCGGTGCCGAAGAGCACTTGCAGCCGCTCGTTGACATTGCTGACCCCTATGCCCTGCTCGCGGAGGGTGGCCAGCTTGGCCTCGGGAATGCCCACCCCGTCGTCCTCCACCAGCAGCCGCAGCCGGCCGTCCTTCAGGCTGCTTCTAAACCGCACCATCCCCCCGTCCACCTTGCTGCTCAGGCCGTGCTTGACCGAATTCTCCACCAGCGGCTGGAGCAGCATGCTCGGCACCAGGCGGTCGAGCGTCTGCGGTTCCACCTGTTTCTCGAAGCGCAGCTTCTCGCCGAAGCGGACCATCTCGATGGACAGGTAGTCGTTGATGAAGTCCAGCTCCTCGCTCAGCGAGGTGAAGTCCTCCTGCTTGCGCAGCAGCCGGCGGAGGATGTTGGAGAGCTTGTAGACCACGGCCCGGGCCTGCTGCGGGTTGGTGCGGATGAGCGAGGAGACCGAGTTGAGGGTATTGAACAGGAAATGCGGGTTGATCTGCCGCCGCAGCGCGTCCATGCGGGCCTCCAGCAGCAGCCGCTTCTGCTCTTCCAGCTTGAGCTCGTTGCGCGCGTTGTTCCAGATCTTCAGCGGCAGGGTGGCGGCCAGCACCGTAGCGGCGTAGGCGGCCACCAGATTGAGCGGGTGCGAGTTGGGCCATTCGGGGCTCACGGCAAACATCCGCTTCGGGAAGAAATGGTGAAGCGACTGCCGCACGAACTCGCTGAAGAGGATGGCCAGCAGAAAGATGCTCTGGAAGCCGGCCCGCGCGTGGCCCTGACGCCGGGCCAGGATGCGGTAGAGGCTAAGGTCGAAGAGCGGCGAGAAGCGCCAGATCTCCTCGGGGTCCGGTGCGAAGTCGCGCAGCAGGCCGCCCAGCGCGCCCACGCCGGCCAGCACCGGCAGCGTCAGGTACTCGTGACCGACCATGGCGGGGATGGCGATGATGCAGCCGGAGATCAGCCCGGCGACGTAGCCGCCCACCAGCCCGGCCACCAGGCTGCCTTCCAGGCCCAGGTCGATGGCCTTGTAAGAGGGCGCGATCAGCCGGATGACGACCCCCGAGGCGAAGATCGTGCCGAAGCTCAGGGCCAGCAGGAGGCGCTGGTTGATGGTGCGGTCCTCGCGCAGCAGCATGCGCTTGAACCGGCCGAAGCGGATGAGGATGCTGGCCAGTGAGGCCACGACCCCGAGCCGGATTAAGAGGACCACCAGGTACTGCTCGCGCATGAAGTTGCGACCGCCCGGCGCCCCAGGAAGCCAGCGCCTTCGAGAACCCATTATAATGAATGTTTTCAGGGCATTCCGGCACGAGCAGGGACCATGTCGCAGAACGACGGCCAGTCCGCATTCCGGAAGGTGGCCGAGGCCGATTTCCCCACCCGCTTCGGGCATTTCCGGATCTACGGCTTCGAGGGGCGGTACCAGGGCGAGCTGGAAGAGGCGGTGGTGCTCAAGATGGGAGAGCTCGACGGCGGGCCGCCGCTGGTACGCATCCACTCCCAGTGCCTGACCGGCGACGTCTTCCACAGCCTGCGCTGCGACTGCCGGGGGCAGCTCGAGCTTTCCCTCGCCCAGATTGCCGAAGAGGGCCGGGGCCTGGTGATTTACGAGCGCCAGGAGGGCCGCGGCATCGGGCTCCTGAACAAGCTGCGGGCCTACGAGCTCCAGGACGCGGGGGCGGACACGGTGGAGGCCAACGTGCGCCTGGGTTTCCAGCCCGACCACCGCCGCTATGAGCTGCCGGCGGAGATCCTGCGGTACTTCAAGCTGGCCAGCGTGCGGCTGCTCTCCAATAACCCCGAGAAGATCGGCGCGCTGGAGGCGCACGGCATCCAGGTGGCCGAGCGGGTCCCCTGCGTGGCCGAGCCGGCGGCCTTCTCGGCCGGCTACTTGCGCACCAAGCAGCAGAAGCTCGGCCACCTGCTGGATCTCTAGCCGGCCGGGGGCGCAATGCCGTGCGGTTAGCGCCGAAAACGGGGCCAGGCTACTCTGTCCCAAGCGTAGCGCGTGGACAGAGCTGCCTGTACCCGTTTTCCCACGTGAGTAACGTCCCGCCTGTGCGCCGCAGCAGACTGCTGGTGAAACATCCGGGCTTGCCTCTTGACAGCTTCCATATTTCCGGTATACTAGAAATATGAAAGCAGTCTCCGAGCGCGACGTCAGCCGCTACGCCGACATGCTCGCCGCCATGGGCGCCGAGCCGCGGCTCCGCATCATGCGCCTGCTCCTGTCGGCCCACCCTGAAGGAATGGTCGTGGGCGACGTTCAGGCCAAGCTCGGCATTCCCGGCTCGACGCTCTCCCACCACCTGGAGAAGCTGAAGAACGAAGATCTGGTGAGCGTCCGCAGGGAAGGCACCTTCCTCTGGTACGCGGCCAACACCGGCACGCTGCAGGAGCTGCTCACTTTCCTCTACGCCGAGTGCTGCTCGCGGAACCGCGCCGTCGAGCCCGAAGTGGTGCTCCAGATCAAGCGCTGAGGCTCCCGCGCGCGGACTAGGCAGACGACAAGGAGATGAACATGGATGTGAAAGATGCCGTGAAACAGAAGTACGGACAGGCCGCGCTGCGGGTGATGAACGGCAGCCGGGGATGTTGCGGAACCAGCCCCTCCAGCACGTGTGGCGACGATCCCGTGACCCGGGACCTCTATGACGAGCGCCAGGCGCGGGACGTCCCGGAAAGCGCGCTCGCGGCCTCGCTGGGCTGCGGGAATCCCACCGCCCTGGCCGAGCTCAGCCCCGGCGAGATCGTGCTCGACCTCGGATCGGGCGGCGGCATCGACGTGCTGCTATCGGCCCGGCGCGTCGGGTCCACGGGAAAGGCCTACGGGCTGGACATGACCGACGAGATGCTGGCCTTGGCGCGGGAGAACCAGCGCCAGGCGGGCGTCCAGAACGTGGAATTCCTGAAGGGCGAGATTGAGAACATCCCGCTGCCGGATTCGAGCGTGGACGTCATCATTTCCAACTGCGTCATCAATCTCTCCGCCGACAAGGACCGGGTGCTGGCGGAGGCGTTCCGGGTGCTCAAGCCCGGCGGGCGGTTTGCGGTCTCCGACGTGGTCGTGCGCGGTCAGGTTCCCGCCGAGATCCGGCGCAACCTCGAGCTGTGGGCCGGCTGTGTCGCCGGCGCGCTGCGGGAGGACGAGTATCGGGACAAGCTGGCCGCCGCGGGCTTCCGGGACATTCAGATCGAGCCGACCCGCGTCTACGGCCTCGAGGACGCGCGCGAATCCCTGGCCACCTCGGGAATCGATGTGGACGCCATGGCGCCGCTGGTCGCCGGGAAGTTCATCAGCGCGTTCATCCGCGCGCGCCGCTAGCCGCGCCGCATACTCCGGCGCCGCGTTGTGGCGCGGGCCTTGCCTGTTGTGGCGCGGGCTTCAGTGTCAAGTTCCATGACATCCTTGACACATTGTTCCATGACATCCTTGACAGGCAGGGTGCCGACGCAAGCGGGAGGCAGCCGGGGGTCTCAGGGGGCTTGCTCCCCTGGCGAAGT
>JBEKLJ010000049.1:0-17907 GCA_050010255.1 Bryobacteraceae bacterium
GGGCCAGATGGCGGTCATTCTCGGCGCCTGGGTGACGAGGTAGACGGGAATGCGAACGAAGTCCACGGCCAGCGCGATGGCGGTGGCGGTGGCCACGAAGGCCTCCTTGCGCACGCCCAGGCCGAGCATCGCCGCCGCGCGGATGCCGCCCTGGTTGCCTACCAACGCTCCGAACAGGCCGGAGAGCACCCCGGCGATCCAGGCCGTAACCCGCCCGAAGCGCATGCGCTCGGAGTAGCCGGAAACGCCCACGATTCCCACCGCGACGAGCGAGAGCCCCAGGATCATGGTCAGCAGCCGAGGGGCGGCCAGGGTGTGCAGCAGCGCGCCGGCCGCCGCGCCCGCCGCGTTCATCATCCCGAAGCCCAGGAACACCCGGAGGTCGAGCTCACGGCGCAGGCGGAGAAAGCGGAGCAGGTTCCCGGCAAAGTGCGGGACGGAGGCCGCCGCCACCGCCAGCTTGAGGTCGAACTGGAAGGCCAGCAGCGGCGTGAGCGTGCTGCCGATGCCGAAGCCGGCCACCGCGGAGACGGCGCCAGCCGCGGCGGCCGCAAGCGCAACCAGCAGGATATAGAGGCTCACTGTCGGGATAGAGAGAACGCAGAGGTTGAGATCAAGGACCTATGATACTGCCTCGGGCGGTCTGGTCCAACGCGGCCGGAACCAGGACGCGCGCGCGGCCGTCTGTTAAACTCGGATATTGCGATGAGTTCCAAGCGGAAAGCGCCAAAAGAGCCGATGCCGCCCCTGAGCGTCTGGGGGCTGCCGGTCGCCCTCGCGTGGTTTGTCCCCGGCGGCGGCCACTTCCTGCTGAAGCGCTACGGGCGCGCCGGGCTGCTGCTGTTTGCCGTCCTGGTCATGTTCCTATTTGGACTCATGATGCGGGGCGAGTTCCTCAAGCCCCAGGGCGGCGACTTGCTGACGGTCATCATCTACTACGGCGGATTCCTGGCGAACGTCGCCAACGGCGTGCCGTACCTGATCGCCACCTGGCTCGGCTATTCACAGCCCGATGTGGCCGGCGCCGTTCACGATTACGGCACCAAGTTCCTGGTGGCGGCCGGCCTCCTGAACGTGCTGGCGATGGTGGACGCTTACGAGATTGCCGCCGGGAAGAAGAGCTGATGCCGAAGGTCAATCTCACGCACTTTGAAGCCGCGCTCCTGTTCTCCTTTCTCACCTCGATTGTGCTGGCTGTGGTGACGAAACGGAGCGACCGGGATCGGATCGTCTACGGTCTGTACTGCTTCGGCTGGTTCGTCGTGGCGCTGTTCGGTCTCGGCTGGCTGATGCACATCGCGCACGGGTAGCCGCGCGCTGAAGCCGGGGATCCATGCGGACGTTCTACCTCGAGACCTTCGGCTGCCAGATGAACGTCCACGACTCCGAGAAGGTGGCCGGCATGCTGCTGGCCCGTGGGTACACGCAGGTGGACGAGGCTCGGCAAGCCGACCTGATCCTTTACAACACCTGCAGCGTCCGCGGCAAGGCCGAGCAGAAGGTCTACAGCCGCCTTCAGCAATTCCAGCGCGAGGCGGGCCGGGGCAAGACGTTTGCGGTGCTGGGCTGCGTGGCGCAGCAGGAAGGCGAGCGCCTCTTCGAGCGGGCGCCCCACGTGGCGCTGGTCTGCGGCTCGGCCAGCTATAACCGGCTGCCCGGGATGCTGGCCGAGCTCGAGGCCGGCCATCGCCGCTTAACCGGCCTGGATACGGGCGCCGAGGTGACCTTCGAGACGCCGCCTACGCAACGCGGCGACCGCCATCGCGCCTACATTACCATCACGGAGGGCTGCGACAAGTCTTGCGCCTACTGCGTGGTGCCGTTCACCCGCGGCCGCGAGCGCAGCCGCCCCAGCGCGGCGGTTCTGGAGGAGGCGCGAGAGCTGGCCAGCCAGGGCTACAGCGAGATCCAGCTCCTGGGCCAGAACGTCAACAGCTACCGCGACCCGTCGCCGGCGGGCTGGGACTTCGCGACGCTCCTCGGCCGCGTGGCCGGCATTCCTGGCTTGCGCCGCGTGCGGTTCATGACCTCGCACCCGCGGGATTTCACGCGGGAGATCGTCGAGGCCATCGACTCGAACCCGGTGCTCGCGAATCACGTGCATCTGCCCGTGCAGTCCGGCTCGACGCGTGTGCTGGAGCGCATGCAGCGGCTCTATACCCGCGAGGAGTACCTGGTGCGCATCCAATGGATGAAGCAGGCGCGCCGCGGCATCGCCATCAGCTCCGACATCATCGTGGGCTTTCCGGGGGAGACCGAGGAGGACTTTCGGGAGACGCTATCGCTGCTCGACGAGGTCCGCTACGACTCGGCCTTCAGCTTCAAGTACTCGCCTCGGCCCAACACCGCGGCGCTGGCCCTGGAGGGAGAGGTGCCCGAGGATGAGAAGCGGCGGCGGCTCGCCTTGGTCCAGGAGAAACAGCGCGCCATCCAGCTCCGCCGCAACGCGGAGCTGATCGGCGCCGTCGAGGAGGTGCTGGTCGAGGAGTTCAATCCGGCCACCGGGCAATGGATCGGCCGCACGTCCCAGAACCGCGTGCTCAACTTCACCCATCCACAGAATGGTCACTGTCTCGCCGGGGAGTACCTGAGCGTGAGTGTCACCGGCGCCGGCCCGAACTCGCTCACCGGCGTGGCCGTCGCCTAAGTCCGTCGCGAGCGCGTGCAGGCGCCTTCCAGCATTCCGGCGGCGTATGATTGGAGAGAGGGGGGAACGCATGGAAGTCGAGATGAAGATCCGCGGCCTGATGATGGATCCGGTCACCAACATGCCGATCGTCATTCTCAAGGATGTGAATGGCAATTCCATCCTGCCGATCTGGGTCGGAGTTTACGAAGCCAACGCCATCGCCCTCGAGATCGAGAAGGTCACCACGCCGCGCCCGATGACGCACGACCTCATCAAGAGCCTGCTGCTGGGACTCAATACGGGCATGAAGAAGATCGTGGTCAGCGAGCTGAAGGATGACACTTTCTACGCCGTGATCTGGCTGGAGCGCGACGGCGAGGTGATCTCGGTGGATTCGCGGCCGAGCGACGCGCTGGCGCTGGCACTACGGCTGGACTGCCCGATCTACGTCGAAGAGTCGATTCTGAGATCCTCCAAGATGGCCCACGCGGTCTCCGACAAGGTGAACAACGAAGAACTGCGCCGGTGGCTGGAGGGCCTCAACGATGAGGACCTCGGGCGTTACAAGATGTAGCCCCGAGCCTGCTGAACTCATCCTGGTCCTTCCACTCTGGGAGCCCGCTTCCGCCGGAACCCCGACGCCTGGGGTTTGCCTAGGTCGCCACGCGCCGAGACCCCTCGTAACGATCGCCCAGTCGGATCGTCTACGGAGGTATGAGCGGCAGGAGGCCAGCGTCGTGGAGGAGGGCGGCGGCCGTTCTGCTGCTGGCGCTGGCGAGCGTGGCCGCCGCGGAGACTCCCGTGGCGCGCGGGGCCTGGTCTTCGGCCCGCGTCTTTACCTTCTACTTCCGGGCGCTGGAGAATTCGCGGGTGCCCGTGGGATTCTGGCAGAGAGTGGCGCTTAGCCTAATGCTGGCAAGCGCCGACTCTCCGAAGGCTGCGTGCGCACGAGACAACCCGGGTGCTCCCCGCTCCTAGCGGCGGAACTGGCCTGCGTTTCCCACCGGCAGATTGCTGCGGCGCGCGACAGGTCCGCATCCACGCAGGTTGCGCTCGGCTGGCGGCGCGGGGGCTCGGAGGGCGAAGGCTGCGAAACCCGGCCCGCGAACGAGGTATACTAAAAAATTGCGCTGCATCGTCCCATTGCTGGGACTGGCGGTCTGCTGTGTGGCCGCGGAGCCTGCGAAGCTGGATACCAGCACGCCGGTCGGGCAGGCTTTCGCCCGGCTGTACAACTTCGACTTCCCAGGCGCGCACGCCATTCTCGACCGCCAGATCCGACTAGATCCGCAGGATCCGCTGCCATATGCCATCAAGGCGGCTGCGCACATATTCTCCGAGCTGCACCGGCTGAAGATCCTGCAGATGGAGTTCTTCGAAGACGACAATCGAGTCGTCGATCGCAGTAGACTCAGTCCGGATCCCCAGGTGCGCGAGCAGTTCTTCCGGTTGGTGGACACGGCGCGGCAGCGCGCCAACGCCCGGCTTGCCGTCCAACCCAACGACCGGGAGGCGCTGTTCACCCAGTGCGTGACGGCGGGTCTGGTGACCGACTACGCCGCGTTGATCGAAAGGCGCCGCTTCGGCAGTTTCTTGCTTGCGCGGCAGACCCAGGCCTGGATACGCAAGACGCAGGTGCTCGAGCCTCCGGTCTACGATGCTTACCTGGCGGTGGGGACTACCGAGTACGTGGTGGGCTCCTTGCCGTTCTTCTTCCGGTGGTTTGTCCACATCGACAACATCGAGGGCAACAAGCAGAAGGGCATAGCGACCCTGCGACTGGTCGCGGAGCGGGGCAGGTACTACGGCCCGTTCGCCAGAATCGTGCTGGCAGCCATCGACATGCGTGAGAAGCGCCTGGAGGACGCCGAGGGGCTGCTGAGGGGCCTGGTCGCGGAGTTCCCTGAAAATCCCCTCCTTCGCCAGGAGCTGGAGCGAGCCGTCGAGCTGCACCGCAAGGCCGACGCCGCCAAGAAGACCCGCCGCGCGGCGCGATGATATGCTGTCGCTCCTGGTGGCGCGTCCATGAACAGCCCCCTCCAATCCTGGCAGCGAAGCGCGATCCGAAGCAGCATGGAGCGCTACCGCCGCGCTCAGGACGACTACTACGGCAACGGCAAGGCGCTGGTGGAAGTCGAGGGCGGCTACAAGGCGTTCTCGCTGGTCAGCCCTCCGCTGGGCTCCCCCGCGACCCGCAGGCGGATACGGCTGATTGTGGACAACATGGTGCAGAGCAGCGACGCCGGGGTCCCGATCGCTGCCCGCACGCCGCACGTCATCACCATCGCCGTCACCTACAACTGCCAGTGCGATTGCGCCCACTGTTCGGCGGTGGACTATCGGCAGGCGGCCCTCGGAAACGGCCATGCGCTCAGCTACGACGAGCTCCGGAGCGCCATCCGACAGGCTCTGGACCTGGGGACCACCTGCGTGGTTCTGACGGGCGGCGAGCCGCTGCTGTTCGAGAGGATCTACGACCTGATCGCGGCGGTGGACCGGTCGCGCAGCGTCTGCACCATCTTCTCCAACGGGGAATTCCTGGTGGAGCGCACGGTGGCCCGGCTCAAGGCCGCGGGCTTGTACGGCGTCTACGTCAGCCTCGACCACTCCGATCCGGCCCGCCACGACGAGCACCGCAACCGGGCGGGGCTCTTTGCCAAGGCCGCGCGCGGCGTGGAACTGTGCCAGGCGGCCGGCATCCTGACCGGCGTCTCGACCTATGCGACCCGGGAGAAGCTCGAAAGCGGCGAGTTGGATGCCCTCATGGACCTGGCGCGGGATCTGAACGTGCTCGAGGTCTTCCTGTTCGACGTGATCCCGACCGGCCGCTTGAGCGGCCAGCGGGAGTGCCTGCTGACCGACGAGGAAGCCGCGCAGATTATCGAATTCCGGCGGCGGTACGCGGAGAAGCCCGACTACCCGCGCATCATCCACCAGACCATGTTTGCCAGCATCGCCTACCCGTGCGTGGCCGAAGGCTGCCCGGCGGCCATGGTCCAGGTGCATCTGCGGGCCAATGGCGACGTCTCGCCCTGCGACTTCACCCCATACTCGTTCGGCAGCATCCGGCGCCAATCGCTGCGTGAGATCTGGGAAACCATGGCGGGGAGCCCTCTTTACGCGGAGCCTTCAGCGCGGTGCCGGCTCTCCCGTCCGGACTTCTGGGTCAGGCTGGACGAGCTCGAGCGCCGGTGAACGCGGTGTCGCGGGCCGGAGTCGGCGAGCGCGTCGTGCTCACCGGCGCCATCGGGTTCCTGGGACAGCAGATCGTCCGCGTGCTGCTGGAGCGCCGCCCGGAGGACGACCGTGACATCTTGTTCGCATGCACTCACTGTCTTCCCCTCCCTTTCCGCGCCCACCATGCCCGCGCATATCCGGCCGTATTCGCGGTCTGCCAAACCAAGAGCAAGAAGGCGGAGGCGAACTTGCGCCATGCGCCACGTGACTGTGTGGCCGGGCTGAACAGATTCGCCAAGTTGCGGTAGAAACTCAGATCAAGCCACCTGCCGGTGCCACGCTCCACTCGCCGGCAGTGGTAGTGAAACGCGCCGCCCCCATAGTGGTAGTACATCCTGGTGAACGACCGGAAGCTGAGCTCCTTGGCGTGATAGACGATGGCTTCCGGCGCACAACGCATAGGATACCCGCGCTCCTGCCAACGAGCACAGAAATCGCGGTCTTCACCGCCATAGGCCGGAAACGATTCGTCCGTGCCCCCCAGCGCAAGGTACTGTGCCGCCGGCATGGCTACGTTGACTCCGGCGAAGAAGGTTGCCCGCTCCGGGGATGCGTTGTAGTGAGCGTATACCGCATCCAGGATAGACTGGCTGACCGCGGAGTAGATGCTGTCCACCAGCGCGTTGACCACCTTCCCTCCGATCATTGCGTTCGGAGTCTCGTCCAGATAGCGGGAGAAGACGCGCAACCAATCGGGATGGCACCTGGAATCGTCATCCGTGAAGACCACGAACCGCCCTCTTGCGGCGGCGACGCCGCCGTTCCGCGCCCCGGCCACGCCTCGATGCGGGAGTCGCACCAGGTACAGGCACATTCTTCGGCGAAAGGGCGCCACCACGGCGTCGAGCGGATGGTCACCTCCGTCATCGGCCAGGATGACTTCGAAGTCCTCGGCGGGATAATTGAGCCTTGCCAGCGCGTCCAGACAGAACGGCAGTTGGTCCGGCCGGTTGTACGTTGGGATGACGACCGAGAACTTCACTTCGGCATCCTTGTGTATAGCCGCTCGAAACGGCTGACAGTCTGTTCCATGCTGAAACGGCGTCTGGCGCGTTCGCGCCCGGCCCGGCCCATCCGTTCCGCCTGCTGCCGATTCGTTACCAGTTCCGTCAGTGCATCCCCGAGCCCGACAGAATCACCGGGCGGCACCAGGAATCCAGTTTCTCCATGCTCCACAATCTCCGGCAGACCGCCTATCCGACTGGCAACGACGGGAACGCCGCGCATCATCGCCTCGGTCGCCACATTGGGGAACGGCTCATGCGAGATGGACGGCACGGCCTGAACCCACGCCAGACGCAGGCGTTCTTCCATCTCGTCTCTTGCCAGATGACCGGTCAGTTCCAACTGCCTGGCGATGTCCAAATGCTTCGCGAGCTTCTCTATGGCCTCCCGCTTCGGCCCCGCCCCGGCAATCAGCAGCTTCGCACCCGGGACCCGATCCAATACGCGCCGGAAGGCTTCCAGGAGAGTCGAAACGCCTTTTTCCGGCGACAGGCGCCCGGCAAACGCAATCAAGGGTGGTTCCCTGAGAGGGGGCCGCTCGGGACGCTCGAGCACTCCGTTCCAAATCACTTCGTTGACAGAAATCCCCAGCGACTCCAACAGGAGCTTCGCGCCTTCGCTCTGCGCCACCACACAGTCAAAGCAATCACGGTAGCGCTGCCAGAGACGACACTGTAGCATCTCCAATGCCCACTGCGGCGCCAGCCGGCAGCAGCCGTGCCGCAGGCAGGCCAGACCTTTCGGATACGCGCATGGCCGGCCATCCGGCAGAATCTTCTTGGCAGTGGGACAAGCGGGCTTATAATCCGCCGGGTTGAAGATGCTGGGGACATCCCGCAGGAGCGGCAATATGGCGGGCGAAAGCTGCCAGAGAATGACACGCGCGTGGACCACGTCCGGCTGGAACGTGCGCAGGACGCGCCGCAGCACCCAGTGCGCACACGAATTCAACACCTGGGTCACCGCCCGCAACGGCGTTGTGGTTCCCCAGCAGAGATAATCGGATTGAAACGGGAGACCCCCGTATGGCACGCTGGTCGTGAAGAGCCGCGCGTCATGACCGCGCGTGCGAAGCGCCGCTCTGAGCGCAGCCAGTTGAGCTTCCGCTCCCCCTTGCAGAGTCCCGAAGTCATTTAGCAGCAGGATCTTCACCGTTACCTTTTTCGAGCGCTCGCAGGCCTGAGTGCCACACGCTACCGCCGCGCATTCCGCACCGCTCGTAGCCAGGGCCTCTACATTCCCCAAAGGTTGGGAGTGCTGACCGGCTTGCCCTGGAGCTTCAGGTAATAGAAGAGCTGTCCCTTGTGCTGCTTCTGGTGGTCCACCATTTGCAGAAGGCGATGCCCCAGCACCATCTCGGTTGGATCCCAAGGGGCAGGCGCCGGCGTGTGCGCAAGTTGTTCCTCGCTAGTGGATGCCAGCATCTGGAGGGCTATTGCCTGGTCTTCCTGCAAGAGCCGTCTCGCCTCGGCGACGCTCTCGATCGTTGGCAGCTTCTCCGCTGGAGGCAACTGCTCTTCAGGTGTGAGCTCGTTCATGTCCTTCCCTTCGGGCAGTCCCCAGTCACCGGTGATGAAGGCCCGGAAAGCGGCGCCGCAGCCCTGCGTCATATGTTTGAGGAGTTGACCAGTGGTCATCCAATTGCTCCCCGTGGAAGGTTTCCACTGAAGGCTGTCATCGCCCACCAGAGCGAGCAACCCCTCTGTGATTCTGTACGCGGACTGAATCTCTGTCTTGAGGAGTTCTGTCCAGTTCATAACCACTCCTTGTTCCCGGCTTCAGTCACCAGCAGTCATGGTACCAATAACATGGTACCTATGGTACGTTACGGCATTGACTTGCTCGTCTAAACCCCTTAGTGTAACAGATTGGGAGGAGAGAGTCAGGCTCTGCTTCCGGGCCGTGAAGAATATGAGATCAAGAGGCGTGTTGCTGATTTTGGTGCTGTCTGTGTTGGCTCCGGTGCTCGCCACGGGCGGTACTTTGTACACGGTTGATGGATCGGCCTCGTTCACAGGAGGCATCTACGGGACGTGGGACTTCGCGTTTACGTCGGGTCCGGCCGGCCTTTATCTGCAGCAAATAGATATTGACCTCAGCCCAACGGGCCTCAAATTCGACACCGTGCCGGGCGGTTTTGGATCGTTGACTTCCCTGGACATCGACAATTACCTGGGCACCGATGTTGGCACAGGACTGTATCAGATCCTGCCGGGGACGGGCGCCGTCCTGGACGGCGGCCAGTCGCTAACGTTCCAGTTCGACGATTTCACGGTGGGTGAGAACTTCCATTTCACCGGCGATGTCGACAACCCGGATCCCACGCTCCTGCCACTGACGGATTGCAGCAGCCTCCACGGCTTGGCCAGGGTGGCCTGCATTATTCAGAATGCGGTGAAAACAGCGCAAAACGACGCTCGTCTGACTGCTGCCGCGCTCGTGACCGGGCAGGAGTTCGGCGGCACGCTCGTGACTTACACGTTCGGAGGCCCGGGCTTCTATACGAGTCAGTTCACGGCGGCGTTTGAGCCAGACGGGGGCCTTCGCGTTCTAGGTGCTGCCAATGCCGTTGAGGGGGAGGTGGAAGCGACGCCGGAACCGGCCACCTTTGTTTCGCTCGGAGCCGGCATGCTGCTGCTGGGCGGCCTGTTGCGCCGCCGCGCGCACTGAGGCTTCTCCCCCGGATTCAGTACCACGGACTTGCGGAGGGTGCTGGGAGCGCGGCTTGCGCATCCCAGCGCCCTCTGTCACTCGCCCCAGGCGATATTGTCTTCCGGTTCAGGCAACAGCGGGTTGATGACGCTTGTCAGCACCTGAGCCACGAGTTCATTGGCTGCCGGCGTCAAGAGCCAGTTCGCGCACCGTCGTTCGGCCACCAACTGCTCGTCCGTGGAGAACAACTCCTGCCACTCTTCTGATCGTGCCAAGGCCTCGATCGTGAGATCGGCCCTTCCGCGGGCCCAGAGCTGCAAGGAATCATCCGAGACGGGCTCGGCGAGGAGTCGCTTGGCGGCCTCGATCCCGCCATACTGGCTGACCAGACGCAGGTACATATCCGGCTCGTAGCCGCACTGCTGAATGGCCTGGTTGATGTTCTCGGTCGCTGTGAGGTGGAAACGGTCCTGGAGTTGGCCTCGCCCTGGCATGATCCGGTCCGTGTCATCGCGATGCCGCGCGGCGCCAGGTTGGTTGGCGCCCTTCCCGCCGGGCAGCTCTTCGTGAAGCCGGGCGTTTTCCTCGTCCAGGCGCGCCCGCGAGATGGCCACGCCCATCTGCTCCCCGATGAAAACGAGGAGGGCGACCTCCTCGGGCGTGTGCTCATGCGGCTGCTTGTGGTGGACGTTGATGACGCCGATCACTTCGCCGCGAGAGACCAGCGGCACCGAAAGGAAGGCTTCGTACGTGTCCTCTACCAGCGCTGGAAAGCGCCTGAATCGGACGTCCGCCGGAGCGTTGGACGGCAGCGAGACGACTGTCTTGTGTTCCGCTACCCACCCCGTGACGCCCTCGCCCACCGGCATTCGCAGGCTGCCGAGCTCAGCCGTGTGGGGCAGTTGGGAGGCGCGCAGCACGATTTCGGCGGTTTCCGGTTCCAGCAGGTAGACCAGACAGGCGTCCGAGCCGGTAGCCTCGACGGCCAGGCCGACCAGTTCGCCGAGCATCTCGTCCAGCGCCCGGTTGGAGCTGATGATGCTGCTGACGCGGCGCAGCGAGGCCACGTGTGAGCGGGAACAGTCTGGGGAATCTGTGCCCGTCAATTCCAGCGTAGGCCTCGTGTGGAAACGCGTCTAATCGAAACTTTGTATCAGCCCCATCCAGGATTCACATCCTGGTGGGTCTGCTGCCGTTCCGGATCGCGGTTGATGCCCGCCGGCAACAAACTCGAACTCGTCATCCAGGCGGATGTGGACAAAGTCCAGCTTCCGCACGCAACCGGTCGACCCGGTCGGGCTGCCCTCGCCGGGATCTCTGGCCGCCACGGGCCCTGACAGTCCATCCATGCGATGCTGAGGATGGCGTATCCACCGCGACTACGTCACCCAATAGGAGATGAACATGCGACGAGCAAAGAGCAGCAGGAACATGCAGGTGTTGTTGGCGATGGCGAGCATGCTTTGGGCAGGGACCGGCGTGGGACTCGCGGCCGGCGACGCCAAGACGAACCCTGCGGGGCCCGAGGCCGAGATCCGCGCCGCGGCTGAGCAACTGCGCGAGGCCGCGCGGCAGGGAGACGCGGAGCGTCTGACGGAGATGTATACAGTCGACGCGCAACTCATACTGCCGGGGAAGACGATTGTCGGGCGGGACGCCATTCGGGCTCACATGAAACTCGCCATCGCCGCTGGCGTCCGAGACTTCCGAAATGAGGAGCAGGAGTTCTTCGTCGGCGATGGTGTGGTCGTGGAGGCCGGACTGGTCCTCTTCTATGATGCCTCCGGCACGCGCAGGAACGCGGATCGGTACATGACGCTGTGGAAGAAGGTCGACGGCCGCTGGCGCATCCACCGCGACATGGCCGTGCCCGTGGCGGCTCCCGCCCCGGTGCAGGCCACGCAGCCGCCTGCGGCGTCCTTCGCGGTCAAACAAGTTGAGCCGTACTCCGCGATCGTCCTGCCGATGACCGGCAGCTTCAGCCAGACGTCCGAGGCTATCGGGCGCATCGGGGCCTCGCTGGGCGGCCCGCCGGCCGGTCCGCCTTTCGCCCGCTATTTCAACTCGCCGGAAAGCGTGTCGGAGGCCGAACTGAAGTGGGAGGTCGGCTTCCCTGTTCCGAAGGGCACCACAGCCACGGCCCCGTTCGAGGTGCGCGACTTCCCAGCGGAGACGGTGGCATTCGCCGTCGTGGCGGGACCCTACGAAGCCAGTCGTCCGTGGCCACAGTTCGTCCAGTGGGCGATCGAGCAGGGCTATCAGATCGTAGGTCCGGCCATGGAGATCTGGATGGACGGCCCCAAGACCGAGATGCGCATTGCCGTGCGCAAGCCCGATTCGAAGTGAGGTAGGGAAACCGCGGAAACTGGGGCAGGCAGGGGGAGCCGGAGAGTCTTCTGCGAGATTCCTATGCGTCTACCTTGCCGGGCGCAATGTTGCTGCCGACGTCGGGGTTTCGACGTGGGCCGTGACAACGGCCAGTCCGTCGGCCGCTCTGCCATCAGTCACTTTGCCCGGGTCCCGCCTTCTCCAAACAACGCCGAAACCCTGGGCCACTGGACGTGAGGGGGCTAATCCAGTCGATTCCCGACGATCCCGGCGGCTCCCGCGCCGTCAGGGCTGTTGGCCGGGTGCTCAGGCGGCGGACCTCCTGCCTGACTCAATCCTGGCTTGCGCAGCCACGCCGACTTCAGCGGCCGCTCCGGCAATGGGATTTCGCAGTATCCGTTCGGGCTCACGTTCAACCGAGGGTTGGCGCCCGGCTCGAGATCATAGCCTTCGACAAATGCGGTCGGGGGACAGCCAGGGAAAATGACCACATCCTCGAAGTCAAGCTGCCCGGCTGCGTTGATTGTCGCCCGAGGCAGAGCGGGGTCACGGAAGCGGCAGGGATGGTTCTCCAGCCGGACTGTGGCACCCGTCAACGGTGCACCCGGCGGACCAATGACCGTGCACTGAAGCCGGCGTTTCGTGCCGGGGATAATCGTCAGCCAGATCGGCGTCTTTCTATCCTGGAGATCTGTGACCGGAAGACCGCAACAGCGATCGGCGGTGTACGCACAGACCTCATATTCCCCCTGAGCGAGGTCCGGGAACTGGACGTGACCGCCGGGGGCGGGCTGCGGCTCGATATGATGGTCCTTTGTCTTCAGACGGCGCACGAGAACCGTGGCAGTCCCCGTAGGAGCATATCCGTTCTCGTCCTGCACGTGGACCTCGAGCAGCACGTGCTGTAGCTGGGCTTGAGCCGTACCGCATGCCATAGCGGCTGTGACGGCCAGCAGGTGTGCACGTGCAAACCATGCCATCCACGGCTTCATCAGTGTCCTCCTTTCAGTCGCGAGTCCGCGAGCGTCTTCAGAAATGCAAGCCGCTCCTGCGCTGGAGGATCCCAACCTGCGGGGTTGAGATTCTTCAACGTAGACAGCCACTTTTGCTCTTGTTTGCCATCGAAGGGAAGAGATCCCCAAAGATCGATCAGCGACTGGATACAAGTCACCTGCACGTCGGTCTCATTGGCAACACTGGGGATAACGCGCAGTAGGATCTCCACCGAACGTGCCGAGCGCAACCTTCCAAGGACAACGCAGCTACTATTGCGCTCGGCACGGTTAGGTTTGGTGGTCGCGGTGGTGTCGGACAACCGTTTGTCGAGAAAGCTGAGGACGTCTCCAGCATACGGTTCCAAATGTGCTGCGATCTTCTCAAGAGCAGCAAGGACCCCGCGCCGTAGGTCGGGGTCTAGGGAATCGCCGTACCGAATCAAATGACGAACAATCTCAGCACGCAGCTCTTCTCTCATGAGAAATAGCCGGCGCTCCACTTCCAAGGCATCCTCCTGAAGCTCAGGCTCCGACGAGGCCAGCATCATCTCCAGGACGGGAATGGCATCGGCCCCGGCGCCGGCCAGAGCGATGCGACTGAGTTCTCTATCAACCGTTGGCAGACCTCCAGGACTAGGGGTGATATTCGAACCCCCGGGGCGTTGATTCCTGGTCTCCTCACCGGGCGCCCGCGACCTGAATCTGTCGAGAGTGTCACGGATCAGTTGAGTCCTTGTCAGTTCCGTCTGGTGCTGGTTGTTTAGATCGATCTGTTGGCTTGCCAACCGGGTGAAGTAGCCCAGTGCGGCAGCGACGATCAGGCTCATGAGTCCCGAGAAAATACCTGCGACGATTTGGAGTTTGTCCCAGCGGTCCTTCGGTTTGCTGCTCCCAGGGGTCGTTTGCCGCTCATTTCCTTCCTTGTGTCCCATCGACCTTCCCCACGCTGGACGGCATTGTACCCCATTTCAAATGCAATATCCAACCATAAACGACCCGGCTGTCGTTAGCATGTGATTTGTCCGGTCGAACTGGCACGTGATCCGTCCGGTTGGGACGGCGGAGGGTGCAAGCTGGCAGGGTGGACCCAATCGCCAGTACTCAGCCGCGGAGGCTGGCTCAGGCCGTCCAGGCGACGGCGCCAGTGGCAACTCCTCAGCGCCTCTGCCCGCCGTGCCGTTGACACGTGGGGCCCCCGGCGTTATACCAGAGGACATCGCGGTGTGCCGCTACCGCTGAAGCGCCGAAGAGGGAGAGCGAGATGACTCGAGTGGAGGCTCTGGCAGCCGAGATCCGGGAGTATTGCGCGTCGCACGCCGACCGCAAGCAAGCTCGGCGCTGGGAACGCTACTTCACCGAGGGCTACGACGCCTGGGGACTGCTGGACAAGAACCACCCCTTATGGCATCAGAAGCAGGCGGAGTGGTTGGAGGGCTACCGGGACATCGGGCTGCGCGGCTTCCTCAAGCTGGGGGAGATCCTGTTCCGCAGCGGGAAGTACGAGGAGGGGGCGCTGGCGATCCGCTTCGCGGTCACGTTCCGGGATCAGTTCGACCAGAAGGCGGTGGAGCGGCTGGGCAAATGGTTCGAAGCCGGCATCCGCAACTGGGCGCACACGGACGTGCTGTGCGGGGAGATCATCGCGCCGCTGCTGGAGAGCGGGCGGGTCGGGCTGGAGACGCTCGCCCCCTGGCGCGAGTCAGAGCTCAAGTTTCAGCGGCGCGCGGTGCCGGTCGCGATGCTGAGGCTGCTGAAGGTGAAGCCGGATGCCGGCCCACTACTCGAGTTCATTCGGCCGATGATGACGGACCCGGAACGGGTGGTCGGGCAGGGCCTGGGGTGGTTCCTTCGCGAAACCTGGAAGAAGCATCCCCGGCCCGTCGAGGCCTTTCTTCTGGAATGGAAAGACGAGGCTGCTCGCGTGATCTTCCAGTACGCCACCGAGAAGATGGCGCCGGAGGCCCGCGCCCGTTTCCGCCGGGCGAAGCCGGGGAAGCGGTCATGAGGCTCGGAATGGACTCCCTCAGACGCAGCCTCCGGACACACGCTCCCAAGGCGACGATCCTGGTCCGGTTCCTCGTGGGTGGCGTGTTTCTTTCCGAGGGCATTCAGAAGTTCCTCTATCCCCAGCAGCTCGGAGTGGGCCGCTTCCTCAAGATTGGAATACCGGCCCCCGAGATCCTGGCGCCGTTCGTCGGCGTGGTCGAGATCCTCTGCGGCGCGCTGCTGCTGGCGGGATTCCTGACGCGGCTGGCTGCGATTCCACTGATTGCCGACATGGTCGTCGCGATCTGCACCACCAAGATCCCCATGTGGATGGAGAAGGGGTTCTGGGCGATGGCCCACGAGGCGCGGCCGGACTACTCGATGCTCCTGGGGCTGGTGTTTCTGCTGCTGGCCGGCGCAGGCGCGTGGTCGGTCGATGCCCGGCTGGCGGCCCGAGAAACGGACATGAAGCGCTAGAGCCGGCGCCACCGTGGCGTGAAGATTCCCCTTCGCTGGTCTCGGCTGCATCTTGCAGCAAATTGCATTCTGTGTAAGAATGAAGGCACCACTATGCCACTGATTCAGGTCAGAGACGTTCCCGAGCACATCTATCGCCTGCTCGCTGAGCAGGCCGAGAAGGAGCGCCGCAGCGTCGCCCAGCAGGTGGTCGCGGTGCTGGCCCGCGGCCTCCAGGTTGACGTGGACGCCAGGGCGCGGCGGCGGGCGCTGCTGGGTGCGATTCAGGCCGGCAGTCCGGTCCGGGCCGGCAAGCTCAGCGCTCCCGCCAGGCTGATTCGGGAGGACCGTCGCCGGTGAGGCTGGT
Organism: Bryobacteraceae bacterium; assembly: GCA_050010255.1. Lineage (GTDB taxonomy): Bacteria > Acidobacteriota > Terriglobia > Bryobacterales > Bryobacteraceae > JBEKLJ01. Next base: position 15,656 of record JBEKLJ010000049.1, read on the forward strand.
TCTGGACGCGAGCGCCGCCATTGAGGTCGTCCTCGGCCGGAGGAAGGCCGGGCAGTTCACTGCCATGCTCGAGGAGGCCGACGCAGTCCTGGCCCCCGACCTGTTGGTTGCCGAAGTGGTTAACACGGTTTGGAAGTACCACCAGTTCGAGGGGCTGAGCGTGACTGACTGCGACCGCGTCATAGAGCTGGCTCTGGGCCTCGTGGACGTGCTGGTCCCATCGAGAGAGATCTACCGCGAAGCCATGCTGCTGGCCCGGACCACGCGGCGGCCCGCCTACGACATGTTCTATCTGGCTCTGGCGCGGCGCGAAGACGCCGCCTTTCTCACCACCGACGCGGCCTTGAAGAGGGAAGCGCAGCGGCAGGGAATCCGCGTGGTCTGAGCGAACTGCTCGCGTTCCCCCGTCTTTCCGGAGGAACGCGGTCCCGCCCGTCCGGCGTGCTACAACGGAGGATTCATGCGCTTTCGATTCGGCGAGACAGTCGCGTCTTTGTCCCTCACCGGCTTGCTGCTGGCCGTCTCGGCGGCATCGGGCGGAGCGGAGCCCGCACGCGCTGGGTTTTACGTGGCCGCCCCGGAGGCCGGAGGCTGGAGCCAACTACTGCGATCGATGGGCCTGGTGGAGAGTTCCGCTTCCGAGGCGCGGCTCATCGTGGCGGGGCGGAACGCCGTGGGCGCCCCGGAGGAGTGGCTGGCGAAGATCGATGCCGGCATGGTGGTTGTTCTCGAGGGTGAGTCGCCGCTGGCGAGCGCGCTCGGGTTCAGGGCGGGGAAGGGCAGCGTCCGCGTGGCGCGCATTCGCGACGCGCGCGACCCGGGACTGCGCATCCAGTGGGAGGATCCGCTCAAAGTACCCGTATTCACGGTGCCAAAACAGGCCCACGTTTTTGCCACTGCCGGACGTGGGCGTGTGCCCCTCATGGCCGGGCTCACCCGCGGCCGCGGCTCCGTGCTCTGGCTTGCAGCGCCCGTGGGAACCGGCGGCTACGAGCGCTTCCCCTACCTGCCCCAGGCGCTGGCCGAGCTGGGCGTGCGCTCCCCGTTCGAGTCGCGCCGGCTCTGGGCCTTCTTCGATGCTGCCTACCGGCTGCGCAGCGATCCAGACGCGCTGGCCGCGCAGTGGAGGAAGGCCGGCATCTCGGCCGTGCACGCGGGCGCCTGGAACTACTTCGAGCCGGACGAAGACAGCGACCGCTATCTTCGCAACCTGATCGCCGCCTGCCATCGCCACAACGTCCTGGTCTACGCCTGGCTGGAGCTGCCGCACGTCAGCGCGCGCTTCTGGGCCGCGCACCCGGAATGGCGCGAGAAGACGGCCCGGCTCAGGGACGCAAAAATCGATTGGCGGCTCTTGATGAATCTCGCGGACCCGGCCTGCAACCAGGCGGTGGTACGCGGTGTTCGGGAGATGCTGGCCCGCTTTGACTGGGACGGCGTCAACCTCGCCGAGCTGTACTTCGACGGCATCCTGGGAATCGCGGAACTCGCCCACTTCACGCCCCTCAACGATTATGTGCGGCGCGAGTTCCGCATTGCGCAAGGCTTCGACCCGTACGATCTGTTTCGCCGCGGCCGCCGCACGCCCGCGGGGCTGCGGGCGTTCCTGGACTACCGCGCCGATCTCGCCGCCCGCTTGCAGGAGCAGTGGATCGATGACCTCGAAGAGATGCGCCGCGAGAAGCGCGATCTGGACATCGTGCTCACCCACGTGGACGATCGCTTCGACCCGACCATGCGCGACGCCATCGGCGCCGACGCGGCCCGCCTGCTGCGGGTCCTGGATTCGCACGCGATCACGTTCATCATCGAAGACCCGGCGACGGTGTGGAACCTCGGGCCGGCGCGTTACGCGGAAATCGCGCGGCGCTATGCGCCGCTCACGTCGCATCAGGAGCGGCTCGGCGTGGACATCAACGTGGTGGAGCGGGACGGCGGCGTCTACCCGACGCGGAAACAGACCGGCGCCGAGTTGCTGGAGTTGATTCATACCGCCTCGGAGTCCTTTGCGCAGACCATGTTCTACTTCGAGTTCTCTATTGACGCCCTCGACTTGCCGTTCCTCTCGTCTGCATCGGCCGTGGTGACGCAATACGAGCGGCGCGGCGAGGCAGCCGTGGTCGCCTCGCCTCACGGTGTGGGCCTGCGGTGGGCCGGCCCGGCGCGCGTGGACGGAGCCGAGTGGCCGGTGCAGGATGGAGAGGTAGTCTGGCTGCCGCCCGGCCGGCACGTTGTCGAATCGGCCCCGGTCG
>JBEKLJ010000050.1:0-17900 GCA_050010255.1 Bryobacteraceae bacterium
GGGACACGGCACGAGCGAACGTCTCAAGCGGGTCGGAGTTAGATCCTAGCGCAGCTGCGAGAGCTTTGTATTGCTCTAGGTTCTTGACAACGGAGTCTTGAAATCGTTCTTGGTCGCGCCAGTCCCAGATGTCCTGTTCGATGCGCTCTGGCGAGAAATGTGCAAACCCAAAATCCTCGTGATATTTCAGGGTGAAATCCCGCCTTCGGACGCGTGCAAGGCGACGTGTTGTGAGTGCATCCGCCTTCTTGTCCTTCGTCACGGCTCCCCGGATCACGGCTCCGAGCTGTGCAATCTCGTTTTCTAGCATGCCACTTTCATCGTACTGTGTATTGGCGGCGGTTGGAGGTACGGAGTTGCTTCGGACTGCGGGCCGTAGAAGCCGTTGCTGGACGAACCCAGGTCACTGTGCCGGCCCCGAAACGGCGATCCGGGAAGCGCCGCGTGCACCGATCCCTTATTCCTGCCGTGAACTCCCCTTCTCTCCAGCTACGCGTCCCGAAGTTCCGTTCTGCGAGATTGGCAAGATGGGTACCGATAAACGCCCCAGTCTCCTCGGACGCGCTTCGGATGCCGCTCACTCCCGTGAAATCCCCCTCCCGGCCGTGGCGCTTCGAGCGGGCCGCCGAGCCCGGTCACCGCACTCCCCGATCGATTTGCCCCGGTTCCTGAGGCGTTTCCGCGTCCCGGCGCCCGGTTGTCCGCACGGGCGGTGCTTCTGTAGAATCGCGATGCCGCTGTGTGTACACGACCGAAAGCCCGCCGTCCCGCCCCCCTGCCGCCTCCGGCACGTCCACAAAAAGCAAATTTACAAAACGAACCCATTTCCGCATAACCACGTGAACAATCAATCGCTTGCCCTGTGGAGATCCTGCCGGGAGCAAGACCAACCAGACCGAACCCGCCCTTCAGCGCCGCCTGCGGCTCTGCCGGCCCTCCACCCGCCGCTGTCCCCGGTTTTTGTGAGGGCTGATGCTGGCCACGGGGGAAAACGGGGTCAGGCAGCCGTAGGGGCCGATCATGATCGGCCCCCCCTACCGAAGCCGGATTGTGAACAGGTGCTGGCCGCGCGGGAGCAAGGGGACGGGTGCCGGCTGCACGGCGGCGGTGCGGCGGCGCCCCGCCTACACCTCCGCCGCGCCGGCGGAAGGGACGCAGGGGTAGATATGCGGAACCAGGTTGAAGCGCGCTTGGTAGGCCGCGGCGATCCTCTGCTCAAAGTCCTCGGCCGCCTCCGGCGCCACCAGCGTGACGGTGCAGCCGCCGAACCCGCCGCCGGTCATCCGCGAGCCGTAGACGCCCGGAATCGAGATGGCCGTATCCACCAGGAAGTCCAGCTCCTCGCAGCTCACTTCGTAGTCGTGCTGGAGGCTGCGGTGCGAGGCCACGAACAACTCGCCCATGCGCCGCAAGTCGCCGCGGGCGCTGGCCTGCATGAACTCCCCGACGCGCGCGTCCTCGGTCACCACGTGCCGGGCCCGCTTGCGCGCGACCGGCTCGATTCGGCTGGCTGCGGCCTCGAACATAGGCACGCTGACGTCGCGCAGGCTCTCGGCCTCGGGATGCGCGCCCCGGATCGCGGAGACGGCCTCGCCGCACTCGCGCACGCGGTTGCGGTAAGCCGACGAGCCGAGCTCGTGCTTGACCATGGTGTTGACGGCGAAGATGGAGACCGCGGGCGGCAGCTTAACCACGTCATAGTCCAGGCTGCGGCAGTCGATGCGGATGGCCGCGCCTTCCTGGCCGAAGACCGAGATGTACTGATCCATGATGCCGCAGGGCATGCCGACGAACTCGTTCTCGGCGCGGCGGCACAACTTCACCAGCTCGAGCTTCTCCATACCGCGGGAGCCGAGCAGCGCCAGCGCCGTGGAGGTCTCGAGCGCGGCCGAGGAGCTCAAGCCCGAGCCGACCGGCACGGTGCTGTGAATCAGCAGGTTGCATGGCTCCACCGGAAGGCCCGCCCGCACCAGTTGCTGCGCCACGCCAAACGGGTAGTCGGTCCACTTCTTCGCGGGTTTCAGGCCGGCGATTTCCTCCACGCCGCACTCGGCGCTGTCGCCGAGGTTGCCGGCGTGGATGCGCAGCTTGCGGTCCCGGCTGGGCGCCACGGCGACGAACGACGCCAGGTCGAGCGCCATGGGCAGCACGAAGCCGAGATTGTAATCCGTGTGCTCGCCAATCAGGTTCACACGGCCGGGACCGCGGAACACGCGGACTCCGGCGGCGCCGCCGTAGACGAGCCGGAAAGCCTCGATCAGGATTTTCTTCTTGCCAGCCAAAGCATCACTCCGCCGAAAACGAGCATTGCCAGACCGCTGTCGAGATTGATGTTGACATCCGGAGCGAGCGAGGCTCTCCACGGGAAGATGAGCCCCACCGCGCACAGAATGACTCCCACGGCAACGAAGAACAGGCCCGTCGGCAATCGAAGATCCCACATAAAACCCTCCCTCGGCTCCGCCCCCCCCGCGCCCGCGCTGTGCCCAGCGGCCGAATGCGGCGCGGTCAAGGTCCGGATCCTACCGGTAGTAAATGTTCAGCGCGATGCAGATCACGGCGACGATAATCGCGAGCGTGACCGGCTTGTGATACCAGCTCTTCTCGCTCGGCTCCTTCGGTATTTCCGTGGCGCCCCAAACCAGGTTCCTCAGCTCGGAAACCGGCTTGGGCTTGGTCATGAGGCTGACCACGATCGTCACCACGAAACATGCCGTCCAGGAGATGATAGACAACCAGAAGTTCTGCGCCATGCTCGACGGGAATGTGTGGAGCGTGGTCCCCATCCAGCCGCCCTTGTTGTCCGCCACCGTCAAGCCGTGCGTCAGGAGCGCGGCCGAGGTGCCCGCCAGCAGGCCCGAGAACGCGCCGTGGCTGGTGGCGCGCTTCCAGAACATGCCCAGCAGAAACGTGGCGAACAAGGGTGCATTCACGAACCCGAATACGAGCTGCAAGAGGTTCATGATGTTGTCGTAGAGCGTCGCCACGTACGCGCACGCGATCGAGAGCACCGTGCCGGCGATGGTCGACATGCGGCCCACCATCAGGTAGTGCCGGTCGCTGGCCTTCGGCCGAATGTGCGTCTGGTAGATGTCGTAGGTCCAGACGGTGTTGAACGCGGTGATATTGCCCGCCATGCCGCTCATGAAGGAGGCCATCAGCGCCGTCAGGCCGACCCCGAGCATGCCCGAGGGGTACAGCGACGCCATCAGCCGGTTCATCACCTGGTTGTAGTCATGCTTGCCCGGCCCGAGCAGCTCGGGAGCTATGCCGGAGGCGACCAGGGCCGCCGCCGCGATGCCGGGCAGGATGACGATGAACGGCATGAACATCTTCGGGAAGGCCGCCACCAGCGGGGTCCGGCGCGCCGCGGACATGGAATTGGCCGCCATGGCCCGCTGCACCACCAGGAAGTTCGTACACCAGTAGCCGAACGACATGACGAACCCCAGCCCCGCCACCATTCCGAAGACCTCGATGCCCATGGGGTTCTGGGAGGCGTGCGCCATGCTGGCCCAGGCGTGAGTCATTCCGGCCTGCGCCGACAGCCGGTGCTGGATGCCGGACCAGCCGCCGGCCTTGACCAGGGCGAGCACCGCCAGGGGCGCGAAACCGAGGACGATCAGGAAGAACTGCAGAACCTCGTTGTAGATCGCGCTGGTCAGCCCGCCGACGTAGGTGTAGATCAGCACTATGGCTGCCGACAGGAGCACGGAGGAAGTGAAGCTCCAGCCGAGCATCAGCTCAAACAGGCGGCCGAGGGCGTACATCGAAATGCCCGAGGAGAAGATGGTCATGACCGCGAAGGTCACGGCGTTGAACGTGCGCGTCTTCTCGTCGTAGCGCAGCTTCAGGTACTCGGGCACCGACCGCGCGCGGCTGGCGTAGTAGAACCGCATCATGAACACGCCGACGAAGATCATCGCCGGGATGGCGCCTATCCAGTAGAAGTGAACGGTCAGGATTCCGTACTGCGCGCCGGAGGCGCACATGCCGATGACTTCCTGCGCGCCCAGGTTCGTGGCGATGAAGGCCAGGCTGGTGATCCACACCGGCAGCGAGCGGCCCGAGGTCAAGAAGTCGCTGGCCGTGGTTGCCCTCTTCTTGAGAAGCCACCCGATGCCGATGACGAAGACGAAATACAGCGCAAGGATCAGATAGTCGACGAAGTGAAGTATCACGTGGAACCTCGACCGTGAGAGTCTAGCATAGGCGCCGGCGCCGACGGCTTGGCCAGCCGCCAGCCGCTGCCCGCCGCCCGCCCCGGAGCACGGCGGGACGAATGCGGGCGACCGAAAAGTCTACCATGACGCCCGGCTGCTTTGCTGCCGCGGGCCGTAATCCGTCCGCAAGCCGGCGCGGCGGTTTTCGTAGCGCACGCTCTTGAGCGTGCCGCGTCGGCACTCGTGCCGACGCTTGGCGAGTGCGGCGACATGCCCGGGAAGCGTTCTGTCAGCCGTCGGCTGAAGCCGACGCTGCACGCTGAAGCGCGCGCCACGACAGGGGGGGCGCCGGCTTACGGACGGATTACGGGCAGTGGGCTTCCTTGACAATGCCCGCCGCAGCCTTGTATGAAGGGTGAACCGATGTGGCCGCAAAACTATGCGCCGGTGGCGGGCAGTGTGGGGGCTTCGGCCGCGGTGGCCGCCGTGCCCGTTGCCGTGCTTCTCTATCTCCTCGGCGTGCGCCGAAAACCCGCTTGGGCGGCTGCGCTGGCGGCGCTGGCGGCCGCCGCCGCGGTGGCGCTGTTCGTATACGGCATGCCGGTCGCCAAGCTGGCCAGCGCCATCGGCTACGGCGCGGCCTTCGGCATCTTTCCGATCGCCTGGATAGTTTTCAGCGCCATCCTGCTCTACCGCATCACGGTTGAGACGGGCCGGTTCGAGGTCCTGAAGGATTCCATCGGCGGGCTGACTTCCGACCGGCGGCTCCAGGCACTGCTCATTGCCTTTTCGTTCGGCGCGTTCCTGGAGGGCGCGGCGGGCTTTGGGAGCCCGGTGGCGGTCGCGGCGGCGATGCTGGCCGGGCTCGGCTTCCCGCCCTTCTACGCGGCAGCGATCTGCCTGCTGGCCAACACCGCGCCGGTGGCGTTCGGCTCAATCGGCATCCCCGTGATCACGCTGGCGCGCGTGACCGAGCTGCCGGTTGGGGAACTCAGCGCCGCCGTGGGCCGGATCTGCGCACCGGTCTCGCTGATCGTTCCCGCCTACCTGGTGGGGGTTATGGGCGGCCGGAAGGCGCTCCGGACCGTGCTGCCGGCCGTGGCCGTGTGCGGCATCTCGTTCGCCGGCGTTCAGTTTCTGGTGTCGAACTTCGTGGGGCCGCAGTTGACCGACATTCTGAGCTCGCTGGCGGCCATGGCGTCGCTGGTCGTGCTTCTGCTCTTCTGGAAGCCGAAAGACGCCGCCGGAGCAGCGCCCGCGAGCCGCCGCCGCGCCTCTGAGGTCCTCCTGGCCTGGACGCCCTACGCACTGCTGGTGGTTTTCGTGCTGCTGTGGGGCTGGCAGCCGGTTCGCGCCGGCCTGGAGCGGGCCAGCGTCGTGTTTGCCTGGCCCGGCCTGCACAACCAGGTCGCGCGCGTGGCGCCGGTCGTGGATGGGATCAAACCCTACGCCGCCACGTACACCTTCAACTGGCTGGCGGCCTCCGGGACGGCCTGCTTTCTGGCGGCCCTGGCCTCGGCCCTGGTTCTGCGCATGCGGCCGCGCCAGCTCGCCGCGGCCTTCCACTCCACGGCCAAGCAGCTCGCCTCGCCCATCCTGACCATTGCCGCGGTGCTCGCGCTGGCCTTCCTGATGAACTACTCGGGCGCGACCGGCACGTTGGGAACGGCGTTCTCAGAAACGGGCCGGCTGTTTCCCTTCTTCGGCGCGCTGCTGGGGTGGATAGGAGTCTTCCTGACCGGCTCGGATACCTCGTCCAACGCCCTGTTCGGCCCGCTGCAAGTGATTGCGGCGAACCGGCTGGGCTTCAGCCCCGTGCTGATGGCGGCAGCGAACTCGGCCGGCGGCGTGATGGGCAAGATGATCAGCCTGCAAAGCATCGCGGTGGCCTGCGCCGCGGCCGGGCTCCCGCGCACGGACGAGGCGCGGCTGTTCCGCTTCACCCTGCGTCACAGCCTGGTGCTGGCCTCGGTGATCGGGCTGATCGCGATGCTCTACGCCCACATCGGGCTCTGAACCGCTCCGCTCGCTCACGCTCGCGGCTCAGTTTCAACGTGCAGCCGTAGCCCGGCGGCTCACTGGCGTTCGTAGCGACCCATGTGGCGGGCTTCGGCGAGCACGTGCCCCTTGAGCGCGCGATCGAGCTCGGCGCGCTTGGCGCCGGCGCGCAGGCCCAGCGTAAGCACGTCCAGCGCGTGCAGCTTGAAGAAGTAGCGGTGCGGGCCGTGGCCGCGCGGCGGCATAGGGCCGCCGTAGCCGGGCTTGCCGAAGTCGTTGGCGCCGCTGACGCCGAGCTGGCCCGGCCGGAAGCCTTGCGCCAGCGAGTGCGCAGAGGCCGGGACGTCCCACAGCAGCCAGTGGTTCCAAGTTCCGGCGGGGGCGTCCGGGTCGTCGACGATCAGCGCGAAGCTTTTCGTATCGGGCGGCTCGCCGCTCCACTCCAGTGCAGGCGAAAGGTCCGCGCCTTCGCCGGTATTGAGTTTCGGAATCGCGCCGCCATCGGCGAACGCGCTGACGATCAACTGGAATGCCATGGCCGTTCTCCTCCTCAGCCCGCGAGCGCGCGATCGAGCGCCTCGACGAAAAAGTACTCGCCCCACATCACCGATTCGTTCACGCCCAGGTTCTTGTGCAGGTGATAGACGCCGCCCTTGAGCACGCCTTCCCAGGCGAAATCGGATTCGGCGAGGTGCTTCGAGCACAGCGTTGAGAGAATGCGCCGCGCCGCGGCGGCGTAGAGGCGGCCCCGGATGGCGTCGGTCGACAGGGTCGCCAGTTGCAGCAAGCCGGAAGAGGCAATCGCCGCGGCCGACGTGTCCAGCAGCCTGCGGCTCTCCTGGGGCGCGTCATAGTCCCAGGGTGGAACGCCGTCGGCCGGCGTGTTGGCCAGGTAGAATTCGGCGCAGGCCTCGGCGGTGGCCAGGAAGCGCGGGTCCCGGGTGCAGGCATACGCCGTGCCGAAGCCGTACAGCGCCCAGGCCAGCCCGCGCGACCAGCACGAGTCGCCGCGAAAACCCTGCTGGGTCGATTGCCGCAGGAACTCGCCCGTCGCCGGGTCGAACAGGCCTTCGTGCGCGGTGGAACCGTCGCCGCGCACCAGCACCCGCCGCGTCGTCAGGCAGTGGCGCATGGCGATGTCGCGGAGCTGTTCGTCCCCGGTTCGCTCGGCGGCATAGAAGATGATGCCGACGTTCATCATGATGTCGATGAACAGCGAATCCTCGGAGACAAACGAGCGCAGGTACTCGCCCTTCTCCTGGAACCGCAGCGCCATGGTCCGGCCCGCCTGGACCAGGACGCTGTCTAGCGCGGGGTCGGGTTCGAGCCCGCGCCAGCGGTAGTACGTGGACATGAAGATGAAGCCCAGGTCGTGCACCTCGCGGTCGAACTTCCGCGGCTCGAGCGGACGGCTGTAGCGGATGGCCTGCTCGCGCCACCACGCCCGCCGCTCCGTCCCCGTGCCGTGGCGCGCGGCCAGGATCCACATCATTCCGGGCAGAAACCCGTCGCACCAGCGGGTCCAGGCGGGAAGCTCGTGCCGCCAATGGCCCTGGTGCGTGTACATCGGACAGAAGCTGGGGTGGCGTTCGATAAGCCGGCGGACCTGCTCCGTGGCGAACTCGAGCGCGTGCTCGAACTGGGCGCGGTAGTCCGCACCATCGAGTGAGATCACGTCAGCCTCTGTTCCGACCGCCGCGTGCCACCATCCCGGCATGGGGGCGACCAGAATCACCATAGCAAACAACGGAGCGATCCGAATCCATGTTGGCGTTTCCCCCTACCGCTCCTCGAGCACGCAAACGTCCGGCAGGTGGCGGTAGTTCTCGGCATGGTCCAGTCCGTAGCCGACCACGAATTCGTCGGGGATCTCGAAGCCGACGTAGGCCACATCGACCGGCCGCAGGCGGCGGGGGCTGGGCTTGTCGAGCAGCGCCGCAACGCGCAGCGAGCGGGGCCGCCGCTGCTCGAGCACGTGCAGCAGGTAGTTGAGCGTGACGCCGCTATCGACGATGTCCTCGACCAGCAATACGTCGGCGCCTTCGATCGAGCCATCCAGGTCCTTGGTGAGCTGGACCTCGCCCGAGCTGGTCTTGCGCTGGCCGTAACTGGAGATGCCGATGAAGTCGATGCGGGCCGGCCGCGAGATCGCGCGCGCCAGGTCCGCCAGGAAGAAGCAAGCCCCCTTGAGAATCGCGATCAGGTACACGCCGCCGGGATAGTCGCGGTCGATCTGGGCGCCGAGCTCGCGGACGCGGGCCTGGATCTTCGAGGCCGGCAGCAGCACGCGCAGGGAAGCCGCGGGCAGCGGTTCAACCGCCATGGTCCCCATTATGCATGAGCCGCGCCACGGCAGCCACGCTGCGGTGGCGCAGCTGGGTTCTGTATAATTACGGCTAGTATGCGCCTGGCTATACTGTTCGCCTTCTCAGCCCTGCTGGCAGCGCCGCCCGCCGGCGCCCAGGGCCCCCGCTTAACCGGCTACGCCCCGCCGGACACCTCCCTGCTGCTCGGCATCGACCTGAAGGGCATGCGCGAGTCCACCTTCGGCCAGACGCTGCTGGCGCAGGTGGAGTCGGATGCCAACCTTAAGCCGGCCCTGGCGATGATCGGCTTCAACCCCCTCCGGGACATCGACGAGATCCTGCTGGCCGCCACGGTGACCAACAAGAAGCCGCACGGCATCGCGCTCATCCGCTGCCGCATCGACCCCCAGTTGCTGCGATCGCATCTCGCCACTTCGGGTGCGCAGCCGGAGACCTACCGTGGTGTGGAGATCCTCACGCGCCCCGACGCGAATCCGATGTCGCTGGCATGGCTGGATAAGACGCTCCTCATCGCCGGCGACTCCGAGCGTGTCCGCGCCGCCATCCGCGACGGCGCCAGCGCCAGCCCCCCCGCGGCGCTCGCCTCCAGGGTGGCCGAGCTCGACGCCATGCACCTGTGGTTCATTTCCCGCGTTTCGCCGGCCGAGTTCGGCCCGGAAACGTCGCCGACTGCGCCGGGCCCCCAAATGCAGGCGGAATTGCTCAAGTCGATCGTGGAGATCAGCGGGGGCATCCGGCTCGCGGAGGACGTGACCATCTCGCTGGAGGCGGTGATGCGCACCCCCAAGGACGCCGAAGGGCTGGCTGCCCTCCTGCGCATGGGCATCGGGTTGGCCGCCTCGGACCGCCGCAGCCCCAGGGAGGCCGCGGCCATCCTCGAGAAGCTGCAGCTGCGCGCCGAGGGCAACAGCCTCAAATTGTCGCTGGCGATCCCGCAGGCCGAACTGGCGAACATCATCAAGGCCGCAGCCCAGCAGCAGGCTCAGAAGCCCAAGCCCCCGAGCGAGGTCACCGTCGAAGCCGCGCCGCAGCAGCCCCAGGGCGTGACCGTCCACTCTTCGCCGAGCGACATGGGCGTGGTCACCCTGCCGCCACCGAAGTAGGAGCTGGAAGCTCCCAGCTGCCAGCTTCCAGCTGCCAGCTTTCAGCTCTCGGCTATCGGCTGTGGGCTGTCAGCTTCCGGCTGGTGGAGGCAGCGCGGCTCTTCGGCCAGGTAGTCCCCGGTGAGCGCATAGGCGCGCGAGCGCGACCCGCCGCACAGGTTCCGGTACTGGCACAGCCCGCACTTGCCCTTCAAGGCCGAGCTGTCCCGCAGCTCCTGGAACAGCGCCCCATGGCGGTAGACCTCCACCAGCGAATCGTTCCGCACGTTCCCCGAAGAGATGGGCAGGAACCCGCTCGGGTAGATCTCCCCCGTGCGCGAGACGAAGACGAACCCCCGCCCGGTGTTGATGCCCGACATCTTGTTGAGTGGAGTATCGGCGCCATGCCCGCCCGCGCGGCCGTGCCCATAGCCCTGGCCGTCGCCCCCCTCGGCCTTGCGGCGCTGCATTAGATACCGCCGATAGTGCATGGCCTCGGTAGTCTTAATCACCGCGCGGGAGTGCTTCGAGCGCTCGTACATAAACCCGAAGACTTCCTCGAACTCCTCCGCGTTCAGTTCCTGCTGCGAGGCCCCGCGCCCGGTCGGCACCAGGAAGAACACGTCCCACATGTCGCAGCCCAGCCGGTCCACCATATCGGCGATCTCGGCCAGGCGCCGGTGATTGTGCCGGCTCACGGTGGTGTTGATCTGCGTCGAAAGCCCGATCCGCTGCGCCTCTGCGAGCGCCAGCATGGCGCGGTCGAAGGAGCCCGGCACCTGCCGGAAACCGTCGTGGGAGGCCGCGTCCCAGCCGTCCACGCTCACCGAGATTCGCGCCACGCCCACGCGCTGGAAGCCGCCAATGGCCTCGGGCGTCAGCAGCGGCGTCGGGCTGGGCGACACCGTCGTCCGCAGCCCCAGCTTCACGCTGTGCTCCAGCAACTCGAACAGGTCCGGCCGCTTCAGCGGGTCCCCGCCCGTGAAGATCATAATCGGGTCGCCGAACTCACGGATGGTTTCGAGCAGCCGGAAGCCCTCTTCCGTCGAAAGCTCCAGGGGATGACGGTACGGGTCGGCGGAGGCCCGGCAGTGCACGCAGGCCAAGTCGCAGGCGCGGGTCACTTCCCAGATCACCAGGAACGGGGCCTGGCTGAAGTCCCTCATATACTTCTATTTTCCCCCGGCGCCTCGGCTACTGGCAATCGGCCTGCGAGGCCGGCTCCGTCACCAGGCGTCCCGACAGGAGCGACGTACCACCCCGGCGCGGGAGGCGCGGCGCCGTGCGGGCGGCACCGCTCGAGCCGCCGAAGTCAGCGGGCAAAGAACTCGTTCCACCAGGTCTGGAGAAACAGCAGCATCCATACCTGCCGGACTGATTCTCCCGGCTTGGATAGGATTCGGTTCAATAGAGGTTCCAGATAGCGCCTCTGAAACAGTCCGTCCGGCCCCGCCGAATCCAGCAGCAACTCCCTCGCAAAGGACTTGTTCGGGCCGGTTAACAGAAAGCGCTCCGCGTAATGAAGTCCGAATTTCCGCCGGCGGGCGATGTCCGGGGGGAGTTGAGAGGCCACCAGCGACAGCACGTGTTTCGCGTGCCCGTTACGGACTTTCATCCCCGACGGCAAGGCCAGGGCAAAGTCGACCACCGCGCGGTCCAGGAACGGCATGCGCACCTCGAGCGCGTGGGCCATGCCCATCTTGTCGTGCGCAAACAGGATTCCGTCCGCCAGGCGCCGCGTGAGCTCGTAGCCCAGGCGCCGCTCTAACAAATCGGTGCACGAGGCGAGCGTCTCGGCATGCACCCGGAAGGGGGCCGCATCCGGCTTCTCCGTTGGCCGCCGCTCCGGACGGAGCAGCACATCCTTCCGCCGGTTAGTGAGCATGCGTGCCCACTCGACGTCAGCGGAGGCTTCGTCCCCGGCAGAGAGGACGGCAAGGCCGCGGACCAGGCGCGGGTCAGTCACAAGAGGCTGCAAGAGGCGGGCGAGCGTTCGAGGCACCACTCGCCGGAGCCGGTAGTAGATATCGGAGCTCAGCCAGCGGTAGCCGGCGAAGAGTTCATCCGCGCCCTCGCCGCCGACCACGGCCTTCACCTCCTGCCCGACCGCCCGGGCGAGGTGAAAGTCCAGCAGCACCGGACACGTCGTGCACGGCTCCTCCAGGTGGCGCATGGCCGCCTTCAGGGTCGAGGGGACGTCCGCGGCCCGGATCTCCACCTCGCGGTGCTCCGTTCCGAGGTGCGCAGCCAGCAGGCGGGAGAAGCGGCTTTCGTCCGCGTCCGGATCATCCGGGAAAACGAGTGAGAACGTCTTGAGCGGCCGGGAGGAGAGCTCGGCGGCGAAAGTTGCGATCAGCGAGGAATCCCAGCCTCCGCTGATGTAGGCGCCCACGGTCACGTCGGCGTCCACGTGGGTCTTGACCGCCGCGCGCAGAAGAGCTTCCAGCTCGGCTGCGTACTCGGCTTCGCTCCTGGGCGCCCGGGAATGGTCAAAACGCAGCCGCCAGAACGTGCCGCGGCTCACGCTGCCAGGCGCAAACACCGCGTATTCTCCGGCAGGAAGCTTCGATATGCCGCGAAAGCAGCTCAGAGGAGCGGGCACATACGCAAAGCCCAGGTAGCTGTCCACCGCGGCCCAATCCGGCTCGGCCGGCGCGAGACCCGAGGCCAGGATAGCTTTCACCTCGGACGCGAAAAGAAAGCCCGAGGGGGTCCTGGTCCAGTAGAGCGTCTTCATGCCACTGGCGTCGCGCGCCAGGACGAGCCGCCGCGCGCGCACATCCAGAATGGCCACCGCGAACATTCCGTTCAGCCGCCCCAGACATGCGAGCCCCTCCTCTTCGTAGAGATGAACAACGGCCTCGGTGTCGGAGCTACTTCGGAAGCAGTGCCCGCGCCGTTCGAGCTCGGCACGCAACTGGCGGTGATTGTAGATCTCGCCGTTCATCACCACCGTGACGCCGCCATCCTCGCTGGCCATGGGCTGGTGTCCGGTGACCAGGTCCACGATGCTCAGGCGGCGGCAGGCCAGGCCCGCGCGCATTTCCGGAACCACCGAGATGCCGCAATCGTCGGGGCCGCGGTGCACCATCGCGTCGGCCATGCGCTCGAGAAGACCCGGCAACTCCCGGGGCGCCAGCTCGCTGTCGAAAATGCCCGCTATGCCGCACATGCTGGGAGGAGTCCGTATTCTACAATGCCCGCGCGGAGCGGATGGTATCATGCGGCGAATGAGACGGCGCGAGTATCTGCGGAGGGCGGGCCTGAGCCTGTGGCATTTCAAGTGCTTCCTGATGTATCTCGCGGCATTCCTGTGGCGGAGGCTGCTGTTCCGGACCACCTTCATCGCCATCACCGGCTCCATGGGCAAGACCACGGCAAAGGAATGCCTCGCCGCTGCCCTTTCTTCGCGCTTCCCGACCGCCAAGACCTTCGGGAACCAGAACGATTATTGGGGCGTGCCCCGGTCGCTGCTGCGCGTCCGGCCCTGGCACCGCTTTGCCGTGATCGAGGTTGCCACGGCCAGACACGGGCTCATGAAGCGATCGGCCCGCCTGGTCCGTCCCGACGTGGCGGTCGTTCTGAACGTAGCCCGAGCGCACGTGAACAACTTCCGGACGCTGGACGGTGTGGCGGCCGAAAAGGCCGAACTGCTGGCCGCGCTGCCGGCCGGCGCGGTCGCCGTGCTGAACGGCGACGACCCGCGTGTCGCAGCCATGGCCAACCCCTCCAGACATCGCATCACCTGGTTCGGGAGTTCTCCCGCGTTTGATTTCCAGGCCGAGTGCCTCTCATCCCGATGGCCGGAACGCTTCTCGTTTCGCCTCCGCGCGGGCTCGGAGAGCCGCCAGGTGCAGACCAGACTGCTCGGGACTCACTGGAAGGATTCCGTGCTGGGAGCGCTGGCGGCTGCTCACGTCTGCGGCGTCGCCCTTTCCGCGGCGGTGGAGTCCATCTCGCTGATCGAGCCCGGGCCGGGCACAATGCAGCCGAACCAACTGCCGTGCGGTGCGATCGTGATTCGCGATGAACTCAGCGGCTCCATCGGCACGCTGCGCCAGGCGCTCGAAGTTCTGGCCCAGTCCTCGGCGGCGCGCAAACTCCTGGTTATCAGCGACGTCACGGACACCAGCCAGAAGCCGCGAAAACGCCTGGCCCAAATCGGGCGCGAGGCAGCCGCGGTTGCCGGCTCGGTCGTTTTCATCGGCGACCGCGCGGGTCACGGCGTCCGAGGCGCGGTCGCGGCGGGCATGGACCCGCAATCCGCACACGGATTCGGGTTCCTCCAGGCAGCGGCGGAATTCCTCAAGGCGGAACTGCGGCCCGGCGACCTGGTGCTGCTGAAAGGCCGCACGACCCTCCACCTGAGCCGCATCTACTTCGCCCAAATCGGAACGGTCGAGTGCTGGAAAGTCGACTGCGAGAAGACGTTCCTATGTGACCGCTGTCCCGAGCTTGGAGCCCGGCCCTATCCAGCTTCCACGGGCCTGAGATCCAGCGACGCGTAGATATTCCGCACGGCCGGTTCGACCCAGGGAAGTGGTTTCATGCGGCTTAGGTCCATTAGCTGCCGCTCGGCGCTGACCCGCAGAACATGCGCCCCCTCCCCCATCCAGGCGCCCTGGCGCGGGACTCCGCCGACGACCAGAATCTCATCCGCCGCTCCCAGGTCCGCCAGTTCCAGTCCGGCGCGCAAAAAGGCGCCGCCGGGAGCAAGCGAATAGATGCCGGGCTGCACGTCGCCGGCCACCCGCGCCCAGCCTGCCGCCCCGCAACGCAGGGACATCTGCGAAGCCATGACCGGCTGAAGAAAGCCGTCCTTGTGGCGCAGAATCTCGGGCTCTCCCAGGAGCCCCATCCGGTAGGCCAGCTCGGCGACCGCCAAGGGAAGGCGTCCGGCCTTGACCTCGGCCTGGGTCAGCAAGTTCGTCGAGCCCTGCCATCGCGGGTTCAAGTCCACCGCATAAACCCGGCCGGAGCTGGGATCGGCCACGAAGTCCAACCGAACAGTCCGCGAAAGCCCAGTGAAGCGAGCCAGCGGCCGATGCGTTCGGTCTGCTCCTCCACCGTCGCCAGGAGCTCCGCTGGAACATCACGCGTAGCCGTGTAATCGTTTCCGCAATACGTTCCGCGCCGGCAGCACAACATGGACAACCCGGTCAATTGGACGTTCGGAGCGCTGACCACCACACCGCTCTCCATCGCGATGGCATTGATGTTGAAGGAGAGGTCACCAACATCCGGAGCCACCCACGTCGGCGTATCGCCGAAGCGCGCGCCGGCGCTAGCGTACTCCTTTTCGGACCCGATGAATGCGGTTCCCGAGCCGGAAATTCCGCGGGCAAGCTGCGCCACAAACGTTGCAGCGCCCATCTCGGAGGCGATCTCCGCGTACCGCGCTTCCGCCAGCCGGAGCCAGCGCCCCGGCAGCCTGGGCAGTCCGATAGCGCTGAGCGCGGCCAGGAAGTTGGCCTTGTCGTTTAGCCAGTGACCCAGTTGCGGCGGCGGGCAGACCAATTCGCGCCCGGTCTCGACCGCAAAGGCAGCCAGGGTTCGGCTAGCGAGCGGGCTGACCACGACCCACCGCCCATCTGCTCGCTCGCCGAGCGCACGCTCTATGGGCTCCCGGAAGCTCGGCAGGATCCGGTCCAGGTCCGAGTCGCGGCCGTGGGTGTGGCGCCGGGTCTTGGACTCCAGTGAGAAAAAGCGAATGCTCCCGCGCTGCGCGATGAGGTCGTGGGTGGGGCTGTCGTCGACACAGGCAACGATTCGGATGGGGCACAGCCGGTCGAGTCCGAGGCAGGAAAAGCCCCACCGGATCTGCCACAGGATGTTCCGGTGACGAAACAGATCCTGGTAAGACCCCCAAGACAGCATGCGTCAGATTGTACAATGTCTGTTGCTGCACACGTGGATTGCAGGACAACGGGCCGCCGGTTGCGCAAGGTTGCTGTGGGGAGCCAACTGGAGCCGCCGGCAGATTCTGGCGTTCCAGGCCAGGCGGCTGCGCGCGCTGGTGCGCCATGCCTACGAACGCGTTCCCTACTATCGCCGCCTCTTCGACCAAGCTGGCCTCAAGCCGGGTGACGTGCGCACGCTGGCCGATCTGGCCAGAATCCCGTTGAGCTCCCGCGACGACCTCCAGCGCTTGCCCGCCGCGGAGGTGGTCGCGCGAGGCTTCGACCCGCGCGAGCTCGCCGTTCATCGCACCAGCGGATCTTCGGGCCAGCCGCTGAACATTCGCCGCACCTGGTTCGAGGATCGCCTCCTGCAAGCCAGCCGGCTCCAGGTCCTGCGCGGCTTGGGCTTTCGCGTCACCGACCGGCGGGCCGCCGTGGTCGCACCCCGGCGCATGGGCGCCGGCGCCTGGCACACGCGGCTCGGATTCCTGCCCTATGAGGAAGTCCACTGCCTGTGGCCGCCCGAGCAGATCCTGTCCAGGCTGCGCGAGATCCGCCCGGACATCTTGCGGGGGTATCCCGGCACGCTGTCCTGGCTGGCCGGTTTTCTGACGCCGGCGGACCGTGCCAGCATCCGGCCCCGGTTCATCACCACCGATTCCGAGACCCTCACGAGCGACATGCGGGTCCGCATCAGCGAGGGGTTCGGGGCGCCGGTGATCGACTTTTACGACAGCCACGAGTTCAACCTGATCGCCTGGGAGTGCCCTGCGGGCGGCTCGTACCATGTCTCGGATTTGACCCTCATCGCGGAGGTCCTCAAGGACGGGCGTCCGGCGGAACCGGGAGAGGAGGGGGAGCTGGTGGGCACCGCTCTCGATTCCTTCGCCATGCCCTTCATCCGCTTCCGGCTGGGAGACCAGGTGACGCGCGGCGAGGGCCGGTGCGCGTGCGGCGCGTCAAACTCGATCCTTCAGCGCGTCGTGGGCCGCGTGGCGGATCGCTTCCAGTTGCCGGATGGGCGGAGCATCCACCCCTATACGCTGGTCGACCCACTGCTGTTGCACGCACCCTGGCTCCGCCGGTACCAGATCGCACAGGAGCGACTCGATCGGGTCAGGGTGAGAATGGTACCGCTGGCGGGCCAGGCCCCGTCATTGGACGCCCTGGCTGCCATCCATCAGATGCTCGCCGAAAGCCTGGGACCTGGCGTTTCCGTGGAGGCCGAAGTCGTCGAAGAGATTCCAGCCGGGCCGAACGGCAAGTTCCGCCCATATTACTCGCTGGTTTCCCGGCCAGACCGGGAAACCCATCTCGACCTGGAAGAGCTGAAACCCTGAGTTCAGGTCTCGGTCAGCTCCGCGTTGTGGCGGAGCTTCTCGACCCACGCCTCGCGCTGCCCGCCGTCGTAGTCGGCGTAATCGAAGAAGTTCAGGAGCGAGAGGTGGCGGTGCACGACGTTCGTCGCGATCTTCGCCTGGTAGCCGAGTTTCTTGACGTCGAGATAGATCTCGTAGTCGCTGCGAATGACGACCCTCTTGAGCAGTTCCGTGCGCAGCAACAGAAGCCGCATGGGCGGGTTATGCGGCTCGATCAGCGGACGCGAGGTGTCCACGCGCTGGCGCTCGGGGCTGTGCGCCTTCACCAGGAACTCGCACTGTTCCGGCGGCAGCGCCGGATCCACGGACCGCGCGAGGCCGGGGTCGACGAAATCGCTCTTGTCGCACAACGACCCGAGCATCCACAGGTCCGGGTTCTTGCGCATGATGCGCACCATCGGCCCGAGCCAGCCTGCCTCTGAGTCTGTGACCACCACGTCGCACTCGACGAAGCCGAAGAAATCGCCCAGCTCCTGGCGGTGCTGCTCGATCATCCACTTCAGCCGGTCCGTCCGGTTCTCCTCGCAGAAATGGACCGCGTGGAACATCCGCCGGCGCTCGAATCCCTGGATGACGCACCGGACCAGCGGGTCCGTCGACGCATTGTCGGCCAGTATGAACTTGGCGGGGTACTTAGTATTGCGGTACAGGCTGTCGAGGCAGGCCCAGAGATAGAGGGGGCGGTTGTAAGTGAGAATGAACACGCACACCGGCGCCGCTGGCTCTCTTCGGAACAGATCGAACATCGGCACGAGCATAACACGCGCAAACCGGAGACTGCCTGCGGCTCAACCGGCGGCGCCGGGGGCCCTCACCGCCAGAGCGCTCGCCCGCACCCGCAAAGGTTGCCGACCTCCCGCAAGCCGCAGCCGAAGGCGTGTGAGAAGATCGGGCTAGTATGCCCGGCTTTCTCGCCAGTGCTCTCGCGCGCCACCGCGTCCACCGGAATCTGCGAAAGCTCCGTGGCCGGGGCATCGAGATCGGCGCGCACGACCTGCCCATTGCGGGCATCCGCCCGCTGTATGTCGACCGGGCGATGACGTTCGCCGGC
>JBEKLJ010000051.1:0-21656 GCA_050010255.1 Bryobacteraceae bacterium
GTGGCGGCTCTGTTGCCGGCGGCCAGCCCCCAGCTCGTTAAGAAGGTGCTCGCGGAGATGAAGAAGACCGGCAAGGTTCGACTCGTGGGCCGCGGGCGTGGCGCGCGGTGGGAGGTCATCCGATAGGACCTGCGCCGCTCAGGAATCGTCGTACTCCCGGTCCGTCCCGCCGTTCTCGTGCGTCCAATGGCGGTGCGCCGCGATCCACTGTGCGCCGGTGGGCGGCGGCGTGATGGGAGCACCGGACTATGCCGGTCGCTGATTCTCGTCGCCGGCCGCCAATCGAGCCCCGTGCCAACAACCGCCGTTCACGCGCTCGCCGCGTGCGCACTCTTGGGATTAGTCAGTCCGGCCAGCAGGCGCCGGATTCCTGCAACATCGGCGCGTGGGCCCACGGTCAGGCTGGCGCGAATGCGGTGAGGCGTCTTGAAGCCCTCTTCGGGCTGCCGGCGGGCAGTGGTGAGGCCGGTGAGCGACTGAGCGTCGCCGTATAACAGCCGGGCGCGGGCTCCGGAGAGGACCTGGGGGCTGTTCGGCTTGAAGGCGTGAACGCACAGCGCCAGCTCTCCGGAGCGAAGCAAGCGCACGATTCGCTGCGCCTGGGGGAGCGCAATTCGACACCAAAGCACGTTCTCGTCCAGGGAGAGGATGCAACTCTCCGTTTTGCTCTCGGCTATGGCGACAACGTCGCGGTCCGACGGGCAACTGAAAGGGACCTCGGCAACGAAGTAGAGCAAAGCCTGATCGCGCATGCCAGCATTACAGAGCAGGCACGTCTTTCGCCACGGCGAGAAGTACGGCAGCATGGTGCGGATCTGCATGGTCAGTTCTCCTCGATCGAGTTGAATCGCCTTCCGGCGCCATCCAGGCGGCGGCGCTCCAGTCGCCCGTTGCCGGCAGGATCGAGCTCGCCCACGAGCCGGCTTTGACGGGCAAGCCGGTCAGCAGGAACACAGAGCTCGAAGCTGAAGCCCGTCGGAAGCCTGGATGTCAGGAACGTGTCCGTTTCCTGGAGGTGCTCCAGCAGCCGAGCCTGGATGTTGCCGGTTTCCCCGATGTAAATCCACTCCCGGGAATTCGAAAGGCCGTAAACGCCCGAAGAGGCGGGCGCATCCCTTTGGATCGCCGCGGTCTTGAACACCCGCGCCACACAGTTTTGAAATGGCATTTAGTTCCCGCGCCTAAGCGCTGCCGCGCGTCCCGGCCTCGCCCCCGAGCTCCATTCCAGCGCCGGCCGCGCCGCCCTCACGCCGGGACCCAGTTGTGGCGCTCGAGGATGGGCTTGGGTTCGTAGGTCAGACCTCGCGCCAGGCGCTTTTCTTCGCGAATTGTGGTCCAGAGCAGAATGGGGCCGAGCAGCCGGGCAGTAACGCGCGAGACCAGGCCGAATTCGCGGCCGATTTCCTGGCGGAGATCCCGGATTCGCTCGCTGAGGGCCGGATTGGTGCTCTTCAGGCGCTTCTCCATCGCCCAGAGCAGGGCGCTGTGAGCGCCGCCCAACGAGCGCGCCTCCCACTCGAACCGCTCGCGGATGCGCGCATCGGGATGGTTTCTGTAACGCTTCCAGCCTTCGAGCGTGGTGCGGCAGATGCGGTACAGACTCGGGCCGTTGCGCTCGAAGTCCCACCGAAAGGCCCAATCCAGCCAGCGCTTGGAATCCTCGCGCGAGATGGCGGCGTGACGGAAGTTGAACTTGTCCTGGCCGTGGATGTCGGCCAGGTCGACGTCCTCGAGCATGCGGCCTTGGCCGAGCATCTCGGAGTAGAGCGGGGTTCCGGGAACCGGCGTATAGAGCATGAACTGGTGGAAATCGGCGTCGTGGGCCACGGCATGCTCGATCTCCTCCCGAATGTTGTCGGGCGTGTGGTGCTCCAGGCCGACGATCGTCGAGCCGAGCAGCTTGATGCCGTGGGAGCGCAACTCACGCGCGAGCTTCAGGGTATCGGCGCCTTGGAGCTTGTCGTAGACGGCGTGCGGCGACTCCAGTCCCATCCAGATCCAGGAAACGCCCAGCTCCACCAGTTCCTCGATGGAGTACTTGCGGATGGCGTTGGCCGAGGAGAACACGTACAGCGTCCAGGCCTTGCCCGCGGCCTTCATGCAGTCGAGGAGTTCGAGGGCGCGCTGGCGGTACAGCAGGAAATTCTCGTCCATGATGAAGAACGAGCGGACGTGGAGGGCCGACTCAGCCTCGCTCATCACGCGAAACAGTTCCTCGCCGGTCTCGTAAAAATTTAGGAACTTGCCCTTGCCGCCGAAGAACGAGGAGGTGGTGCAGAAGTTGCAGCCCATGGGGCAGCCCACCGATGGAATGATGGTCGCGGCGCTGGAGCCAGCTGGTTGAGGCACGCGAATGCCCATGGTCCGGGCGCCGAATCCCGACACAATGTGGGGATGGCGGATGGGCGCGTCCTCCTCTTCGCCCAGGTAGCGGCGCATCCAGGAAATGCCGTCGCCGCGCACGAAGTGGTCGGCGTCGACGATGTGCTCGATCCCCGGAATCGCCGTGACGTGCCCGCCCACGATGATCACGGAGTGCGGCGACAGCCGGCGCACCATGCGGCACATCTCCCGCACTTTGCCGACGTTGACGATGATCGAGGAGATGCCGACTACGTCGTAGGCGTGCGTGGTGAGCTCCTGCGCGAAGACCTCGCGCGTGGGGAAGTCGAGCACCGCGCAGGGGGCGGAGATGTTCTCTTGGATCATCATGATGCCCCAGGAGCGGTGGAACATGCGCAGCGAAAACGCCCCCTGCTCGCGCGTCACCTGGTTGTGGTACAGCTCCATGGGGTTGATGCTGCGGCTGCCGAACTCGTCGTCGCGAGCGTACGGTCCGAACACCGAGGTAAGCAGAATGCTGGCGCCTGTGCCCTTGGGATGGCGTTCGGTTGGATGTCCGGCTGATTCGCCCATCATCGGCGGTCCTCTTCAGTGCTGAGTTCGCGCTACGCCAGGACAACCGCGGCGGCTGTCCTTCCCGAACGGCTGTCCTTCTCGACAGGCTCCGGAGCGGGTCCGGATCTCTGCCCGAAGGCGGCGCTTCGAACCCAACAGGACCCTCCTGGGTTTCGAGGTTGGCTAAGAGAATGGGTCCAGGTGGTCTGACTTAGCTCAGGCGGCCCGAAGAGGGAGTGGAAGCGCTCGGCTCAAGTCCATGATACCTCAATTCACCCGGATCGCAGAGTGGCCTGCTGCCCGACCAGTGGCTGCCATCGGAAAAGCGGGAGCCACAACTCCGGCGTTGCGTCCCGCGCCATGATCACCGGGCCGACGGGCGTCTCGCGCCATCCTGCGGACTGCATCCTGCGGATTGCGCGCTGGCGCAGGGGGCCGCCGATGGGGTACCCTGTGCGCTTCAGGCATGCCCCAGAATGGATTCCAGCGCACCGAGCTGGAGGTGCTGCGCCGGCTCAGCACTCCCTCCAAGATCCAGCGCTTTCTCGACTGCGAGGTGGCTTACAACACGGAGCCGCACGGAGCAACCTGCCGCTCGCCGCGCCGCGTGCTCCGCGACCGGCTGGCCTATTGCCTGGAAGGTGCGCTCTTTGCGGCGGCCGCCATGCGCGTGCAAGGCTTTCCGCCGCTGGTGCTCGACCTGGAGGCCGTGCGCGACGACGATCACGTGCTCGCGATCTACCGCCTGCGCGGGCACTGGGGCGCGGTAGCGCAGTCCAACTATTCGGGTCTGCGCTTCCGAGAGCCCATTTACCGCAGCTTGCGCGAGCTTGCGATTTCCTACTTCGAGGACTACTACAACCTCAAGGCCGAGAAGACCTTGCGCGGCTACTCCCGGCCCGTCAACCTGGCGCGCTTCGACCGCATCGCCTGGATGACCGCCGAGGAAGACCTGTGGGTGATTTCCGACTACCTGTTCACGGTGGCGCACCGCCCGCTGCTGCCCTCCGGGGCCGAGCGCCGGTTGGACCGCGTCGATGACCGCCTCTTTCGCGCGGGGTTGTTGGGGTCGGCACACTAAGAGCCGCCGCCGCGCACGCCTCAGGCCCGGCTATCGGGAAGGACTTGCGGGGTCTTTACGCCGCGTCGTTGCCGGCCTCGCGCGCGGCGCGGCGCACATCCACGCGCGCCAGCACCACCAGCCCGGCCAGGAAGAACCCCGCCAGCGCCAGCGTGCCCGTCCGGTAGCTGCCCGTCGCCTGCACCAGGATGCCAAAGACCAGCGGGCACAGCCAGCTTGTGCCCTTCTCGCTGACCTCATAAACCGAGAAGTATTCGGCTTCCCTGCCTTTGGGGATCATCACCGAGAACAGCGAGCGGCTCAGCGCCTGACTGCCGCCCAGTACCAGCGCCACGACCGCCGCCATGAAGACGAACTGCGCGGTGGTGCGCACGAACGAGTACATCGACAGCGCCACGCCGGCCCACACCAGCGAGGCCATCACCGCGCGCTGGGCGCCGATGCACGCCGCCACCCGGTTGAAGCCCATGGCGCCGAAGAAGCCCACGAACTGCGCCATGAGAATAATGCCCGCCAAGGGGCCTGGTTGGATGCCCAGCTCGCTGGCGCCGAACTGCCCGGCCAGCAGGATGACGGTCTGGATGGCGTCGTTGTAGAGCAGGTAGGCCAGCAGGAAGGTGAGCGTCTGGGGATACCGGCGCGCCTCGCGAAGCGTCTGCCAGAGCTGGCGCACGCTGGCGGCGACGGCGCTCTGGCCGCGCTCCAGCCGCCGCGCCGGGCGGCGGTTCCTCAGCGTGGCCAGCGGGATCAGGGTGAACAACGCCCACCAGGCGCCCGCCGAGGCCAGGCTAATGCGCACCGCTTGCCCCTCGCTCAGCCCCAGGGCCTCCGCCCGCAGGAACAGCAGCAGGTTGAGCGCCAGCAGCAGCCCGCCGCCGAGGTAGCCGACGCCCCAGCCCGTCGAAGAAACCCGGTCGCGATCCTCGGGACTGGCGATCTCCGGCAGAAACGAGTTGTAGAGGACCACCGAGGCGCCGAAGGCCGTGTTCGCCACCAGGAACAGCAGCCCGGCCCGCAGGTAGGCGGCGCCCGTCAGCCAGTACATGGCGATGGTGGCGGCCGCGCCGAGGTAGGCGCACGCCCCCAGCATCTGCTTCTTGCGCGCGCTGTAATCAGCCAGCGCGGCCACCAGCGGCAGCGCCACCACTTGCAAGCCCGCGGCGGCCGCAATCAGGAAACTCCAGTAGGCGCGCACGGCCACCCGGATGCCGAAGGGGTGCAGGAAGCCCTGGGCGTCGGCCGAGGAGGGCGCCAGCGCCACCGTGATGTAGGGGCCGAGGAACACCGTCACCACGGTGGTGATGAACGCCGAGTTCGCCCAGTCGTAGACATACCAGCCGGCCTGCTCGCGGCGGCTGTGTGGCGCCGGCTGCGCGGAGACGCGGGCGTCTGTCATCATTAAGTACTTATACCCCGAGGCAGGCTCCGGCATCGATGTCAGTCACTGGGCGCTTTATTCTTCTATTCACGCTCGCGGCGGCGGTCGCCGCGGCCCAGGTAGTCCGCAGGGACGAGGTGGTGGTCACCGGCGCCGCCGATCCCATCCCGCTGGATGAAGCGGACCGCTCGGTGGTCGTGCTGCCGGTCCAGGACCGCGCGCTGCTGGCGGGCTCCGTGGCCGATCTGCTGCGGCTGGATCCCTCGCTCGATTTGCGCGGGCGCGTGCCCGACGGCGTGCAGACCGACCTCTCTATCCGCGGCGGCACCTTCGGGCAGACGCTGGTGCTGCTGAACGGCATGCGGCTGAACGATGTCCAGACCGGCCACCACAGCCTGGATCTGCCGCTCCCTTTGGAGGCCGTCTCGCGGGTCGAGGTGCTGCGCGGCGCCGGCTCGACGCTCTACGGTTCGGACGCCGTCGGCGGCGCGGTCAACATCGTCACGCAGCCGCCGGAAGCCACCGAGGCGCGGCTGCGCGTCGCCGCCGGCAACTTCGGAGTCAATCAGGAGAGCCTGCTCCTGGCCGGCGCATTCAGCCGCGGCGCCGGGCAACTGACCGCCTCCCGCGATTTCTCCTCCGGCTTCCGGCCCGACCGCGACTACCGCAACCTGACGCTGGCCGCGACCGGCTTCCTGCGCTCCGCGCTCGGCGGGACCAGCCTCGTCGCGGGTTACAGCGACCGCCCCTTCGGCGCCGATCAGTTCTACGGCGACTTCGATTCCTGGGAGGACACCAAGACCTGGTTCGCTTCCATCCAGCAGGACCTCGGCGAGCGCACGCACGCCGCCTTCGCCTTCCGGCGGCACAGCGACCTGTTCGTGCTCTACCGCTACCAGCCGGAGCTCTACACAAACCATCACGCCGACGAGACGTTCCAGGCTTCCGTGCGGCGCGGCGAGCCTCTGGCGGCGAACACCACCCTGAATTACGGCATCGAGGGCTTGACCGATTCAATCTTGAGCACCAACCTGGGCCGGCACGAGCGCGGGCGCGCGGCGGTCTACGGCACGCTGGATTTTCGCGCGCTGAAGAGGTTCTCGTTCTCGATCGGCGCGCGCGAGGAGGTCTGGCGCCGGTTCTCGGGGGAGCTTTCCCCGACCATCGCCGGCGGCGCCTGGCTCTCGGAACATTGGAAGCTGCGCGCCAGCGCCAGCCGCGCCTTCCGCATCCCGACCTACACCGAGCTGTACTACAGCGACCCCGCCAACATCGGCTCGCCCGAGCTGCGTCCCGAGCGGGCCTGGAGCTATGAGACCGGCGCGGACTGGTTCGGCCCCGGCTCCCTGCACGGATCGCTGACCGCGTTTCACCGGCGCGAAACCAACAGCATCGACTACGTGCGGCGGACCACCGCCGAGCCCTGGCGCGCCGTGAACATCGGCGAGCTCCGGTTCACCGGTGCGGAAGCCGCCTTCACGATGACGCCGGCCCGGGCCCAGCAGCTCGAGGTGCGCTACACGGCGCTCGCCGGCTCGCAGGCCGCGCTGAGCGGGCTGCTGTCGAAGTACGTCTTCAACTACCCCTCACACGCCGCCACGGTCGCCTGGCAGGCGGCCCTGCCACGCGGCCTGATCGCGCGCACGCGGCTGGGCGTCGAGAACCGGCGTGGCCGCGCCCCTTACGCCGTCTGGGACGCGTACGCCGCCTGGACCGAGCGGCGCGTCCGCCCGTTCGTGCAGCTCACCAACCTCTCCGACGCCCGCTACGAGGAGATCGCCGGCGTCATCATGCCCGGCCGCGCAGTCGTAGGCGGCCTCGAGATCGCGCTGAAGCGATAGCGCTTCCGCTTGCGTACGCGCCTCTTTTTGCCGGCAATCGGGGCGAATGTGTCCCAATTGGCCCGTTATAATGCGGTCATGGCCGCGCTGCCGGACACTCAGGCGCCCGAGCTGGTCGATCTCTGGCAGGTCCGCGTGGACGAGCTCGAGCCCCTGCTGGAGGAGGAAATCCTCGCCTGGCGCGAGCAGCTCGCCTGGGACTTCCGCGCCTCGGCCGATCTCGTCCGCCGCTTCATCGAGGTCCGCGCGCTCAGCGGTTTCGCCCTGCTGGCCGGGGGCGAGGTCGCCGGCTACGCCTATTCCGTTTCCGAGGAGCACAAGGGCCTCATTGGCGACCTCTATCTGCGCGGGAAGTTCCGCACCGCCGAGAACGAGCGCAGCCTGCTCGAAGCTGTGTTGGAGCGGCTCATGCCTACCCGCGGCATTCGCCGCGTCGAGGCGCAGTTGATGCTCGCTCGCGCCGACCCGCAACGCCAGCTCCCGGCGGCGCCTTACGGCTGCATGCATCGACGCAACTTCATGCTCTACGACCTGGGCGGCGTCTCCCGCCTGCCTGTGCGCCGCGCCGCGGGCGTGCTCTTCGATCACTGGAGCGAACGCCGCCAGGACGAGGCCGCCCATCTCATCGCCGCCGCTTACCGCGGCCACATCGACAGCCAGATCAACGACCAGTACCGCTCGCCCGAGGGCGCTCGCCGCTTTCTTTTCAACATCGTCCAGTATCCCGGCTGCGGCGCCTTCTTCGAGCCCGCTGCCTGGGTGGCCTTGGACCCGGCGAGCAGCCGCGTGTGCGGGGTCTCCCTCACCAGCATGGTCGCCGAGGACGTCGGCCACGTCACCCAGATCTGCGTCTCGCCGGCCCTGCGCGGCCAGGGCGTCGGCTACGAGCTTCTGCGCCGGTCGCTGGAGTCGCTGGCGGAAACGGGTGCGCGAAGAGTCAGCCTCACCGTGACCACCGCCAACGAGAATGCCGTCCGGCTTTACGAGAACGTGGGCTTCAGGACGCTGCACCACTTCCCAGCCTTCGTCTGGGAGGGGTTTTAGCCAGGTTTTCTCCCACGCCTTCGGCTGCGCCCTCTGCTATGCTGTCGAAGCGTGCCCCTGGACCGGATTCTGCTGCGGCCTGCGCGGCTGATGCCCGGCCACGGCGATGGCTCCGCGCAGCCCGCGGCGTGGCGGGTGCTGGAAGGCCGGCCGTTCTCCCCGCAACGGCGGCGCGTCGCCGTGCTTTCGCCGTGCTTGCCCTGCCCGCCGGCTGAGCCTGGCTCCGCCCGCACCTTCCACCTGCTTCGCCAGACCGCCAGCGAGTTCGACGTGCTGCTGTTCGCCTTTGCCGGCGGCGAGGAGGTGGACTGCGAGCCGCTGCTCGACTTCTGCGCCCGCTTGGTGCTGGTTCCGAGCCCCGGCGGCGGTGCGCCGGGCCGGTTCACGCTCCGCCCGCCCGAGGTGAATGCGAACCGTTCCGAGCTGATGCAGGTGCTCTGGGACGCGCTGCCGCGCCAGCTCGAGGCCGCTCTGCGGCAGGTCGAAGGCCTCGCCGTGGCCTCTTACGGAGGTGACGTGCTCGTCCTGGACGAGCCGGAGGGCGCGGCCAGCGCCCGCCGGGACGGCTGGCGCTGGCGTTGGTACGAGCGGTACGTCCGGTGGCGGTTTCGCCGGGTTGTCGGCGCTGCGGACCTGCCGCAATCGGAAGCGGGCTGGGAGGCGCTGGGTGGGCGCCGTTGCGCGCTGTACCGCGAGCTGATCGACCTCCCCGTGAGCGTGCGACGCGCTGCCGGGAGCGATATCCCCGACCTCGACCGGATCCAGCGGGCCTCGCCCGGCGCGGTGCTCTGGGAGCCGCACACCTACCTCTCCTACGACTGCCTGGTAGCTGTGATCGGCAGGCGCGTGATCGGTTTCGTCGTCTGCCGGGAGCTGGCGGAGGCGGAGTGGGAGGTGCTCAGCCTGGTGGTGGACCCGGAGGTGCGGCGCCGGGGGGTGGGCACGCGCCTGATGCGGGAGGTGATGGGCCACCAGCCCGGCCGGTGGTTTCTGGAGGTGCGCGAGTCCAACGCGCCAGCCCGTAACCTATACAAGAGGCTGGGCTTCGAGGACGTAGCCACTCGGGCCGAGTACTACCAGGACACAGGTGAAACGGCGGTTGTAATGCGGCTGCAATCGTGCTAACGTTCAATTGCGGCCGGGTGGGTAGGTTCCCGGCCCGAAGTACCGTAGGAATGATGCGTTGGCATCCACTCACCGAGCCTACGAGCCCACACAGAAAACCGGCCTGGCGACTTCACAACGAGGAGTATCACTGTCTATGCCCCTGAATCCGGACGAGATGAAGGCGCACCTGATGGCGACCGATGATGAGTTTCGCCGTCTGGCCTCCGAGCACTGCCAGTACAAGAAGCAGTTGGAGGCCCTGGCCTCCCGGAACTACCTGACTCCGGAAGAGCAGTTGGAGGAAACCCGGATCAAGAAGCTGAAGCTGCGGCTCAAAGACCAGATGCAGGCGATAGCGGACCGGTACCGTCATCAGCACCAGATGGCGTAACCGTCGGGTGCGCTGACCGGATACCAGCAGCGAGGGTGGGCGCCTCGTTCCGGGCGAGGGCTAGGGTGTCACCGCCTGCCCGGAAGACTGCCTCCGCGACGGGTCTCCTGTACTATGGGAATGGCGCCCTCCATGCGGCTGCGGATCGCAAACCACGGGTTTCAGGCGCTTTCCCCCCGCCCGCGCGCATTCTGCGCTCCACGCTGGGGTCCCGCAATGCGTCATCCAGTTGAAGACGCATGGTTACGCTTGTTCTGCCTATGAGCGAAGCTGTCGAGCCGGTCCTGCGCGACTCGCTGGAGTGGCAGAGCCAGTTCATCTCCGAGAACCTGCGCCGGATCTTCCTGCTGATCTACCGGATTGTGGGCAATGTGGCGGACGCCCAGGATCTCTCCCAGGAGGTTTTCATTAAGGTTCTCCAGCGGCGGGAGCAGCTCAAGGAGACGGAGAAGGCGACCCACTGGCTGAGCCGGATCGCCACCAACACGGCCATCGATTTCCTGCGTCGGCACGGCCGGGTGACGTTCTGCGACGTCGAGGACCTTCCCGAGCCGGTGAGCAGCGCGCCAGCGGAGAGTCCCGAGCAGCTCCTGCTGCGCGCCGAGCGCGAGGCGATCCTCGAGGAGGGCTTGCAGGTGCTGACGGCGCGCGAGCGCGCGGCGCTGCTGCTGCGCGACGTGGAGGGCCTGCCCGCCGAGGAGGTAGCGCGGCACTTGCACTGCTCCCAGGCGACCGTGCGCTCCCATATCGCCAATGCCCGGGTGAAGTTCCGCCGTTACCTGAGCAGGAGGAAGCCGTGAGCCACCCCACCAATGCCAGGCTGGCGCTCTACGCCGGGGGCGAGCTCGGCCCGTGGGCGCGCTTCCGCGTGGCCAGGCACTTGCCGCGGTGCCTCCAGTGCAGAGGCGAGGTGGACGAGTTCCGCCGCTTGAGGGAGTTCCTGGAAGGCGAGCGCGGTGAGCTGCCAGCCGGTGTTGACTGGAGTGAGCTGGCTGCGCAAGTGACGGTGAACGTCCGGCGGGGCCTGGCCGCCAGCCAGCGTGCCGGCAAGCCGGCCTGGGAGCGGTTCGGGATGCCGTGGCGAGCGCCGGCGCTGGCGCTTCCGGTGCTGCTGGTGCTTGTGGCGGGCTGGATCCTGCAAAGCCTGCCGCCGCCGCTGCGGCCGCTGCCGGCGCCCGGCGCCGGGTTGTCGGCGGTGGTCCTGGACGCCGGCCCAGCGGGTATCGGCCTGGAGCGGGATGGGCGGGGGTTCCGGTTGCTCCACCCGCGCGCCGAAGAAGTGGTGTTCAGCGTGCGCGGCGAGTCGGTGCGCTCGCGCTACGTGGACGGCGAAACCGGACAGGTGACGATCAGCCATGTCTATGCGGAGTAACTTGGCGTTGGTGCTGGCGGGCGCTCTGGCCGCCTGGGCACAGGCGCCGCGTGCGGCCAACTCGGTGAAGGTCGATTTCCCGGGGGATTCGCCCGTGACGGTGGTTTCGGCCGACTGGGGCGAGTCGCGGACCGAGGCGCGCGGCGGCGCGCTGGTTCTCGACCTGCGCACCTCGCTCTCTCTCCGCAACGCCAGCCCGCGGCGCATTCGCGGCGTGACGCTGCTGGTCCGGGCTCAGGAGGTCACGCCCGGCGGGAAGGCGTCGCTGTCGGTGCCGAGCCTGGACGTCACGCCCGGCGAGACGTTCCCGATCCGCATCGACCTGCGGCTGCTGCGCCCGTTGCTGGCTGGCGCCGGGCCGCTGGCCGAGGTGACGCTGGACGGCGTGCTCTTCGACGACCTCTCCTTCTATGGCCCCAACCGGCTGAACTCGCGGCGCGCGATGACCGTCTGGGAGCTGGAGGCGCGCCGGGACCGGCGATACCTGAAGTCGATCCTCGAAGCCCGGGGCGAGGAGGGCCTGCGGCAGCAGATGCTGGAGACGCTGGCGCGGCTGGCGGACCGGCCCCAACTCGATGTCCGGGTGAGCCGGGGCCGGGCGACGACGATGGGCGCGCAGGAGCGGAACGTCGAGTTCGCCTTCCTGCACATGCCCGATGCCCCGATCCAACCCTTGAGCGGCTTGGCTCGCGTCGCCGGCGGCGAGGCGCGCAGCCCGCGCATCCAGGTCATCAACCGCTCGGACCGGGCGGTGCGCTACTTCGAGATCGGCTGGGTTATCCGGGACCGCGGCGGCCGCGAGTACCTGGCGGGCTCCGTGCCCGCTTCCGAAGGCGGGCTGCGGCTCGCGCCCGGCGCCCGGAGCGAGGTGGGCGAAGAGGCCGCGCTGCGCTTCTCCCGGCAGCCCGGCCAGCCCGTGGCAATCGACGGCATGACGGCCTTTGTCAGCCAGGTGGAGTTTGCCGACGGCAGTTACTGGATTCCTAGCCGCGCCGCGCTGGCGGACCCGCGCCTGCGCGACCTGGTGGCGCCCTCGGCCGAGGAGCAGCGGCTCGCCGACCTCTATCGCAAGCGAGGACTCGCGGCGCTCGTGGGCGAGCTGAAGAAGTTCTGATCCGCGAGCGCGCCGCGCCGCGCAGGATCGGTGTACCATCGGGTCCATGGGTCCCACCTACAACCAGGACGCGGAGCACCTGCGGCTGCTCTCGATCTTCCATTACATCGAAGCCGGCCTGGCCGCGATGGTCGCCTGCATTCCGATCATTCACCTCGTGATCGGCATCGTCCTGCTCACTCATCCCGAGGTGTTCAGCTCCAAGGGCGAGGCGCCACCGGCGATCCTTGGCTCCATCTTCGTCCTAGTCGGCGGCGTCTTCGTGCTGACCGGTTTTGCGCTGGCGACCGCGATCTTCTTTGCGGGCCGGGCGCTGGCGCAGCGGTGCCATTACTGGTTCTGCTTCGTGATCGCGGCGGTCAACTGCATGTTCCCGCCGGTAGGCACGGCGCTCGGTGTGTTCACGATTATCGTGCTGATGCGGCCGAGCGTGAAGGCGGCCTTCGGTATCGAGCCGGCGGGCTAGGGTCGCAGAGGCTCCGCGAGCGGCGCGGAGCAGGCCAGGTCGGCCAGCGCTTCCAGCAGCACGTCCACGCCGCGATGGAGGTCCTGGATGGGAACCCGCTCATCGACGTCGTGGCCGGGATAGACCTGCTCCGGGAACCACATCCCGAATGCGATGGCGTTGGGCAGGCGCTTGGCGTACGTGCCGCCGCCGGCGACAGCGGGCCGGGCCTTTTCGCCCGTGGCGCGCTGGTAGATCTCGAGCAGCCGCCGCACGAGCTTCGCATTCGGGTCGAAAATGAGCGGCTCTCCTTGGAAGTAGCCGCCGGCCTCGAGCGAGGCGCCGTGGGCGCGATTGAAATCGGACACGATGCGCTCCAGGTGCGACCTGATTTGCTCGTGCGTCATGGGCGGGATGCGGCGGAGATTGGTGGTTAGCGCGAGCTTGCCGCCCTGGGCCGGCTTCAGCGTGGCCACGTTGACCGCGTAGCGGCCCCAGACCGGGTCCTCCTGCGTCAGGCCGAGGCCGCCGCCGTGCAGGTCCTTTCCGGCCATGACGGCGAACTCGAGCAAGTCCCGCGCGCCGCACGGCGCGAGTTTGCCGCCGAGGGCGTTGGCCAGAAAGACCAGCGCGTTCCGGCCGCCGTCGATGTTCATTCCGGAGTGCGCGGCGCGGCCGATGGCGGTGACGACGACCTCGCGCCCAGTGGGGGCGGCCTGGCAGCGGTAGCCCTGGGGAAGCGCGGCCGGGCACAGCGCTCTGGCGGCTTCCTCGAAGCCGGCGAGGTCTTCCGGAAGCCACCGCAGCCGCGCCGTGGCCCGCGGCGGCACGATGCTGGGGACGATGCCGGCTTCGGCCTCGATGATCGCCCAGCGCGCCTCGGAAGCGCCGCGGATCCTGTAAGGCTCAGCGACGGTCAGCTCCAGCGCATCCCAAGCTTTCTCGCCCACGACTACCGGGAACTGGCTGTCGAGGACCAGCGATAGGTCGGGCAGCGTGTTCGATTTCCGGTACGTTGCCAGGTCCTGGTTGTCGCTCTCTTCGTCGCTGCCGACCAGCAGGCGGACCGTGTGCGTGCGCGCGCGCCCGCTGTCCCGGAACGCCGCCAGGGCCAGCAGAGCCTGGACCAGCGGCCCCTTGTCGTCGGCCGTGCCGCGGCCGTAGACGTAGCCGTCCCTGACGGTGCAAGCGAACGGCGGCACGGTCCACTCGGCCTCGCCCGCGGGCTGCACGTCCCCGTGGACCACAAGACCCAGGACGGGCGCGCCGGATGGGCCTGGCAGTTCGATCTCGGTGACCGGGCCGGCGTCGCGGTAGGCGAGCCCGAGCTGGCGCGCCACGCCTTGCAACCACGCCGCCTGCCGCGCCACGGCGTCCTTGTTGCCCGGCTCGGTGCGAAACGCCACCGCCTCGCAGAGCAAGGGCAGCATCCGCGCGGCGTAGCGCTCGTGGTAGATGCGGCGGAGGTCGGCGCCCGGCTGGGCGAAGAGGAGACACGCCGAAACCGCCGTGAGGATCGCTGTGCGCATGTCTACCAGTATCCTACGCGCGCCGCCGGCCTGGCCCCGCGCCCGTAGTCCGGATGTTTCACCAACAACCTGCCTCGGCGCGCCGAGACGGCTTACCACTGCCCCACGGCGGCTCTGAGGATGATGCCGAGCTTCTGGCGGGTGGAGAGCGAGACGCGGCGGGAGAGCACGTCGTAGCCGCTCCGCTCGATGCGGTCCAGCAGGCGAGAGTAGATCTGGATGAGCGCCCAGAGCGACGAGCGGCTGTGCGGGTCCACCAGCTCGACCAGCGGCGCCGACTCGCTGTAGTAGCGGCGCGCGCGCTGCGCCTGGAAGTCCATCAGCTCGACGAACTCGCCGGTACGCTTGCCCTCGGCCAGGTCCCGCGGGGCTGACGCCGGATGAGGCGCGCCAGGCGGCCCGGCGCGGTTTTGGCGGGATTGCGCACATGAAGGAAGATCACAGGAGCAGGCGGCACGACTTCTTTACCGCAAGCCTTTAGCCTCCGATCCACTCAAATTCGGCGTCACCAAGGCGGTCCGATGACGTATTCAGCATTAGACAGTGCTTGCGCACGAAAGGACGACAAATGACACTCCCATGGTTTTCCGGCGGGCTGGCGATCGGTCTGCTGCTCTCAGTTTGCGCGCCGCTAAGCGGACAGTGCACGGCGGACTCTCCGGATTCCAAACGCGCCGCAGCCGAACTCGAACGCATAGACCGCGATAACGGCCGCCTCGTCGCGTCTCAAAACGCGGATGGGTTGGCCGCTCTCTATGCTCAGGACGCGGTCAGTGCTTGGCCCCAATTTGTTGTGCGGGGCCGTGAAGCTATTCGCGAC
Organism: Bryobacteraceae bacterium; assembly: GCA_050010255.1. GTDB lineage: Bacteria > Acidobacteriota > Terriglobia > Bryobacterales > Bryobacteraceae > JBEKLJ01. Next base: position 15,021 of record JBEKLJ010000051.1, read on the forward strand.
TTGTACCGCATGATCCTCCCTCCCGACAATCCCCACGCCGCCTGGATCCCCGAAACGGTGACTGCCTGCGGCTCCATTGCCGTCGAACGTGGAACGACCCTGTGGACCTGGGATAGCCGGCAGATCCCCAAGGCGTTCCGGTACCTGGCTTACTGGCGGCGAGAGAAATCGGGCTGGCGCATCGAGAGCGACAACCTGACCGAGGTCGAGTTGGGGCAGGTGCTGGACGATTTCGCATCGCAGTTGCCTCAAGCCGTCCAGGTCCAAACGCAGAATCAACGCACGGAAATGCGTCTCAAAGCGACCCTGGCGAGGGTGGCTGAACCGGTGATTCGCGACCGTGCGCTGCACTGGGCGCTAGAGCAGCACATGAACGATTACGGAATCAAGGACCTTGGCTCGCTCGTCAGCGAGTTTGAGCAAGCGTGCGGCGATGCCGCCCTGAGGGCCGACATCCGCGCTCGTTACGACAAGGAAGTCGCAGCCATCAGGAACGTCAACATCCGGCAGTACAAGAGTGTAGGCGGTGTGGGTCTCGACGCTTACCTATGCCTTCCGGCGGACTCGGCTGCCGGCGCGCGCCGGCCTGCATTCGTGTTCTTCCACGGCGGCAGCTGGACGGCCGGGACGCCAGCGTGGGACCTCGGCTCCTGCCAGCACTACGCAGCTAAGGGTATGGTGGGGGTTTCGATTGAATACCGGCTGGTCTTGCCCCACGGCGGCTCTGCCGTTCAGGCGATGGCGGACGCGAAGTCGGCAATCCGCTGGCTTCGGGCGCATGCGGCGGAGTTCGGCGTCGATCCCGATCGTATCGTCGCGGCGGGCTTTTCGGTCGGCACCCATCTTTCCGCCGCCGCTGCCACAATCGAAGGATTCGAGGAGCCCGGCGAAGACCTCGGTATCAGTTCGCGGCCAAACGCACTCGTACTCTGGTCGGCTTGCGTCGACGTCGCCCACGACGGCTATTTTCGCAGCCTTCTTCGAGGCCAAGCCGAGCCTGCGGCGTGCTCACCCCCGGAGCACATTCGTTCCGGCCTGCCCCCGACTCTCATTGTGCAAGGCTCCGAGGACGACATGTGCCCGGCCGAAAATGCCCGCCGATACTGCGAACGAATGCAGGCCGCGGGAAACCGCTGCGAGTATCACGTCTTTGAGAAGTCGGGCCACTTCATCTTCAACGGCCACGGCAAGGAGATCATGGCTCTTTCGGACAGTTTCCTCGCGTCCCTGAAGTACCTGCCGTGAGCGCTGGGCGGGGGCCAGCGGTGCGAGCCCCCGCGTATAGAACGAAGCCGGCCGGGCAGCATTTGCGACAATTAGGCGCAATCGGCGCCGGCCAAACCGGAAAAGGTTATGGGAGATGTTCGCCTGTTCTCTCAGGCGCCGCGTGCCGCCCCGCATTGGCAGCGTCATCGGGAGCCTCCGGCGCCGCGCATCACCCAATCCGGCAGGCGCGGGCGATCTGCGAGATTCTGCGGAACGTTTCTGCGGGCCAATCGTATTACCTGTTGGAAGTCTACCGGTGGTCAGCCAGAACATGTAGCCATCGGGAGCCAATATGCCTGAAAACAAAGCGGATGTCCCTTATGGAACCTTGGATCTACTGATCCTGAAGACGCTGGACACGATGGGGCCGCTGCACGGCTACCGCATCGCCAGGAGGATTGAGCAGGTTGCGGAGAACCTCGTGCGATTGAACCAAGGGTCGATCTATCCGGCTCTCATGCGGCTGGAACAGCAAGGCTGGATTCGCACCCAATGGGGAATCTCCGAGACAAAACGCAAGGTCAAGTTCTACTCGCTGACCACTGCCGGGGCGAAGCAACTCGATGTCGAGGTTGCGAACTGGGAAAGGACCGCGGCCCTGGTGGCGCGGTTTCTGGAGGCGGAGCCATGAAGCTTCGGTGGGCGGTAACTCGTATGTTGGCGCTGTTTCGGAAGAGGACTCTCGAGCGCGAGTTAGAGGACGAGATCCTCGCTCACCTCGAGCAGGCGGAGCTCGACGCCCGCGCCGCGGGGCTGACGCCGGATGAGGCGCGCCAGGCGGCCCGGCGCGGTTTCGGAGGAATCGAACAAATGAAAGAAGATCACCGCGATCAGCGCGGCGTCCGCTGGATGGAAAACCTGCTGAGGGACTTTCGATACGGCATGGCCTCGCTGGCGCGCGATCCCGGCTTCGCCGCGGTTGCTATCGGATTGCTGGCGCTCGGCATTGGCGCCAACACGGCAATGTTCAGCATCGTCGACGCGGTCCTGTTGAAGCCGCTGCCGTTTTCCGGGCCGGAGCGAATGGTGAGGGTGTGGGAGACGCAGCCGAATGGATTGCCAAGCGGCACCACCACACTCACCTTTCTGGACTGGAAGCGGCAGGACGCACTCTTCGAGGCGTTGTCGGCCGAGCGCCCCACCCGAGCCGCGGTGGGGACTGGCGAAGATCTAATGCGCATTGAGGGCAAGCTGGTGTCGCCCGATTACTTCAGGGTGTTCGGCGTGCGCCCTCGAATCGGGCGCGCGTTCGAGCCGGGGGAAGATCAGCCGGGAGCGGCCCGGGTGGTCGTGCTGAGCTACTCGTTCTGGCAAACGCGATTCGCCGGCGATCCCGATATTCTGAAGCGCGATTTGGCGCTCGACGGTGAGCCTCACAGGATCATCGGCGTGTTGGCCGCGGGCAGTTTCCATCGGGACCTTTTTGATCGGGACGAGCCTCGCTTCTATAAGCCACTGGTTTTCGCGCCGGATCAAGTGAATCGCGATCAGCACTGGCTCCTGGTGATCGGGCGGCTGCGCGCCGGTGTCAGCCTCGAGCAGGCCCGAGCCAAGATGAACCTGTTGAGAGCCAGTCTCGCCCCGGTCATGCCGCCGTTCCAGAAGGATATGGGCTTCACGGTGGAGCCGTTCGCCCAGCGGCTGGTTAGCGATACTCTGCGCCGCTCGATCTACCTGGCGTTCGGAGCGGTTCTGATGGTGTTGCTCATCGCCTGCGCGAATGTGGCGAACCTGGTGCTGGCGAAGGGAGCAACCCGGCAGAAGGAGATGGCACTCAGGGCCGCTTTGGGGGCCAGCCGCGGCCGTTTGATCGTGCAGTTGCTCACCGAAAGCCTGGTCCTGTGTCTCCTCGGAGGCGTCGCGGGCGTTGCCGTGGCCTACCTGCTGCTGCATGCCGCAGGCCCGCTGGTGGCCGCATCGCTGCCGTTCACGGCTGATCTCCACCTGGATCTGCGCGTCCTCGCCTTCGCCGCGACGGCCGCAATGGCGGTCTTGATACTCGTTGGTCTGCTTCCTTCCATGCGGATCTCCTTCGGCAAGCTGTCAACCTCATTGAATCAGGCGGGCCGCGGATCGTCGCGCTCGAGCGCGGCGCTGCGCCGGACAATCGTCGTCGCTGAAGTCTCGGCTTCTGTCGTGCTGATCTGCGGCGCGGCGCTGCTGTTCAAGAGCCTGGCGAAACTCCGGCAGGTGGATGCCGGAGTCAGAATCGACCACGTGATTACGATGTCGGTCGATCTTCCCTCGCCGGCGTACCCGTCTCCGGAAAGCGCCACAGGATTCTATGAAGCCGTCGTCCAACGGCTGCGAGCCGCGCCTGGGGTCGAACAGGCATCGGTCGCGCAGGACGTGCCTCTTCAAGGCTTGCAGTGGGGCGAGGCGATAATCCTGCCTGGACGGGGAGGCTTCGACGTCGGCCTAAAGCTCGTGGATCCGTGGTACTTCGGCACGCTCAACATTCCCGTGGAATCCGGGCGCGGGATTGAGGATCGGGATCGCGCTGGGCGGCCCCGCGTTGTGGTCATCAATCAGGAGTTGGCCCGGTATTTGTCGAGCCAATTCGCAATGGCGAATCCGGTAGGACGAACCGTCCTCATGCCGTTGCCTGGCTACGGTCCAATCCCAGAGTCCGTCGTGGAGGTGCAGATTGTGGGCGTGATTCGCAGCGAGCGTACGGGCGGGTTGCAGGCGCCGCAAGAGCTGGTCGCCTATGCGCCTTTAGCCCAGATCCCGCGCCAGGACATCACGCTGGTGGTTCGCACACGGAGTGAACCATCGGCGGCAATGTCGGGCATTCGGGACGCGGTGCGGCAGGTCGATCCCAACTTGCCCTTGAGCGACGTCAGGACGATGGAGCAGGTGAAAGAGCAGAGCATGCTCTGGGCGAAGCAGCCCACCTGGGTGGTGGGTGTCTTCGCCGGGGTTGCCGCTCTACTGGCCGCGCTAGGACTTTACGGCGTTCTGGCGCATGCGGTGGCGCAACAGCGCCGTGAGATTGGCATCCGCATGGCATTGGGCGCGCGGCAGGGCGACGTGGTGTCGTACGTTTTGCGCAGCGTCCTCTCCGTGCTCGTCGTGGGACTTGCCGGCGGACTGGCTGGCGCCTTTGCGCTGACGCGCGTCCTGAAAAGTCTCTTGTTCCATGTGTCCGCGCTCGACCCCGTCGCGCTGAGCGTCGCCTGCGTCTTGATGACGTTGGTTGGCATACTTGCGGCCTGGGTTCCGGCGAGCCGGGCGGCGCGGGTGGACCCCATGACGGTGCTTCGCGACGAAGGCTGATTGGGATAGAAGGCGCTAGCGTAGTGCATCAAGCAGATTGACCTTCAAGCTGGGCTGTCCTGGCACGCTTGACCTTGTGAAGGCCTTCGAGTGATTCGAGTCCGAACTCTGAAACTGTAAATGATTCTGCAGCGGCTAAGAGCATCCAGCTTCAACAGAGTTCCACGACTTTCAACCAGCCGGCGCCGTCTGGTTGAAATTTAAGCAGTTGAAAATAGGGCATTTCAGCCCGAGGCCGGAAACCGCCTTGGGCGCAGGGGGTCGGCAGTTCGAATCTGGCCGCCCCGACCAAATGGTCTCGAAGAGCTTCCAGCAGACCTGTCAGCACGCCTGAAATGCCGGCAAGTCGATTTCCGACCGCAGCCCGCATTTCTCACCAGCAATCTGCTGCGGCGCGCGTTGCACGGGTGGGCTGTCACAAAAACCGGGGACAGACACACGAGTGACCATGCGTCGGGGACGCACAACAGAGGATGAAAACCGGGTTTTCGAGAGAGTGTCCGGTTGAGCTTTCGCGGCCGGTTGACAACTACCCGTAGTGGAGTGGGATACGGGCAATTTGGCCCGTAATCGATTTCAGCAGCGGCTGAGCTCAGACCGGCACAATGGCCTTCATGAACGAAGGCCGTCCGGTGTTTTCCCAACTTCTGGATCACGCGCCGATGCACGAGTTCCGGCACTGTGTGGCGCGTTACGGTGCTGACTACCGATTGCGTAGGTTCTCCTGCTGGGACCAGTTTCTGTGCATGGCTTTCGCGCAGCTGACCTTCCGCGAGAGTCTGCGCGACATCGAAGCCTGTCTGCGCGCCGCGCCCACCCGGCTCTATCATCTGGGCATTCGCGGCCAGGTTTCGCGCTCGACGCTCGCCGATGCGAACGAAAACCGCAACTGGCGCGTCTACGCCGACTTCGCGCAAGCCTTGATCCGCATCGCGCGCCCGCTGTACGCCGGAGAAAGTTTCGGCGTCGATCTGGACAACACCGTCTTCGCCCTGGACTCCACCACCATCGATCTGTGTCTATCGCTGTGCCCCTGGGCGCCATTCCAGCGCTCTCGCGGCGCCATCAAGCTGCACACCCTTCTGGATCTGCGGGGTAGCATCCCCACCTTCCTCCGCATTACGCATGGGCGCATCTCCGACGTCAGCACGCTGGATGAGATCCCTTTCCAAGCGGGGGCCTTCTACGTGCTGGATCGCGCCTATCTTCATTTCCAACGGCTGTACAAGATCCAGCAGGCGAATGCCTACTTTGTCACACGGGCTTGGAAGAACACGCAATTCGCGCGCCTGGAGTCGCGCCCTGTAGACAAGACCACCGGCCTGCGCTGCGATCAGACTATTCACCTAGCCGGTGTCGACACCCACCGCACCTATCCCGCCCCCTTACGCCGCATCCGCTACTTCGACGCCCAGACCGCCAAGAAGCTGGTGTTCCTGACCAACCACTTCGAACTCGAACCCCTGACCGTCGCCCAGCTCTACCGCAGCCGCTGGCGCGTGGAACTCTTCTTCCGCTGGATCAAGCAGCACCTTCGCATCAAGGCCTTCTACGGCTACTCGGAGAACGCTGTCCGGACCCAAATCTGGACGGCGGTGGCGGTCTACGTTCTGGTGGCCATCGTTCGCAAGCGGCTGGGCCTGGACGTCAGCCTGTACGCGTTCCTGCAAGTTCTCAGCGTGAGCCTGTTTGAGAAAACCCCGATTTTACAGGCCTTCCAGCACATCCACGCTGACAAACCGCCACCCAGTTCCCCTAACCAGTTGGATCTGTTTCACTTTTAACCGGACAGTCGTGGGACAGACAGCCACTTTTCGCGAGTGCAACTCCCTTACCTTCGGCGACCCTGGAACGCGAAAAGTGGTGGTCTGGCCCCGGTTTTTGTGAGGGCGTCGGCCCTCGCCTCGGCGCGCCGAGGCTGGTTACCGCTGCCCCACGGCGGCCTTGAGGATGATGCCGAGCTTCTGGCGAGCGGAGAGCGAGACGCGGCGGGAGAGCACGTCGTAACCGCTCCGCTCGATGCGGTCCAGCAGGCGAGAGTAGATCTGGATGAGCGCCCAGAGCGACGAGCGGCTGTGCGGGTCCACCAGC
>JBEKLJ010000052.1:0-17227 GCA_050010255.1 Bryobacteraceae bacterium
TCATCGCCCGGGTGCGCCGCGTTGCCCGGCCCGATGTAGCTGCCGTCGGAGACGCGCACCGCCACGGCCACCTTCTGCGAGCCTGCCAGGTACTCGAAGATGCCGGGCAGCGCGTTCCGAACAGTCACGCCGTCAATCGCCGTGTTCACCGGGTTCGCCGTACCGGCTCCGCTCCGCACCGTCACGGAGATGGTGGCTGGAGCCAGCTCGAACGGCGCCTGCACGTTCGCCTGCTCGCTGCCATCCGCGTTCCGGCAGATGGCAAAAATCGGCGCCAGCAGACTTCCGAACTGGAACTCCATGCCCGCCAGCCTCGTCGGCAGCGGGCCTGTTTCCACGCCCGCGCTGATGCAACTGCCGAGCGGCATGCTCAGGCCGGTCGTGAGCCCCGGCGCCATGATCGAAACCACGCTGCCGAAACCGAAGCCGGTTTGGAAGCTCGCGCCGTTTTTGAACGAATCCAGCGTAAGCTGCGGCCCCGGCGACCGCACGGTCAGGTTGAAGGTCTGCGAGGACAACCCGGCGACGGCGGCAACGATCTGCACCGGCCCGGCTTGCGCGCCCGCGTTCACGTTGATGCTGGCTTGGCCCTGGCTGTTAGTATTGACGACCGGGCCGCCGACCAGCGTCGCGCTGCCAGTGGCCACCGAGAACGTCACCGGGATGTTGGGCATCGGGCCCAGAGTCCCGTTGACCTGGACGGTCAGTGGGTTGGTGAATGCGCTGTTGGTCACGGCGGTCTGGTTATCACCGTTGCCAACCTTCGTGAGCGACGTCAGAGCGACCGTGGCCTGCAGGTCGTCGAACGTCACACTCGCGCCGCCCGCGGTGGCCTGGACCTGAACCGCCCCAGGTATGTTGCCCAGCGTGACTGTGTTGCTGGCCCGGCCATTCACTCCGGTCTGGGTAGTCGCGTTGGCGAGCGTTGCCGTGCCAGCGATGACCGGCGCCCAGCGCACTGACACGCCCGCCATCGGGTTGCCGAACTGATCCTTGACGACCACTACCAAAGGATTCGGCAGCGCCTGGCCGATGGGGCCACGCTGGCCGTCGCCGGAGACAATGGCCAAGCTCGTGATCTCTGGCGGCGCGACCGTGACGTTCAGCGTATATGAGAGAGGCTCATAGCCCCCTACGACACGGAAGATTATATACGTGCCCGCCGGGGTCGTAGAAGGAACGAACAGATCGCAACTGGCCTCCCCGTTGGCGTCAGTCAGGACAGTTCCGCCGACGCAATATGCCGGCCCCGCCGCGCCCAGGATGTACTGGTAGAACCCGCTGGAAATCAGTGTCATGGGCTCGACCGACAGACCGACGTTCGGAATCGCCGCTCCAAAATTGATGCCGCTCTGGGCCCTCACCAGCACCTGAAACGCACCGACCAGCGTTTGGCCTTGCTGAGCCGCCAGCTCGCGGGTCGCCGGCGGCGGCTCCACCTGGCTCACCATCGGCAGCGGCTGAATGCCTGTGGGACCGGTCGCCGGCACGGAAGTGACCAAGAAGGTGACGTTCCCGGAAGGAGTGGTCGAACCTCCCGGGATGCTGGCCGTCACCGTGGAGAGCGCGTAGGAGGCGGAGAAGTACTCGACGGTCGCCCCCATGAAAAAGGCGCTGGCAAGGCCGTTGGCGTCGGTCATGCAGGTAACGCTATTCGGCGCCGGGGTGCAGTTGTTCTGCCCAGGGTCGACGAAGTTGGCGATTGGGACGCCGCTTCCGGAAGCGGTAGTGAACGTCACCGCGGTATTGGGTGCGGGCGCACCATCGTCACCGAGGACCCGAACCACCATCGGTTCCGCGGTAAAGAAGTAGGAGCGAACGACTTGGCCGTTACCCGACACCATCGAGATCCCGCTTGTCGGCGGTGGGGGTGCGCCCCCGCCCCCACCCCCGCCCGTGCCGACATTGAGAGTGAACTGCGCCGACGGCGCGCCCGGACCTGGGACGGCCGCGGTGACCATATACGGGCCCGCGACCGCAGGCGCCACCGCGATTGCCACGGCGATCCCCTGGGAGTTAGTTGCGGTCATCTGGCTTTGCAGGGTGACGTTCGGGGCGGTCCAGGTGATTGCCTGGTTAGCCACGGGGTGCCCGTTCACATCGACGGCCACCACCTGCAGGGGAAGGCTTGTTGCGCCGGCGACAAGGGTCTGATTGGCATTGAACGGGAGGAGGCTGATGGTGGCCGTGAGCGTGTTGGCAGGGGACAGCAGGAACACCGGTCCAGCCGGCGTGGTCCCGGAAGCGCTCGTGGCCGCCGAGCTGGCCAAGGTGAGCCGGACGACATCGACTTGCCCCCCCAAAGTCGACATGGTCACGTATAGGTCCTTCGACCCAGCCGGCTCTTTGGACGCGACGCCGGAGACCCCCGTGCTGCAGATCGCCCCGATTGCACCGAACGACGGGGTGCTCGGCCAGTTGGGCACTCCCGGAGCGAACCGATAGAGGCACCCGTTGGAACCCAAGGAGTAAACGTTCTGGGCATCCGCAAAGAAGGCCTGCCTCATCTGCACATTCAGACCGATCATGGTGCCCGTGACGGAGTTCTGCACCAGGTCGAACACGATGGCCACCGGGTCGCCGGGGTTCTGGTTGCCGGCCGCCGCCATCGTGCCGTCAGGGCTGAAACCGAGGGCGCTCGGGTACGCGGCGGGGACCGTGATCGTGGCCAGCGCCAAGAGGGTCGTCGGATGGACGACGTAAACCGCGTTCTGGGCGTTGACGTAGACCAACCCGTTGGGTCCTATGGCAACCCCAGGCTTGGCGCCGCCGCTAATGACCATCCCGGCGAGCGGCAGCGTCGTTCCGGCGGCTTTCGTGCTCAGGTCCACAGGGGTCAGACCCGCGGCGGTGGCCACGAAGGCGCGGCTGGAATCCGGGCTCACCGCCACGCCGAAGGGATCAGCGCCGATGGGCGGGGCCGCAACCTGAGAGATAGCGCTCCCGGAGGCGTCGAAAAAGTACAGGGTCCCGGCAGACGAATCGCCAGCGGCGACGAGCAGCCAGTGCCCGTCCGGCGAGAGGGCGGCCGCCGTGACCGGCTGGGGAATGGCCAGCGGAGTCTGCACTTGTGCACCCGAGCTGTCCACAACGACAACTCCCGTCGTTGTGACGATGTAATACCGCGTTCCAGCGGGATTCCCAAAAGCCAGGAATGCCCGCGGGGCGGCGTTAATAGCCCCAACGAACGCCAGCGGATCGGCGCTGAAGGCGCTCGCCTGCGAAGCCGGGTTCGCCGCGCCCGGCAGCACAATCAAACGCTGCGCATCCGCCGGAACCGCCAGGGCGGCCACCAGGAGCACGGCACACAGTAACGCTTTTCTGGTTGACATGATCACCTCATGATCGTACGACGCGCGGTTTCGCGCCTAACGTGTTGATCTGGAGTTCGGACGCGGACGGGTAAACACTAGTCTACCACTGTTTCGGGTTCTGGGGGCGCCGGAATCGTGCGTCCGCAACCCGCGGCAGGCAAAAAAAGGGAGGGGAACCTCTTCCCCTCCCTCCGTGATACCACTCCAAACCGCTCTAGTGAACCAACTGTTCTCCCGACGAGTTGGCCCAGAAGTCGAACGGCCAGGGCTGACGGGAGGTTTCATCCGGAATGATCAGCGCCAGGTAGGATTCGGAACCGAACCCCGGCAGCGTCTGATCCACGATGAAGGCGAATCCATGCGCGAACTGGAAGTCGCAACGCGCAATGACGTAGCCCTCAAAGCCCGCCGTGGACTGCGTGAACGTGCTGTTGCCTGAGCTGTCCGTCGGCGGCGCGGTCAACGTGAACTTCACCAGCGAGCGGTACCGCACGTCCACCGTGCCCGCCCCAACCGTCGGCGTAGTCTGCATGGCAATTGGCATGTTGCCGAAGAAGTACAGATGGCAGGCGCCCGTCTGCGTGGGGGTACCGAAGTTGTCCTTCGACGTATTCACCAGCGCCATGCCGGTGTTATAGGTCCCCGTGTTCGTTACGTACGGGAACAATAGGTTGGTCACGCAGCGCACGATCTGGAACGGCTGCGTCCCCTGCTGCGGCGTCAACTGGAACCGCGGTTGTGGAGCCGTCTGGCTCTGGGTTAGATCGGTGCTGGTCGGGGCCAGCGTACCGTTCACCTGGCCCGGCGTGATGTTCACCGCCGGCAGATCGGCGGTAGTATTCGACGCATAGGAAACCTGGACACCGAACACCAGCGTGTCAAGCGCGTACTGGTTGTTGCTCATGACTTCCCAAATGGCATACTGGGTCGCATTGCCCTGGCCATAGGCCGCCACCAGCCTAGCTTGGCCAGAGTTTCCGGTAGCCGCCGAGCTGTTGCAGGTAGCCAGCGTCCCGCTGGAGGACAGACCAGGCAGGCCGCCGGCGCCAGCGCTGTTAGCACCAGACACGAACTGCCCTGTCACCGCGGCGCTGCTGCCCCCTATTTCACGATCCGTTACGAAAAGGCTGATGCCAGCGGGCACGTTCGTAAACGTCACGATGAACCGCGTGCCCTGAGTGGCAACATCAGTGGTTTGAGCAAGACCGGTGCCCGAGTACGTCAGCCCGCTCTCAGTGCCGTACGGAGGCGCCTGATTCGGGTTGCCTTGCGCGCTGCTGCCCTGCACCTTGAACGCGGTCGGGAACAGTTCTGTGAACTTGACCGCGAAATGCAATTGGCCTGGAGTGGCCGGCTGGCTCACGCACTGCTGGAACGTCAGCGAGGGGGTACCCGAGCCGGTGCAGCCATTCACCGAGAACACGAAGGACGGTTGGGAAATCGCGACCTGCGGCAGGATGTCGGAAATCGCTATCGCGCCCGTCGGGCTGATACTGACGTACTCGTAGACAAAGACATACGGCGGTGAGAACGTCGGAGCAACGACGCGGATGTTGGTGATGCGCACCTGCGTGTTCGTGCCGGCCGGCATCGTCACGTTCTGGAACTGGATCGACTGCTGGTTGCCGGTCACGGGAACGCCGAGGTACACAACCCCGCACAGCATACATTTATCGTCATTGATGATCAGCGCGGGCCGGCTGATGGTGCTGGGGGGGAACTTGCTCGTCACGAGCGCGCTCATGAATACCTGGAAGTTCACGGTTGTCTGTGCGGCAATCGAGCAAGTCAGAATCTTGTCGCCGACCAACTCGGCCAAGCCACCATCGCGAATGACGGGGACCTGGGCAGGGACGGCTGTGCACTGGTCTGCCGCGCTTGCCAAACCGGCGCAGAGCACGAACAGGACCAGCACTAAAACCCACTTGCGAAAATCTGCCATTTCCTTCTCCTTGGTAGAATTCGAATTCGAATTGATGGAAGTTCTCTCTAACCTGAGCCTCAGGTACTACCACTCACAAACGGGAGAGTGCCGCCGAACTGCTCTCGGCGCCCGAGATCACCGTGCGCGTCAATCGGACCAGCAACCCCTGACATCCAAATGTAGGGTCTGTAGTGCCCTTTCGCTTTTGCTTCTAACCTCTTACCTTCCGTGCTCGCGGGACTCAGATAATGGCTGCCGCAACAATAAAATGCGACCGACACCCCATTATCGCGCAGCACAGCGTGATGTCAAGCCGAAACTTCCCCCTTGCCTTGGCCTTTGGCGGGGCAAGTCTCCGCTCACCGCTTCTGGTCCGCATTACACCATGAGCGCTGGCTCGGAGTCAACAACTTTCTGTCGAACGGCGCCCGGGAGAAGGATTCCGCCCCGCCGGCGCGTGGCCCCGGGGATAGCTCGCCCACTGCTCGCGCGTGGGTACTAGTACCTACCCCCTCACGGTGGGTTCCGGGGGCGTCGGCGCCGCTCGGAACGCGTGTGCGCGCTCCTCCAGGCGCTGTCAGCTCCTGGATGCCGGAGCGGCAGGTGCCGGGCAGCCGCTCAGCGGTCCAGCAGCGGACGCAGGTGCCTGAAACCCGACCTCAGCTCCTCGGTCGCCTCCACCAACTGGTTGGTGTCGTAGATGACGCGCGGCGTGATGAACACCACCATCTCGGTGCGGGTCTTGTTGACGGCCTTGCTGCTAAACAGCGCGCCGATCCCAGGAATGCGGTGCAGCAGCGGCACGCCCGCCGTGCTGTATAGGGCTGTCTCGAGGATGATGCCCCCGATGGCGATCGTGTCGCCATCCTGCACCGTGACCTGCGTCGAGAAGCTGCGCTTCTGGAAAGACGGAGAGGCGATCTTGGCGTCCGCCGACGGCGCCACCGGCGTGCTGACATCCTGCTGGATTCGCAGCGTTACGATCCCGCTCGGCGTGATCCGCGCTGTCACGTTCAAGGTGACGCCGGACTGCACGCTCTGGACGGTCTGCGCGAACAGGGAATTGCCGGCCGACTGAACGTTGCCGACCGCCTGCGCGGTCAGCGTCGGGACTTCGTCGCCGACATTCATCGTGGCCGGGATGCTGTCGGTGGCGATCAGCGACGGCGCCGAGAGGAGCTTGGCGTGCTGGTTGTTTTCCGAGGCGGTGAGAAGCGCCAGCAACTGGCGACTGTGGCCCACCAGCAGCCCGGCCGTCAGCCCCAAGCCCCCCGAGCCCGTCGCGCCCTGCAACAGGCGGCTGGCGGGGAACCCGGCCGGGGTGGCCTCCTCGAGCCGCTGCAGGTAGGCCTGAACGCCGCTGGCGAACCCGCCCTGCATGTTCACCTCAAAGATTTTGGCTTCCAGCAGCACTTGGCGCGGAGGAACATCCAGCTTGTCCAGAAGCTTCAGAATCTCCTGGTAGTCCTGGGGGGTCGCCTGGATGAGCAAGGTGTTGTCCATGGGGTTGGGGATCACGCGCGGGATTTTACTCGCCGGCGGATATCCAGTCCCGTAGGCGCCGAGGTAGCCGCCGGTGAGGTCGGTGCCCGCGGTTGTCGGGGAGGTGCCCCCCATGGGCGTCGCGGAAGTGGCCGCGTGGCTCTGGTCTGCCCCCGGGGCCAAAATCACCACCGGCGCGTTCATGCCGCCATAGCCGCCCATGCCGTAGCCACCGCCCCCATAGCCGCCGCCATACCCGCCCATGCCGCCGTAGCCGCCGCCGCCGTAGCCGCCGCCGTAGCCGCCGCCGCCATAGCCACCCATGCCGCCGCCGTAGCCGCCCATGCCGCCGCCGTAGCCGCCCATGCCGCCGTAGCCGCCCATGCCGCCATAGCCGCCGCCAATGCCGCCGGAGCCACCCATGCCGAAACCGCCCATGCCGTAGCCGCCCATGCCATAGCCGCCCATGCCATAGCCGCCCATGCCGTACCCACCGCCCCCATAGCCCAGGTAGAGCTGCATGATCGCCGACGCCAGCGCCTCGGCCCACCCATAGCGCACGCGGTAGACGTAGTTCTCCACCGCTCCGGCGGTCACCTTCGGTGCAATGTCCAGGCGCTTGAGCCATGCCTCAACCTGGTCGAAGACGCCCGGATTGGGCGCGATCGCAACGATCATGTTGATCCGATCGATGGGCAGGAACTTCACCGCGCTGGCCTTCTCGCCGAGGGACACCGCCCTCATCACGGACTCCAGTTCCTTGGCCAGATCCGAGGGCCGGCCATGGCTGACCTCGAACAGCCGCACGCGTTTGCTGGCCAGCGTGTCGTTGTCGAACAGCGCGATCAGGTCCATGGTCCGCTTCATGTTGCGGCTGTTGTCGAGCAGCAAGAGCAGGTTGGCGGGCTCATAGGCCACCATCCGCCCGCCTTCGCCCAGGAACGGCTCGATCAGCTTGGCCAGCTCGCCCACGGTCGCGTACTTCAGGAAGACCAGGTTCAGAATCACTTGCTCGTCCTGGGGGAACGTCCTGACCTCGGTCTGAGGCGCCAGCGGCAGCCGGCCCACATCGGCCGCCGGCAGAATGCGGAAGATATCCCCCACCTGGACCATCGCGAAGCCGTTGATGCGCAGGATGGTCTCCAAGAGCGCGCGCGTGTCGACCGCCTTGATCTCTCCGTAGGTATTCAGCGTCACCGCGCCCTTGACGCGCGGATCGAGGATGTAGTTGATGCGTAGCCGGCGCGCGAGGATGTCGATGACCTCCTGGAGTGGGGCGCTCTGGAGATTCAGCACGAAGGCGCCACTCTGCGCCGCCGCCGTGGAAGCCGGGACCGGAGCTGGCGCGGGCGCCACTTCCAGCTTGGGCGCCTGGGTGGGCGCCGCCTGCGGCGTGGGCGCCTGGGAAGGCGTCGCGGACTCGGGCTTCTGGCTCTGGGCGAGCATCGCCGCGGCCGCCGCGGGAGGCGTCTGCGCCGGGGCCACCGTCGTCTGCGGCGGGCCAGGACTCGGCTGCGGGCCATGGTGCTGGGACTGTGCCCAGCAAGCGGCCACGGGAAGAAGGCACATCAACAACCGCGCTGCTTTCATGCGGAACGCCTCCGGCACGGAGCGGGGGGAGCTCCGGCATCGTTCGAATCAAGTAGTGCAACCATCCTCATAACCAACGCTTCGCCATCCTGGCGGGCCCGCCCCTCACCGCACCGGCTCCCAGCGGCAACCTGCGCCCATGGGGAGATTGACGATGACCTTCCTGTACCCATCCCGCACCGTTCCGTTCGGCGAGGTGTCGCCGAGCTGGCATGCCCGGATGCCGCCGCCGACGTCCCGGCCCGGGGTTGCCAGATCGCTGGATGCGACCACGGATTCCATCTGCGTCTGCGGCGCCGCGGGCGGCGGCGCAACCGAGGCGGCACGGGCTTCCTCAGCCGACGCGCGCGCGATCAGATCGCGGAACTTACGGGTGAGGTTCCTGCCATCCCACTCCAGGACCAGCTCGTCAACCCCGATCGACACGAGCCGGAATTCCCCGATCTTCTCCCCCGGGCGAACTTCCCTGGGCGACTCGCCGGCTTTCGCCGCCAGGAGCGCCGCCGGTCCGTCGCCCAGGTTCAAGACGCCGGAAAGGACCGGCAGCGCCGGCATCTCCTTCGGCTGCGCGACCTCGACGATAACCGTGGGGTTGCGGTCCGGGCTGAAGAGCATCTGCTGCGCGACGTCGTTGTAGGAGGCAGCCAGCAGCGGCGGCACGTCCGAAGAGGGCGAGTAGGGCGGAGGCGGAACCTCCCGGGCGCGCTGGCCCAGGGCGACCTGCTCCCGCTTGCGCGCCTCACGCCACTTCTCGCGCACCGTCGTCCCGGCCAGCACCACTAGGGCGGCCAGCAGCAGATCGGCGAGCAGCAGTTTCTTCCTCAAAATGCAGCCAGTCCCTTCTTCTCCGGCACCAGCCGCTTGGGAACGACTCCGGAGACAGTCAGGCGGGCCGTGATCGTCTTCTCTTTCGGGTCCTGGGTCGAGAGACGGATCTCGGAGGTTGCAATGGCCTCACGCTGCTTGGTCAGATCGGCCAGGAAGTTCAGCAGCTCCTCGATGCGGCAGGTGAACGGGACCGAAATCTCCACCTCGCCGTAGTCGCCCAGGCGCCGCACCTCCTGGGCCAGCTCGACTGTCCGGAACTCGATCGGCGGGGCCTGCGCCCGGGCCACACGACGCACGACCTCCAGCACTTGCGCCTGCGCCTGCGCCGCCGTCTGCGCCTGAAGGATTCCTTGCTCGCGGGCGGCCAGGTCCGCGGTCACCCGCTTGAGAACCTGCTCCTGAACCGGCACTGTGGCCGCCTGCTCGCGCATCCGTGCGAGGCGCCGCTCCGCCGCCGGAATGGGATTCGCCAGCCCCACCGCCGCGGCCTGGCCGCCTCCGCCGCCGACGAGCACGAGCACCAGCCAGAGAGCCCCGGCGCCGCCCAACAGAACCAGGGCGCGCCGGTCACGCGCGGTGATTCTCATCGGAAGGCCTCCTTGCGGTCCGCGCGGATCCGGAACATCTCGAGGCGGCCGTTGCGCATGAGCGGGACGGTGAATCTGGAGCCTCCGAACTTGGGCGAGCTGTCGATGAGCTTCAGCAGGGGCGCGGCCTGTTCGCTGAACCCGCTCAAGGTGGCGGCTTCGCGGCTCAGCTCGAGCGACGTCAGATAAGTGGGCGTCTGGAGCAGCCGGGTGAGCTCGGCCAGGGAATCCAGATCGGCCTTGGAGCGCAGCCGGAAGTTGTCCAGAACGCGCGCCCTGCCGCGCGCCGCCTCAATGGCGCCCTGGAGCGCCGCGGCGCGGCGTGCCTGCGGCTCGAGCTTGGCGATCTCGGTCCGGAGGGCGGTCAGATACTTGCGGTCCTCCAGCGGCGAGATAGAAGCCAGCGCCACCAACACGATCACCAGCATGGTTACCAGCGCCGCGGTGGGCACGTAGATGGCGCGCGAGTGCGAGCTGCGGTATTCGGGCGGCAGCAGGTTAACGGGCAGGGCCAGCCGGGGGCAGGCCCCGGCCAGCGCCGCCGCGTACGCCAGCGCGTTGCGGGATAAGTCGAAATCGGCCGGGGCGGCAATCGGGCGCGGTAAAACCGCCGCCAGATCGAGGGGCTCGGTCTCGGGGGGCAGCCGCAGCTCGGCCGAGGCCAGGGCGGCGGCCTTGTCGCCCGGCAGGTCGAAGGCGGCCGAGAAGACCCCACGCGCCTGACTCTCGCCGTAAGCCTCCAGCTCGCCATCGGACTCGGCCAAGGCCAGGAGGCCCGCCGGGGGTGAACTGACCATCCGCAGGGCGGAGTAAACCGCGGCCGCGGACACCGTGAACGTGGCGATCTTGACGCCCGCTTCGGCGAACAGTTCCCTGTACCGCTCCACCGCCTCCCGGCGCGCCATGGCCACCAGCACGGACCCGTCGTCGGACAGCCGGCCCCATGCCCAGGCCACGTCTCCCTCGGCAAACGGGTGGAGGGAGTCAATCTGAAGCTGGATGGCGGAGGCCAAATCGCGGCCCCTCAGGCCGGGCAGAGCGAGCTGGCGCACGATCACGTCGCGCCGCGGCAGCAACACCGTGGCCGAGAGGTGGCCCGCGCCGGCGCGGCGCAGGAAATCCGCGTAGACCTGGCCCCAGTCGGCCGCCGACCGCTCGCGGAAGCCCTGGATAGTGGCCCCGCCCAGCACCCGCGCGGCGTGCGGCCGCACCCGCGCCACCGTTACGCGCAGGTCGCGCTCGCCGATCTCGATGCCGACTCCAGCCCCGATCGCCAGCAGCCTCCGCAGCTCGGACAGGCGCATGCTCATTGCACCCACGCGTTGTCGTACCAGCGCAGCACCTGATACCGCTCCTCGCCGCGCCCGCTCAGGAACTTCACCACCGCCGCCGCCGAGCGGCGCAAGTCCGAGGGCGCGCCCCCGGGCGTCCGCAGGCGCGCGGTGGCGCGGAAGGTAAAAATAGAATTGCCGCCGATCCGCAGCCGGTTGAAACCGGGCAGCTCCCCGCCCAGGCTGCTGAGTTGCCGGCCGTCCCGGATCGGCATGCGCCGCCGCACCTCCACGATCCGGCCGATGAAGTCCGGGGGCAAACCCATCGCCTCCAGCACGGCGGGCTGGACGGTGTTGACGTCAAACTGCCTCGTAGCGCCGTAGACCGACACACAGTCCAGCAGGCCCGGCCGCAGGGCCAGCCGGCCCTCGGCGTCGCGCGCGTACCCGCCATAGAACAGTTCAGGCGTCATGCCCTTGACCAGCAGCAACTCCTCAATCTCTTGCAAGGACGCGTGGCGCGCGCGAAAAGACGGGTCCCGGCTCAAATAAAACTGGTCGAACTGCGTCACCGCCTGCGGCGGCTCGGCCGCCGTGCGCCAGTCGATGATGCCTAGCGTAATCTCGCGCGCCCGCTCCGGTCCCACGCCCAGCGCCAGCAGCAGCCGGTACAGATCCTCGGGAGGCGCCTGATTGACGTTCATTTTGGCCGCCTCGGGAATGATCTCGACCAGCGCCTCCCCGGTCGGGAACTCAAACGCCATGCGGGACTCGCCATTCCAATAGCGCGACGTGCCGTCGGGATTGCGGTAGGACGGCGCCCACCCGGTGTAAAGCAGCGCCCGCTCGATGGCCCCGGTGGCCAGATAATACGCCTTCAGGGAATCCAGGCTGGTTGTGGTGCGCTCCGTTTCGCCGCGCACCGTGGTGGCAACTGCCAGCGCGATCGCCGTCAGCGCGGCTGTGATCCACAACACGAACAGCAGCGCGCCTCCGGCCTCGCTGCCGGCGAACGTGGAGCGGGCTGCCAGCCTGCGACCTGGCTCAGTCATCCGTGTACGCCTCATTGGCTGGCTTGTTGACCCGCACCGGCGCGGTCACGCTCACCAGCGGAGCGCGCGTCGGCTCGGGATCCAGTTGCTCCAGCTCGATGTGGATCGCGGTGGGCCAGCGCGGCAGGCGCCATTCCGGCAGCCAGCGCTCCAACTCCGGCGCCGGCCGCGGCTGCCGGAAGCTGAAGCGGCAGAAAGCCAGCTTATCGGCCAGCACGAACGAGCGCGGCCCCGGCTCGATGGGCCGGAAGCGCGGCGCCTGAACGCCCAGCTCCGGGACGGGCTCCAGACCGAGGCAGGCGGCTCCCGTCGCCCGCGGCCCGGTATAGAGCAGCTCGTTGACAATCAGCCGCACGCCGAGGTTCTCCTCGCCTGGGACCACCTGATACTCGAGGATGCGGGGCAGCCCTCGGGAAGCTTCTTCCAGCGAGTAGCTGGAGACGAAGCGCATCGACTGCGGCCGGCCCTCGAAGAACGGGACCCGGACCGGCGGTCTGTCCAGCCCCACGACGCAATCGGCGCTCGCCGGGATGAACCCCGCGATCTGGCTCAGCAGGATGCGCTCGGCGCTCACGGCGCGCCGGTTGGCGATCAGGATGGTGTTGGTTTTCTCCAGAGCGTTCACCCCGACGCGCAGCGTCAGGAGAACCGACACCGCCAGCACGCTCAGCAGCGACACCGAGATCAGCACCTCGATGAGCGTCATCCCGCGGCGTGCCCGGATCATCGGTGATGGCCCTCCCCGGGGGCGCCCAGCGGCACGATGCCGGGCCGGAAGGCCTCCAGCGTCACGCTGCGCCGGTGGTCTTCGTCCCCCCACCAGACCTCCAGCTCGATGCGCTCCAGAATCGCGGACCCGCGGGCGGCATCGGGCGGGGCCTCGAACGGGGTCACGCGCGCGCGCCATCCGGCCGGATGGCCCCCGCTGACGGCGTCGCCGAAGGCGCCTTCCAGCGTCGCCTGACTCGGCAGCCGGGCCGCGAGCAGCAGTTCGTCCATCTTCTGCCGGGCCAGAATCGCCGCGCGGTCGTACTCGATCAACCGCGAGGCGTTGCGCATGGAGGCGCCCAGGTTCGAGAGCAGCCCCACGACGGCCAGCCCCAGGATGAAGGTGGCCACCAACACCTCCAGCAGCGTGAAGCCGCGCGCCCTCACGGAGCCTGGACCTCCTCCACCTGCGGTACACCCGTCATCGGATCCACCTGGACCAGGCGGTGGACGCGGCGCTCGTTGGAGATCTCGATGCCCAGGCGCGGCACGGCGCCGCCGGGGTAGAGCGCGAACTCGCGGAGGGCGTCCTCTTCGGCTGAGTCGATTTCGGGCAGAACGCGGACGATCGAGATGCCGTCGGGCAGGACCAGCTTCCTCTCGAAGCCCGGCTCGCTCGAATGGAGCCACAACGTCCGCTGGGCCTTGGAGATGCTCACCTGGACCACCTGCTGGCGGCGCTCGGCCCGGTCGAGACCCTGGTTGAAGAAGCTGACCAGTTCGCTGGTGACCTGCCTCAGGCGCAGCGAGTCGATCCCCGCCGACGCGGCCGGAAACGTGAGGCTGGCGATCAGGCCGAGCAGGGCGATCACCACCACCAGCTCGACCAGCGTCATTCCGGCCTGTCGCCGCGGCGCGCTCACTGCGATTTCCAGCTCACGATATCGGCGTTGATGCCCTCGCCGCCGGGCTGCCCATCGGCGCCGTAGGAAATGATGTCGGGCTCGTCCCCGTGCTCGCCCGGGTACTTGTACAGGTAGGCGTGGCCCCAGGGGTCCAGCGGAACGTCGCCGCTCAGCTCCGAGCGGAGCGCCGCCAGGCCTTGCTCGGCAGTCGGGAAGTTCCCGTTCGCGAGCTTGTAGGTAATCAGCGCGTCCCGGAACGTGTTGATCTGGTTCCGCGCGGCGGTGACCCGGGCCAGGTCGGCGTGGCGCCAGTACTTCAAGCCCACGTACCCGGCGAACAGCGCCAGGATGGTCACCACCACGAGCATCTCGATCAGCGTCAGGCCGGACCGCCTGCGGCGGCGGGCGCCCGCGTTCCCGGCCTCATCGCGGGGGAGGCGGGCGGGCGGGTTGGGGGTTCTTTCGGTCATAAGCTACACCGTTATGTCATTGATGCTGGTGATCGCCATCAGCATGCTCAGAATCAGCGAACCCACGAGCAGGCCCATCACCAGAATGATGAGCGGCTCGAATAGCGCCGTGAAACGCTTGATCGCGGCGCGCGTATCGGCCTCGTAGATCTCGGCCATGCGGCCGAACATCTGATCGAGGCGGCCGGTCTCCTCGCCCACGCTCAGCAGGTGGCCCGCCAGCGGCGGGAACTGGCCAGTGCGCCGGAGCGGGGCGGCGATGCCCTCGCCGCGCTTGATGCCCTGGGCAACCGAGTCCAGCGAGAGCGCCATCCGGCGGTTGTTGAGCGTGGCGGCGGCGATGCCGATGGATTGCACCAGCGGCACGCTGTTGGTCACCAGCGTTTCCATGGCCCGGGCGAAGCGCGAGGTCTCGGATTTCCGCAGCGCGTCGCCGAGCAGCGGGATTCTCAGGCGCAGCGCGTCCCACCACATCCGGCCGCTCCCGCTGCGGACGTAGGCCCGCAAGCCCGCCAGCGCGGCCACCACGGCCAGGATCGCCATCCACCCGTAAGTCTTGACCGCGTTGCTCACCCCGAGCAGCATCTTCGTGGCCGCGGGCATCGTCATCCGCGACCCCTCGAAGACCTGCGCGAACCGCGGCACCACGAAGTAGAGCAGGATCGTGATGGAGCCCAGCGCCACCAGCGTCAGCAGCCCGGGGTAGATCATCGACGAGATGACGTAGCCGCGCAGGTCGTCGCGCGTGCGCTCGAATTCGGTCAAGCGCGTGAACACCGCGCCCAGCGCCCCGCTGGCCTCGCCGGCCCGCACGATGTTGATGTAGAGCGCGGGAAAGTACTGGGGGTGCCCCGCCAGGCTGTCGGCCAGCGACCGGCCGCCCTTGAGAACGCGCAGCACGTCCAGCACGATCGGGCGGAAGCTGGCCCGCTCGGTCAGCTCGCTGGTGATCGAAAGGGCGCGGTCCAGCGGCACGCCGGCGTTCAACAACGTGGAAAGCTCCTGCGTGAAGAACAGCACGTCGCGCCGCGTGCCGCGGGCGAAGCTTGGCAGCTTCAGTTGGAATATCTTCTTCGGCTCCAGGCCGACGTAAACGGGGACCAGCCCCTGGCGGCGCAACTCGCGCGCCACGCCCTTCTCGGTTTCGGCTGCGAGCGTGCCGGTGCGGACCTTGCCGTCCGGTGCCAGCGCCCGAAAGTGAAAGCTCGCCGCCATCAAAACTCCTGCGTCACCCGCAGCACCTCGTCGGCCGTCGTCACGCCGTCATCCACCTTCATCCAGCCGTCCTCCCGCAGCGTGCGCATGCCGTTGCGGCGCGCCGCGGTGGTCAGGGTCACCGCGTCGGCCTTGGCGAGAATCAGCTTGCGCAGCTCGTCGTTCAGTTCCATCAGCTCGAAGATGCCGATGCGCCCGGCGTATCCCGAACCCGTGCAGGCCTCGCATCCGGCGCCGCGGAAGGAGCGCACCAGGCTCCCGTCGGGGGCGGTGCGCGTCCCGGCCGGCTGCTTGCATCCGGGGCAGATCAGCCGCACCAGCCGCTGCGCCAGGATCGCCACCACGGTCGAGCTGATCAGGTATTCCTCGACTCCCATGTCGATCAGCCGCGTGACCGCGCTGGGCGCGTCGTTGGTATGCAGCGTCGAGTAGACGAAGTGGCCGGTGAGCGCGGCCCGGATGGCGATGTCGGCAGTCTCGCGGTCGCGGATCTCCCCCACCATGATCACGTCCGGGTCCTGCCGCACGATGTGCCGCAGGCCGGAGGCGAACGTCAGCCCGATCTGCGGATTGACGTGGATCTGGTTGATCCCGTCCATCTGGTACTCGACCGGGTCCTCGATGGTGATGATCTTCTTATCCGGCTGGTTGATGCGCTTCAGCGCCGAGTAGAGCGTCGTCGATTTGCCGCTGCCGGTGGGCCCGGTCACCAGCAGGATGCCGTGGGGCAGCGAGGTATAGTACTCCATGCGCTCCAGCATGCGCTCGTCGAAGCCCAGCCGCCGCAGGTCGTAGAAGTCGCCGGCCGAGCGGTCGAGCAGGCGCATGACCACGCTCTCACCGTAGAGCGTTGGCAGCGTCGAGACCCGCAAGTCCACCTCCCGGCCGAGCACCTTGATCTTGATGCGTCCGTCCTGGGGGAGCCGCCGCTCGGCGATGTTGAGCTTGGCCATCAGCTTGACGCGCGAGATGATGGCGGCCTTCAACTCCCGCGGCGGCGGGTCTTGGTTGTAAAGCACGCCGTCGACGCGGTAGCGGACGCGGAACTCCTTCTCGAACGGTTCGATGTGGATGTCCGAGGAGCGCTTCTCCACCGCCTGCGCGACCATGGCGTTGACCAGCCGGATCACCGGCGCCTCGCTGGCCATGTCGCGCAACTGCTCCAGGTTCTCGTCGGCCTCGGCCTGGGTCTCGCGGCCGGCGCCCTCCTTCTCCTCCTCGCCGTAATACTTGTCGATGGCGTCCAGGATCTCCTGCTCGGCGGCCAGCGCCGTGTCAACCTTCAGCCCGGTGAAGCCACGCACCGCCGAGATGGTCTCGAAGTCCAGCGGGTCGGCCATGGCGATGGTCAAGGTGGCATCCCGAACCGCCACCGGCAGGAACCGGCACTGGCGCATGAAGCGCGGCGCCAGGTCCTCGATCTCGGGCGCCGCCGGCGGAGGGCCCTCAATCGAGACCAGCGGGATCTCCAACTGCTCGGAGAGCGCCGCCAGCAAGTCGCGCATGGCGATGAAGCCCAGGTCCACCAGGATCTTGCCGATCTTCTCGCCGCGCTCGCGCTGCAGCTCCAGCGCGCGCTCCAGGTCCTCGGGCTCGATCAGCCGCTTGGCTATGAGCATCTCGCCCAGACGCATGCCTCAGAACTCCTGCACCCGCAGGGCGGCGTCGAACTGCGCCCGCCCCATGCGGCCCGCTCGGAATTCCAGCAGCGCCTGGCGCGGCGCCTGCATCACGACCTGGCTGGGGAGCCCGTCGCGCTTTTCGAAGGAGCGGTAAAACAGCGTCACGCCGTAGACCACCCGCTCGCCGGCGGGCAGCCTCTCCAGCGTCTCGGCGGAGACCAGGAGCATCTGCTCCATCACGTTGCGCATCACCACCAGG
>JBEKLJ010000053.1:0-17196 GCA_050010255.1 Bryobacteraceae bacterium
AGCGGGATCGCCCGCGACATCATCGACAGCACGAGCTTCACACCGGGGCAGGGCGAGTTGACCAGTTTCCCGGCCGAGCCTGCGGCCGAGCAGTACGACTACACGATCATTCCGGGGCATCTGGGCCAGGCCTGGCTGGGGAACGCGCCCGAGAGGTTCTACACGATCACGGCGGCCAGCGTGGTGCTGGAGAACGACATCAAGCCGCGATCGCAGGAGTTCGGCACCGACGGGCCGCGGTGCATCTCGCCGGGGCTGCGCACGGTGACGGCGGACCTGGAGCTGTTCGAGATGGACGACACGGCCACCCGGGAGCTGTACCAGGCGGCGCGGCAGATCTCGCCGGTGGGCGTGATGTTCCAGTTGGGGCAGCAGGCCGGGCAACTGTTCGGGGTGTACCTGAAGAGCGTGATCCCCGAGGTGCCGGAATTCGACGACAGCGAGACGCGGCTTCAATGGAAGTTCACGAGCTGCCGCGCGCAGGGCACGGGAGACGACGAGATATACCTGGCATTCGGGTAGCAGCGATGGAGCACAACAGCGAGCGGACAATCGAGAGCCAGCAGGCGCCGGGGGTGCGGTTCACGATCGCGCGGATGTCCTTCGGGCGGCGGATCGAGCTGACGCGGCGGATCTGGGAGCTAGCCGGGCGGGCGGAGTTCGCCGCGGCGGGTACGGGCGCGCGGGAGAAGCTCGAGGCGGCGCTGCTGGAGGGCGAGATCGACCGGACCTACCTAGAGTGGGGGCTGCTGAAGATCGAGGGGCTGACCATCGATGGGGGGGCGGCGACGCCGGAGCTGGTGGCGGCGTGCGGGCCCGAGGAGCTGAGCCGGGAAATTGTGGCGGCGATCAAGGCCGAGTGCGGGCTCAGCGAGGAAGAACGAAAAAACTCATAGTCGCCTTCCACTTCCAGTTTTCGAATCCGGCCCGGTGGAAGTGCGACGAATGCCGCAGGAACGGGCTGGAGAGCAAGCGGCGATGCGCGCGGGCGGAGGGGGGGCCGGCGGGCGAGGCGCGCGTGATATGGGCGCGGCGCGGAGTGGGGGCCACGCTCTGCCCGAAGTCGCAGATCACGGGCGACAGCGCGGCCTGGCTGGAGCTGTACCACGTCTGGAAGCGCCTGGGGTTCCCCGAGACGCGGACCCTGAGCGCGCGCGAGGCGCACGCGATGCTGATCCTGGAGCAGGAGTCCGAGGCAGACCGTGAACGGAACTGACGCGATGCTGGAGCGCGTGCTGGCGGGCGGCGGCGGCCGCGGGGCGAGCGATATCGTCGCCGAAGTGGTGAATCAACTCGGCGGCGGGAAGTCCGATGCGAGCACGCTGCTGGCAACGCAACTGGAGCAGGTGCGAATGGCGAGCCAGACGCAGGCCGAGGCGGTACTGGAGAACACGCTCGCGGTGATGTCGAACACGACCGCGCAGGCGAGCAGCAGCGGCGGCGGCGGAGGCTCGGCGCTGAAAACCGCGGGCGAGGTCGCCTGGGACGTGCTGGGCAGCGGGCTGGGACTGGCCCCGTTGATCAGCGGCCTGGTGAAGCTGTTCGGCGGCGGGCAGGGGACCGAGGAGCCGGCGCCGCTAACCGTCTACCAGCCGCCACAGCCGCTGCGGCTGGAGGGCAGCGTTCTGCGGCAGGCCGGGGAGACCGAGTGGAGCACGCCGGAGCCGGCGGGGCAGGGCAGAGCGGTCCCGGTGACGATGCCGCAGGTGACCATCCAGGTGAGCGCGATGGACAGCCAGTCGTTCCTGGACCACAGCGACGACATCGCGCGCGCGGTGAAGCAGGCAATGCTGAACTCGAACGCGCTGAACGATGTTGTGAACGAGCTCTGACGATGGCAGCCTTCCCGAAGCTGAAGACCGGCGCGGTGGCGCAGTACCCGACGGCGCGCAGCCTGGCGTATGCGACCGATGTGCACCGGTTCCTGGACGGAAGCGAGCAGAAGTACCGTGTGCGCGGGCGGCCGGCGCGGCGGTGGGGGATACAGCTGGAGCTGCTCGACGATACGGAGCTGGCGGCCATCGAGGAGTTCTTCGTGACGCAGCAAGGGCGCTACGGGACGTTCTCGTTCGAGGACCCGTGGGACAGCACACTCTATTCGGATTGCAGCTTCGAGCAGGACGAGGTCGCCATCGAGCTGACCGGCGAGCGGCGCGGCCGGCTGCGGCTTGTGATCCGAAGCAACGAGGGATGAGATGCTCTACTTCCCGCAACTCTCCACCGGCGCAACCGCGCAGTTCCCGTGCACGAAGACGGTCCGAGAGCGGACGGTGGCGACCGAGGCCGAGGACGGCAGCGTGGTCAAGCTGTTCGACCCGGGCGGGTCCGCGGTGGAGTGGAAGCTGGAACTGGACGGCCTGAGCGGAGAGGAGTGGGCTGCGCTGGAGGGGCTGTTCCAGAACGCGGAGGGCCAGGCGGGCAGTTTCGTGTTTCTCGACCCGCTGGGTAACCTGCTTTCCTGGAGCGAGGAACTGGCGGCGACCGCCTGGGCGAAAGCGGGCGCCGTGGCGCTGACCGGCGGAGCAAGCGATCCGCTGGGCGGGTCGAGCGCCACGCGCGCGACGAGCAGCGGCGGGCAGGGATGGATTGAGCAGATCATCGCTGCGCCGGGCTCGTATCAGTATTGCCTGAGCGTGTATGCCCGCAGCGACACGGCGCCCACGGTGACGCTGTACGAACGCGCGGGCGCGGAGACGGCGAGCCTGCGGTTCACTCTGGCGCCGGCGTGGCGGCGGCTGGAGTTCCCGTGCAAGCTGGCGCAGGCGGCCGAGGCGGTGACGTTCGGGGCGGAGCTGGAGGCGGGGGCGACGGTAGACCTGTTCGGGTTCCAGGTGGAGGCACAAACCGGGGCATCGGCATACAAGCGGACGGGCGCCCGCTCGGGCGTGTATGCGAACGCGTCATTCGCGGTGGACGTGCTGGAGATGAGGAGCGAGGGGCCGGGGGCGTACTCGTGCGCGCTGCGGATCAGGGCGCGGTGACCGCGCGGGCGGAGCCGGACCTGGCGGTCCGGCGCGGGCGTAGCCGCCCGCTCCACAGGGGTGGCCGCCCGTTCCACAGGGACTAGGGCCGGATGGCGACAATCAACGAACTCAAGGAACTGGACCTCACCGAGACGCCGCTATTGCTGTTCGAGTGCACGCTCAGCTCGGGGCTGGTGGAGCGCTGGAGCACGCAGGCCGTGGAGCTGGATGGGCAGCAATACGAAGCGTGCGTGCTGCGGCACGACCTGTTCGAGATCAGCGCGGGGTTCGAGGGCGGCATCGACGCGCTGGCGAAGATCTCGATCTGGCTGGCGAACGCCGACTCGCGGTTTTCCGAGATCGAGCGCAGCGTGGGGTGGAAGGGGGCGCGGGTCACGGCGCGGTTCGCGTTCTTCGACCTCCGGCAAGGCACGGCGGCATCCGAGGCGGTGACGCTCCTTAGGGGCATTGCGGACTCACCGGACGAGATCACGGAATCGACGCTGCGGCTGACGGTGATGAACAGCCTGAACCTCCAGCGGGTGTGGCTGCCGGAGGCGCGGGTGGAGCGCCGGTGCCCGTGGACGTTCCCGACGGGAACGGGACAGCGGACCGAGGCGGCGCAGGGAGGGGGCGAGGGGAAATACTCGCCGTTCTACCGCTGCGGGTACTCGGCGGACCGGCCGGATGGCGCGGGGAACCTCGACAGCGGAACGCCGTACGCGGCCTGCGACCGGACGCGGGCGCAGTGCCAAGCGCGGGGGATGTTCGACCGCGACGGCGCACAGCGCGCGACGCGGCGGTTCGGCGGGATCGAATTCGTGCCGCCGGCGACCCTGGTGCGGAGCTACGGCGAGCGGGGGCGGCACCTCTCGGAACCCGTCGAGAACCGGGCCCGGTACAACGACTTCGTTCCGCTGGTCTACGGCACGGTCTGGTACGCGCCGCTGATCGTGTTCTCGAAGAACGACGGCAACCTGACGCGGATGGAAGTCCTGCTGGGGATGGGCGAAGTCGAGAACGTGCTGAAGGTGCTGGTCAACGACGTGGACATCCCGCTAGGGCAAGCGGGACGGGACATGACCGCGACCGGGTGGTTCAACGTGATGACCACGGGCGGGCGGACGGGCGGCTTTGACCCGGACTACTTGGACGCGAGCGGAAACCCGCTGGGAGACCCCTACGGAAGCATGGCGGCGCTTTCGGTGGTGGTGCCGAACCAGATCAGCGACGGGAGGAGCCTGCCTGACATCCAGGTGCTGCTCCAGGGGCTGAAGCTGGAGCAGTTCGACGCCAACGGCGCGACTCTGGGCGAGAGCTTCACGGGCAATCCGGCGTGGGTGGTGCTGGACCTGCTGCGGCGGTGCGGCTGGAAGCTGGGGGACATCGACGTGGCCAGCTTTGCGCGGGCGGCCGCCAACTGCGACGAGCTGATCACCGCGCGCGACCTGAACGGGAACCTAATCGACCTACCGCGGTTCCAGTGCAGCCTGGTGCTGCGGCAGAGGCGGACGGCGGCCGACGCGATCCGAGGGGTGAGGAACGCGGCGCGGTTGTTTCTGACCTACGGCGCGAGCGGGCGGCTGGAGATGCGGGTCGAAGACACGCTGGCGCGCCAGCAGGCCGTGAAGCCGGCGGGAAGCAACGCGACCTCGACGGTGAACGGCGGCTGGCCGGCCTACGAATTCGGCGACGGGACGGGCGGAATAACCGGGATCCTGCGGCGGGCCAACGGCGAGCCGTCGATCCGGGTGTGGTCGCGGAGCACGGCCGAGACGCCGAATCGGGTGGCGCTGGAATTCCAGGACGCCTTCAACGAGTTCCAACAGGACAGCCTGTCGCTGGTGGACGTGGACGACGAGCTCAAGGTGGGGCAGGAAGTGAGCCTAACGGCGCCGGCGCTGGGGGTGCCGAACTTCAGCCAGGCCGCCCGGGTGGTGCGGTTCTGCCTGGACAAGGCGGTGGCCGGAAACACCTACGTCGATTTCGAGACGACGGTGCGGGCGCTGGGGCTAGAGCCGGGCGACCTGATCACCCTGACCTACATGAAAGAGGGCTTCAACCGGCAGCCGTTCCGCATCGTGAGCATCACGCCGGGGACGAACTACCGCACGGCGGCGATCACGGTGCAGATCCACGACGATGGGTGGTACGACGACCACAACGGGGGCGACTACACCTGGCCGTACGCGAGGCGCCAGCCGGCGTTCGGGATCGGGATGCCGAGGCCGGTGGCGGGCAAGGTGCGGGACCAATGGGGCGAGCCGCAACTGGAGATCGTCGAGAGGAGCGAGGCTGGGGCGGACGGCACGAACGCGATCATGCTGGCGGCCGGCTTCGAGCCGCCGCGGCAGCCGGCTGCGAGCGGACTCGGGATTCCGGTGGTGAGCCTGGCGGCCAGCAGCGGGAGCACGGGCGGGACGCTGGCCGGAGACCAGACGCTGTACTACGCGGTGACGGCGGGCGACGCCGCGGGGCAGGAGAGCGGGGTGTCGTTCGCCGTGCGGGTGACGATTCCGGCGGGGACGAGCACGAACACGGTGACGCTCGGGGGTCTGAGCTTCACGAGCGACGCAACCTGCTTCCACGTGTACCGGGGGACGGCGCCCTCGCAGCTCTTGCGGATCGCGGCGGGTCATGCCATCGCGAGCGAGTTCACCGACACGGGCGTGGAGGCCGAGCTAGTGCCGCCGCCGGACGAGAACTACGACCACGCGAACCTCTACTGGCGGCTGGAGCAGCAACCGGAGTACAACGCGACGCTGGTTGGGGAGCAGTCGATTGGCAACTCGACCCTGGCGATGCCGGCGAATCTCTACCGTGGGATGACGGTGCGCGTCACGCGCGGTAAGGGGGCGGGGCAGGAGCGGAGCATCACGTCGAACGATGCGACCACGCTGACCACGGGGACGAAGTGGGCCGTCGAGCCGGAGGATACGAGCTGGTTCGTGATTGCGGAGTCGGGCTGGCACTTCGGCGCGGCGGGGAGCGCGGGGCCGCTGGAGTTCGAGGCGCCGAACCGGCCGGGCGCGACCGTGCACGTCTCGGCGCGGGCGGCCAACGTCTACGACCGGGAGTGCCCCTACGAGCTGAGCCCGGTGACGCGGTGGCGGATCACGGGGGCGGGCGGGCTATACGATCTCGACGTGCCGGGGACGCCGGTGTTCGGCTTGATGACGCGGCACCGGGGAGATGCGGAGCTGATCGGGGTGGCGTTCGAGAATCTGGAGAACACGCGCACGATCAGCTCAGGCACGCTGACGCTGCACTACCGGAACGAGCTGGCGGGGCCGCCGGCGTGCCTGCTGGCGGCGGCGATCGGGGCCGAGGCGGAGACGATCACGCTGACGCAGGCGGGTGGGGCGGCGAAGGGCGACCTGATCCAGATCGACACCGAGCTGCTGCGGGTGGAAGACACGCTCGAAGGCGGCACCAGCTACGCGGTCACCCGCGGCGTGCAGGGGAGCCTGGCGGCGGCGCACGCGGCGGGCGCGCCGATATACGACCTGGTGAGCCGCACCTGTGTAGTGCCGTTTGCGCGCGACTTCTTCGGTAGTCCGGCGAGCGGGAACTACAACTACACGGCGGTGCTGGAAGACGCGCGGATCGCGAGCGCCGAGCTGTTCGTGACCAACGCGAGGGGGAACAGCGCGGTGGCGACCAACTGTTACACGGGGACCCAGGACCAGGGGCTGAGGACGCTCTCGGGCGGGCAGTTCGTGATCCAGGTGGAGGGCTACCTGGCAGTGGAGACGAACGCAGCCCCGCCGCTGGCGGCGCCGAGCGCGCACGCGGTGCGGGACGTTTCCGCGCGGGTCAACGATGCCCCGACGGGGGCGCCAGTCGAGCTGGAGGTGAAGCAGGACGGCGCGGCGTACTGCCAGCTTACGATCCCGGCCGGGGTGACGACGTCGAACGTGGTGGACGGCGCCGGGCTGCCGCCGCTGGAGGCGGGGGCGCAACTGACGCTGGACATAGTGTCGGTACCGGCGGCCACCGACGAAAAGCCGGGGCGGGACCTGACGGTCACGATCCGGCTCTGAGATTCAGCCATGCCCGAAACCCTCGAGAAACTCCGGCCGGACCGCGATCTACAGTGCTACTTCCTGCGGCCGTCGGGGGCGGCGGCGCTGAGCCAGGCAGGCCCGAGCGGGTTCGTGGTTTCGGGCTGCTGGCGGCAGCAGTTCGACTGGGCGGTCCTAGAATGGAACCGCGACAACGTCTTCGAGCATCCCGCGTTTCGCAACCTGCCTGACGGCGACCTGAGCGGCCTGGAACTCACCTACGAAGAAGTCCGCACCAACTGCATTCCAATCGATTCCAACCTGTACCCAACCGAGTGGGCCTACCTGCGCATCTGGCTCGAAGGAGACGAGCAGCCGCGGTTCGTGCGCCTGCGGGACTATGCGACGGCGATCGAGGGAGAGTACCAGGCGGCATCGGCGGAGCTGGAACTGGGGGGGACGCCGACGGCCGCAGACTACATCGGGCTGGCCTGGCTGGGGGAGCAGTAC
Organism: Bryobacteraceae bacterium; assembly: GCA_050010255.1. Lineage (GTDB taxonomy): Bacteria > Acidobacteriota > Terriglobia > Bryobacterales > Bryobacteraceae > JBEKLJ01. The sequence goes on from JBEKLJ010000053.1 coordinate 7,478, forward strand.
AACTACCAGTTGAACTCCTCGGACACCGTCGAGACGGCCGCGGCGGCGCTGACGGACGCGGTGAACGCGTTCTCAACAACCGTGCACGCGGCGCGCAGCGGAGCGCGGATCGTGCTCAGCGCGATCGAGACGGGTGTGAACTGGAACCGCGTGGGAGTGTACGGATTCGTGTCGGGGGCGCGGACGGAGTCCTGGTCGCCGTGGTGGAAGCGGTTCAGCGGCGGGGCGTCGCCGACGAAGTGGAGAATCGAGCTCGACTTCGGCAGCCTGGTGGACGTGGAGCAGCAGGCGGTGCCGACGACGGCGGTGCGAAAGCTGCGGTGGACCTACGCGGCGGGGTGGCAGGATCAGGCCTACGAGCGGTCGGAGTTCGAAGTCCAGGTGACGAACTGGGCGGTGAGCGGAGCGAACCGCGGCTACCTGGTGGCGGGGCGGGGCAGCCGCCGGATCGAGGACGACGCTGGGGAAGTGGTCTACACGGGGGCGTGGTCGACCGGGAAGGGGAACTTCTCCGGCGGGACGATCCGCTGGACGACGGCGGCGGGGGCGCGGGCAAGCTGCGAGTACTTGGCCGCGGGCGTGCATTCGCTCTACCTGGGGACGCGCCAGTGCGATAGCGGGGGGCGGGTGGCGGTGAGTGCGGACGGCGCGGCGGCGGTGACGCACGCGCTGCGGATCCCCGGCGAAGACGTGCTGGCGCGGATAGGACTGGGCCAGTACGGCGCCGGACGGCACACGGTGAGCCTGGAGGCGCTGGATGAGGGCGGCGCGGTCTACCTCGATTTCCTCGAGGTGGCGACGCCGGCGGCGGAACTGCCGGCGCTGGAGGCGGAGGAGAAGCTGAGCCTGGCGACGGACTGGGACACGGACCACTCGATCTGCCTGGCGCCGGAGCGCACGGCCTGGATGATCGATGCGCTGGGCTTCCGCGGCCGGGTGAACCACTACGCCGGCGCGCTGTGGTTCTACGAGCTGACGCGCAAAGGGCACGTGTATGCCAGCGGGCAGATCGAGTTCGCGGGGGCGCCCGTGTTCGGCGGCAGGACGACGCTCGAGATCGCGCGGGTGGAGGCGCCCGACGACAAGACCGTTATCACGCACCTGCACTACATCGGCGACACGGCGGAGACGGTGGCTAAGGCGCTGGAGCTGGAAGTGAACCGCGGCTGCACGTCGGTGCGAGCGGAGACGGACGGCGCGGCGCTGACAATCTGGGCGCGGGGCATGGGCGCGGACGGGAACAACATCACGATCGCGGCGACGGTGGAAGGCGGAGGGATGACGGCGCAGGCGAGCGGGCCGACGCTGGCGGGAGGCGTGGACGGAGAGTGGATCACCGACGTCAGCGCGACGCCGCGGCTGAACCGGGCGGCGCGCGACTGGCACCGCAGCTTCTTCACGGCGCTGGAGGCACGCGGGCTGGACGCAACGGCGGCGCTGAGCATGGAGCTTCAGCACGGGGACGCGTCGGTGGAGGCGGGCATTGCGCAGCGTTGCCCGGCGGGCGACCCGGTGCTGCTGGCAACGCCGGCGCTCCAGACGAACTTCTCGCCGACGAGCACGGTTTTCTGGACGCAGGCCTACCGCGATCTGGCGCAAGTGATGGCGGAGGCGGGCCTGCGGCCGTACCTGCAGTTCGGCGAGGTGCAGTGGTGGTACTTCCGAGACGCGCGCTCGGGGATGCCGTATTACGACGCCTACACGCAGAGCGCATTCCACTCGCAGTACGGGCACGACATGGCGGTGATTACCGAGCACACGGTTTCGCCGGCCGAGTATCCGGATGAGGTAGCGTTTCTGCCGACGCTGATCGGGGCGTTTACGAATGCAGTGATGGGGTACGTGCGAGCCACGTATGCCGCCTGCCGGTTCGAAGTGCTGTATCCGCCGGACGTGAACGAGACGGAGTTCAACCGGGCGGTCAACTATCCGGTGGCGGACTGGACGCCGGCGACGCTGGAATGCCTCAAGACGGAGAACTTCTCGTACACCTACGCGCGGAACCTGGACAAGTGCAGCAACTCGATTGGCGAAGCGGCGCGGCGAGGATTTGCGCCGCACCAGAGCGCGCACCTGGTGGGGATCAGCGATCCGACGACGCCGTGGCAGAAAGAGGCGCGGCTGGCGCGGGCCGAAGCGCTGGAGTCGGTGGTGCTGTTCGCGCTGGACCAGTTGTGCCTGGTGGGGTACCCGATTCCGCTGCCGGAGGGCGCGCGGCGGAGCTGGTACGAAGGGTGAGACGGCGCGCGGCTTTCAGCTACCAGCTACCAGCTTCCAGCTTCAAGCTTTCGGCTGTAGGGTTCAGGCAAGGAGGGCCGAGTGTGCTGCAGACCTGCTCCCGGCCCGGTTCCCCGGTTTCCCTTCAAGAGCGGAATAGAGCTGCCTGCCTCTGTTTCATGATCGGCCACATCGGTTGGGCGGGTGGTCTCAGTGTCCCTTCTATCACATCGGTCAATCAGACCTGCATCCTATTGAGTTGCATTTCCTAAACGACTGATATACAATACAAATGTGCACGGAAACGCTTGTCAAATGATCGGCCAGCCGGACCGTTAGGAAGTACTCTGGCGATGCAGATGATCGGCCACCAGATCGGCCAGTTGGAAGCCCGTCCGGATCCGATCGGCGCGAGGGCGCAAGGGCGCGGATGAGGGATTGAGGAGGCTGCGATGTACGAGAACCCGGCGCAGATGGAGCCGCTTTTCCCCTCCGACAGGGAGGGAGCGCTCGAGGACCTCGCGCTGATGGTTGAGCGTGAGTCGGCGGGCTTGGGGCGGCTGCTTGTCCCGGAGCTCAGGCCGACGGTGGCGGAGCTGGTGCGGCAGATGAACAGCTACTACTCCAACCAGATCGAAGGGCATCACACTCACCCTCTGGATATCGAGCGTGCGCTGCGCGGAGATTACTCGAGCGATCCGGGGAAGCGCGCGCTCCAACTGGAGAGCCGCGCGCACGTCGAGGTGCAGCGGCTTGTCGAGGAGCGCGTGAGAGCCGAGCCCGAGCTGAACATCTGCTCGGCGGACTTCTTGCGCTGGATACATCGTGAATTCTACATCCGGATGCCAGACGAGTTCCTGGTGGTCGAGGGCGAGTCAGGCGGCAAGCATGCGGTTGAGCCAGGGGAGTTGCGGCACCGAGACGTTAAGGTTGGCCGCCATGTTCCGCCGGTACACGGGACCGTACAGGCCTTTCTGGCGCGCTTTGCCGAGTTCTATCGCCCGGAGCGGTTTCGGGGCTTGGATCAAGTGATCGCGGCAGCCGCATCGCACCATCGTTTGGCGTGGATACATCCGTTTTTGGATGGCAACGGCAGAGTGACCCGGCTGTTCACGCACGCCTATCTGATGCGGACGGGCCTGGCGGCGCACGGACTCTGGATGGTGTCCAGGGGCTTCGCGAGGAACAGGGCCCGGTACATGGAGGCGCTTGTGGCGGCAGATCAAGCCCGCGGGAGCGATCTCGACGGCCGGGGGAACCTGTCAGACGAGGGCTTGCGCGTTTTCTGCCGGTTCTTTCTGGAAACCGCGCTGGACCAGATCCGATTCATGGGGGAACTGCTGGACCTGCGCGGGCTCGAGAAGCGCGTGGTTGGCTATGCGGAGAGCCGCGTCGCGTTTGGCGAACTGCCGGGGGAAGCTCCGCAGCTCCTGCGGGCGGTGTTGCTTCGGGGCGAGGTGGGGCGAGGCGAGACGCCGCGGATTACCGGCAGGCCTGAACGCACGGCGCGCCGGATACTGAATCAGCTCGCCAGAGAACGGCTAGTCGTGTCGGATACCCCGAAAGGGCCGGTGCGCCTGGGGCTGCCGGCCAAGGCGGCGGCCTACTACTTTCCGCGGTTGTACCCCGAAGGCGTCGAGCAGGAGATGGCGAGCCGGTAGCTCTGGAAGCGCGCACCACAAGAAATAGCTTCCAGCTTCCAGCTACCAGCTTCCAGCTTCCAGACGGCGTGGTATAGTCCTGGTTTGGCTGCGGTCCTAGTCCAGAACGTCTCCAAGGTATTCCGTTTGTATCGCCGGCCATCGGACCGGATTCTCGAACTTCTCCCCTATTCCAAGCGCGTACACAAGGATTTCTGGGCGCTGCGGGACGTGTCGCTAGCGGTCGAGCGCGGGGAGATCCTGGGGATCGTGGGCCCAAACGGATCGGGGAAGAGCACGCTGCTGGAGATCGTGGCGGGGATCCTGAGGCCGACGAGCGGGCGCGTGGTGGCCCAGGGGCGGGTGGCGGCGCTGCTCGAGCTGGGGGCGGGGTTCAACCCGGAGTTCACGGGGCGGGAGAACGTGCTGGTGAACGGCGAGATCATGGGGCTCTCGCGGGCCGAGATCGAGCGCGCGCTGCCGCGGATCGCGGAGTTCGCCGATATCGGGGAGTTCATCGACCGGCCGGTGAAGGAGTACTCCAGCGGGATGTACGTCCGGCTAGCGTTCTCGACGGCGATTTACGTGGACCCGGAGGTGCTGATCGTCGATGAGGCGCTGGCGGTGGGCGACGCGATGTTCGCCAGCCGTTCGATCCAGAAGTTCGAGGAGCTCAAACTGCGGGGCGTAACGATTCTATTCGTCTCGCACGATTTGGGGCTGGTGAAGCGGCTGGCGCACCGCGCGGTGCTGCTGGTGGGCGGACGGATAGAGGCCCAGGGGAGCCCGCGAGACGTGGTGAACCGGTATATCGGGATGGTGGTGGAGCGGCAGAAGCGGCCGGAGGGAGACGGGGAGGCGAGGCTGCCGAGCAGCTTCCGGCATGGGGACGGCGCCAGCCAGATCGAGAGCGTCGAGCTGCTGAATAGCCAGGGGCAGCCGGCGGCGGCGGTGATGACAGGCGACCGCGTGACGGTGCGCGTGCGGGCGCGGTTCCGGCGGGAGGTCAGCGACCCGATGGTGGGCATCCTGATCCGCAACCGGCTGGGCATCGACGTGTTCGGGACGAACACGCGGCTGGAGCGCGTGGATTTGGGCGCGTTCCAAGCGGGGGAGCAACTCGAGGTGGCGTTCCGGTTCGAGTGCCTGCTGGCGCAGCAGGAGTACACGATTACGGCGGCGACGCAGCACTGGGACGGCTCCAGCCAGGACTGGCTGGATGACGTGGCGAGCTTCCAGGTGGCGGATGCAAGGGGGGCGGCGGGGGTGGCGAGCCTGCCGACCGAGGTGGTCTGGGCGAAATCCTGAGCACTCATGAGCGACCAGAGCGACCAGCAGAGCTTCTTCGGGCACCCGCGCGGGCTGGCGACGCTGTTCTTCACAGAAATGTGGGAGCGCTTCAGCTACTACGGGATGCGCGCGCTCCTGATTCTGTTCATGACCGCGAGCGTGGCGCAGGGCGGGCTGGGCTTCCCGGTGCCCAAGGCGGGCGCGGTTTATGGGCTGTACACGGCCATGGTGTACTTGCTGAGCCTGCCGGGCGGCTGGGTGGCGGATCGCATTACGGGGCAGCGCCGGGCGGTGCTCTATGGCGGGATTTTGATCGCTTGCGGGCAGTTCTGCCTGGTGGCGCCGGGTCTCACGACATTCTACGCGGGGCTGGTGCTGCTGGTGCTGGGCACGGGGCTGCTGAAGCCGAACGTCAGCACGATTGTCGGGCAGATCTACAAGCCCGGCGATCAGCGGCGGGACGCGGGGTTCTCGATTTTCTACATGGGGATCAACGTGGGCGCGCTGATCGCACCGCTGGCGTGCGGCTGGGTGGGCGAGAGGATCAGTTGGCGGCTGGGGTTCGGGTTGGCGGGCGTAGGGATGACCGCCGGCCTGATTCAGTACGTGCTCGGCGGCAAGCACCTGGGCGCGGCGGGACTCAGCCCCGCGCAACCGGCCGACCTGGAGCAGGAGCGCCGGCAAAAACGCCAGGCGGCGACCGTCGCGGTCACGGTCGTGGCTGCCTTCGCGGTGGTGGGATTGCTGGCGGCGGGGGGCGTGATTGTCTTGACGCCCCGGCTGATCTCAGACGCGTTGGGCATCGTGCTGGTATTGCTTTCGGCGGGGATGTTCGCGTGGCTGATCCTGGGCCGCGGCTGGTCGGCGGTCGAACGGAAGCGGTCGGGGGCAATTCTGGTGCTCTTCCTGGCTTCGGCGGTGTTCTGGTCGGCATTCGAGCAGGCCGGCTCATCGCTCAACCTGTTCGCCGAGCGCAGCACGAACAGGAACCTGCTTGGATTCGAGTTTCCCGCGAGCTGGTTCCAGTTCTTGCAGCCGGCATTCATCATCCTGCTGGCGCCGTTATTCGCATGGCTGTGGGTGGCGCTGAGGCGGCGCGAGCCCTCCAGCCCGGCGAAGTTCTCACTGGGCCTGCTCTTCGTCGGCCTGGGATTCGTGGTCTTGCTGCCGGCGGCGCACGCGGCTGGCCGGGGCGCGATGGTTGCGCCCGGGTGGCTCATGGGCGTGTACTTCATGCACACCGTCGGGGAATTGTGCCTGAGCCCGGTTGGATTGAGCGCCATGACGAAGCTGGCGCCGGCGCGGGTGGCCGGCCTGATGATGGGCGTCTGGTTCGTCTCCCTCGGCGTGGGGAACTACCTGGCGGGAAAGATGGCATCGCTGTACGAATCGCTCGCGCTGACGACGCTGTTCGGCGCCCTGGCCGCGTTCGCGATCGGCGCCGCGATAGTTCTGGCGCTGCTCGTCAAGCCGACGGTGCGGCTGATGTCCGGAGTCAAATAGCATGGACCTTGCCGGGATCCAACAAGCGCTGCGCGATGCGCAGGTGGACGGCTGGCTGTTCTTCGACCACCACTCGCGCGATGGGATTGCTTACCGCGTGCTGGGGCTGGATGCCCAGCGGATGGCCACGCGGCGGTGGTACTACCTGATTCCGGCGCAGGGGGAGCCGCGCGGGCTGGTGCACCGGATCGAGTCGTCGATGCTGGACGCGCTGCCGGGAGAGAAGCGGCAGTACGCAAGCTGGCGGGAGCACTTCGAGGGCTTGCGGCGGCTGCTGGCGGGATGCCGGCGCGTGGCGATGCAGTACTCGCCCGAGTGCGCGATTTTCTACGTTTCACTAGTGGACGCCGGGACGGTAGAGCTGGTGCGGAAGGCGGGCGTGGAGGTGGTGAGCTCGGCGAACCTGATCCAGCAGTTCGAGGCGCGCTGGACGGAAGCGAACCTGGAGCGGCATCTGGAGGCGGGGCGGAAGGTAGACGAGGTGCGGCGGGCCGCGTTCGCACTGGTAGGCGAGAAGCTCCGGGCAGGGGAGCGCGTGAGCGAGCTCGACGTGGTGCGGTTCATCCTGGAGCGGTTTGCGGGTTCGCGGCTGGTGAGGGACCACGGGCCGATCGTGGCGGTGAACGAGAACGCCTCGAACCCGCACTACGAGCCGGAAGAAGGCCGCGAGCGCGAGATCCGACGGGGCGATTTCCTGCTGATGGACATGTGGGCGAAGGCGGCGGCGCCGGACGGCGTCTACTATGACATCACGTGGGTGGGATACTGCGGCGCGCAGGCGCCGGCGGAGGTCGAGAACGTCTTCGAGATCGTCAAGGGCGCGCGCGATCGGGCGGTGCGGTTTGTCCAGGAGGGGGTGAGAGCCGGGCGGGCGCTGCGCGGGTTCGAGGTGGACGACGCGGCGCGCGGCTACATTCGCGAGAAGGGTTTTGCGGAGTACTTCATCCACCGCACCGGGCACTCGATCGGGACGGAGGTGCACGGCGCGGGCGCGAACATGGACAACCTGGAGGTCCACGACGAGCGCAGCATCATCCCGTGGACGTGCTTCTCGGTCGAGCCGGGGATCTACCTGCCGAAGTTCGGCATCCGGTCGGAAGTGAACGTGTTCGTGGGGGAGGGCGAGGCGCGGGTGACGGGCGAGGCGCAGGAGAGGCTGGTGCTGGTGACATGAGGGGCGCGGGTGCGCTGGCGGCGGCTGCGATCACCGTGGTGACGTGGGGGCAAGGGCCGCCGCGGCGGGTGAACACGTTCGATCTGGCGTTTCCGGAGGGCCGCGGCGAGATCGAATGGCTGAGCCAGTCCACGTTCCGCTTCGCGCGTGCCTGGAGGGAGGCGCTCCAGCCGCGGCTGCCGGCGAGCGTCAAAGCGGTGCCCATCTCGGTCCAGGAGAGCGGCGAGGGGTACCGGTTCGAGACGCGCTACCTCACGGTCGTGGTGGATCGAGACGGCGGCGCGGTGAGGATCGACAACGCGCACGGCGCGCGGCTGGCCGAGTGGCGGCTGTCGGGGGCGGGGGAGCGCGCGGTGCTGGAAGCGCCGGTGGCGGCCGGAGAGCGGCTCTACGGGCTGGGTGCACGCACGGGACCGAACCTGGAGCTGGGTGCGGCGGGGGCCGTGACCACGCGCAGACCCTTTCTGCTCTCTTCCAGCGGCTACGCGGAATACTACCCGATTGGCGGCGAATACCGGTTCGACCTGGGCGGCGAGCGGCGCACCACCGTGTTGCCGGGCGGCACGGTCGCGGTGTTCTTCTATTTCGGTCCCAGCCCGAAGGAGGTTTTCGAGGAGCACCTGCGGGTGGCCGGGAGGATCGAGCCGTTCGGCGCGGCCGAGCTGGAGGTGCGCGAGCCGGCGCGCGCGGCGCAATCCCGAGGCTCGTGGGAGACGCTGAGAGCGCGCGTGCGGGCACTGCTGACGGGCAGTTTGTCGGCGGAGCTGGTGCCGGAGTTCGATCTGACGCCGTTCGCCGGCGCGGGCGAGGAGCTGGAAGCACGGGCCGCTCAGTTGGCGAGCCTAATGCCGGTGCTGCGCGCTCCGGCCGGAGTCCGAGGCTTCCAGGGGCTGAGGCGGCGGTTGCGGCCCTACCTATTGAGCTACACGAAGGACGCGCGGGACCGCGGTTGTCCGGTACTGCGCCCGCTCCTGATCAGCTATGACGGGGACGCCGAGGCCGTCAGGCAGAACGACGAGTTCATGCTGGGCGACGAGCTGCTGGTGGCGCCGGTGCTCGCTGCGGGCGGTTCCGCGGACGTCTACTTTCCGCGCGGGATCTGGACCGAGTTGTGGGGCGGGGAGGTGTACCAGGGGCAGCAGCGGGTGCGGGTGCGCGCGCCGGCCGGCTCGCCACCGATGTTCGTCCTGAACGGCACGATCGTGCCGCTGGAGGCGGAAGACGCGAGTGCGCCGCTCGAGCTGCACTACTTTCCAGGCCAGGCAGCGGAGTTCTTCCTGTATGAGGAAGGGTCGGAGGAGATTTCGCAGCTCCACGCGGGGCCGGCGGACGAGGTGCTGCGGCTGGAGATCGAATCGGTGGCCGGGCGCGTGTACGAGTGGGCGATCCACCGCGCCGGAAAGTGCCGCAAGGTGGAGGGCGGCGGCGCGAAGTACGCGCGGGTGGCCGGACGCGGGCAGCTTGCGCCGGGCCGCTGGTGGGCGGATGCCGCCACGGGCACGCTGCGTATCCGCGTCGCGGCCAGGGCGGGCGGCGACGAGGTGGTGAACGTTGCGCTAGCCGCGCGGCGGCGCTAGCCGCACGGCGGCGCGGCTCCGCCGCAGAGGCGGGACTGTGGCCACGTGGGAAAACGGGTACAGTTCTGACCGATGCCGCCCGAGGCGGCACCCGCGAGCATGAAAATGGCACGGGAACGCCTCTGTGCAATCAATGGGTTGCGGGCATTTTCAAGAGAGGCTACTCTGTCCACTCGCTGCGCTCGGGACAGAGTAGCCTGGAAGCTGTGAAACAATCGAACATTTCTCTTCCGTTCTGTTGCGGCGCCCGTAAACTGGAACGTGGAACCAAACGACTCCGCTCCTCGCTTTGAGCCCATCGACCGCCGACAGGTGGTC
>JBEKLJ010000054.1:0-17192 GCA_050010255.1 Bryobacteraceae bacterium
GGATGCCGACGATCGCCAGAATCGCGATCCACGGAGCGAAGCTGTGCGAGGCCACCGGGAACAGCGGCAGGCAGAACCGGATCAGCCCGTAGCAGCCCATCTTCAGCATCACGCTGGCCAGCATCACCGAGCCGGCCGTCGGCGCCTCGACGTGGGCGTCGGGAAGCCAGGTGTGCAGGGGGAAGATGGGCACTTTGATCGCGAGGGCGGCGAAGAAGGCCAGGAAGAGCAGGTTCTCCTCTAGGGGGCCGAGGCTGAGTCTGCCGCTCGAGAGCGCCGCCAGGATAGCGGTGTAATCGAACGTGCCCGCGCGGTTGTAGAGCCAGATGATGCCGGCCAGCATCAGCACCGAGCCGGCCATGGTGTACAGGAAGAACTTGATGGCGGCGTAGATGCGCCGCTCGTGGCCCCAGACGCCGATGAGGAAGTACATCGGCACCAGCGACACTTCCCAGAACACGTAGAACAGGAACAGGTCCAGGGAGACGAACACGCCGATGAGGCCGAACTCCATCAGCACGAACAGCGCGAAGAACTCCTTGACGCGCCGGGAGATCGAGCGCCAGGAGACCAGCACGCCCAGGGGCGTGAGCAGCGTGGTCAGCAGCACCAGCCAAAGGCTCACGCCGTCGATGCCGGTGTGGTAACGGATGGCGGGCGAGGCGATCCAGGGCAGGTTGGTGACGTACTGGAAGCCGGCCTCGGCGCGGTGGAAGCCGCCGAGCAGCGCGAGCGAAGCGGCGAACGCGACGAGCGAGACCGTCAACGCCAGGCGCCGGATGAGCTCTTCGCGGTCGCGCGGAAGCGCCAGGAGCAGGAGAAACCCGGCCAGCGGGATGAACAGGACGGCGTCGAGGAGGTTCATCGGATGGCCCCCGCCACGGCGATCGCGATCAGCACGAAGACCGAGCCGAGCAATATCCAGGTCGCGTAACTGCGGATGTTGCCGGATTGCCAGGCGCGCAGCAGCCGGCCCAGGCCGCGCGCGCGGTCCGCGAGGCCGTTGACCGCGCCGTCGATCACCTCGACGTCCAGGCCTCGCCAGAGCACCGTGCGCGAGCCGTTCAGCAAGGGCTCGACCAGAGCGGCGTCGTAGATCTCGTCGATGTAGTACTTGTTCACCACCGCCCGGTAGAGCCCGCCCAGCCGCGCGGCTACCAGCTCAGGCAGGCCGGGGCGGAACACGTAGAACAGCCAGGCAAGCGCCAGGCCGAGCACCGCCGAGCCCACCGACCAGAGCACCAGCGCCGGCTGAGGCGCGGGCGCGTGCCCGGCGAATTGCGGCTCCAGCCAGCGCGAGACCCCAAGCGCGCCGCCGCCGAGCGAAAGGATCGCCAGCAGGATGAGCGGAATCGTCATCACCGGGGGTGACTCGTGGGCGTGGACCTGCTCCTCGCCGCGGTACTGCCCGAAGAAGGCCATAAAGATGGCGCGGAAGACGTAGAACGAAGTCATGCCGGCGGTGAGGACGCCGATCCAGAACAGGATGGGCGAGCGGTGCCAGGCGCTCAGCAGGATCTCGTCCTTGCTGTAGAAGCCGGAGGTGAAAGGCAGCGCTGAAATTGTGGCGGCGGCGGCGAGCATCGTCCAGAAGGTGACGGGCGTCTTGGTACGCAGGCCGCCCATGCGCCGCAGGTCCTGCACGCCGCCGAGCGCGTGGATGAGGCTGCCGGCGCCGAGGAACAGCAGCGCCTTGAAGAACGCGTGGGTCACCAGGTGGAAAATGCCGGCCGCGAAGGCACCGGTGCCGACGCCCAGGAACATGTAGCCGAGCTGGGAGATGGTGGAGTAGGCGAAAACGCGCTTGATGTCGGTCTGCGTCATGCCGATGGTGGCGGCGAAGAGCGCCGTTGCGATCCCGACCACGGCCACGCAGTCCATCGCGATCGGGGCCTTCAGATACAGCGGCGCGGCGCGCGCCACCATGTAGACCCCGGCGGTGACCATGGTGGCGGCGTGGATGAGGGCGGAGACCGGCGTGGGGCCTTCCATCGCGTCGGGCAGCCAGACGTAGAGCGGCAACTGCGCGCTCTTGCCCGCCGCGCCCACCAGCAGCAAGAGGCCGATGATAGTCAGCGTTCCCAGGCCGGCATCGGTCTGCCAGCCCGCCAGGCCCTGGAAGACGCCCGCGAAATCCAGCGTCCCGAAGTTCACCACCACCAGAAGCACGGCGAGCGTAAACCCGAAATCGCCGATGCGGTTGACGATGAACGCCTTGTTGGCCGCGTTGGTGGCGCTGCGGCGGCGAAACCAGAACCCGATCAGCAGGTAACTCGACAGGCCCACGCCCTCCCAACCCACGAACATCAGCAGGAAGTTGGCCGCCAGCACCAGCGTGAGCATGAAGAACGTGAACAGGTTCATGTACGCGAAGAAGCGGTAGTAGCCGCCCTCTTCGGCCATGTAGCCGATGGAGTAGATGTGAATCAGCAGGCCGACCCCGGTGACGACCAGCAGCATCACCGCCGTGAGCCGGTCCGCCAGGAGGTCGCAGCCGATGCGCAGCGCGCCAACGCGGATCCAGTCGAAGTAGGCCTCGACGTGCGGCTTGTCGAGCGGCTGAAGCACGACCAGGGTCCTCAGCACCCAGGCCAGAGACAGCGCAACCGCGCCGATCGCGACCGCGTTGATCGCCCACTTGGGCAGCCTCCGGCCCGTCAGCAGGTTGATGAGGAAGCCGGCGAGCGGCAGCGCGGGGATCAGCCAGAGGTGCTGCATCGCGTCAGTCCTTCATCGTGGCGATGTCGTCCACGTTGAGCGTGGCGCGGTTCTTGAAGATGACCAGGATGATCGCCAGGCCGACGGCGGCTTCGGCGGCCGCCACTACCATGACGAAGAACGCGAAAACCTGGCCATCGACCTGCTTCAGGTGATAGGAAAAGGCCAAAAAGCTCAGGTTCACCGCGTTCAGCATCAGCTCGATCGACATGAACACGGTGATGATGTTTCGGCGAAACAGGAAGCCGGCCACGCCCAACACGAACAGCACCGCGCTGAGGACCAGGTACCAGGAGAGGGGCGTGGTTTGCGGCATCTACTCAAGCTCCTTGTAGGCCAGGACCACGGCGCCGACGATGGCGATCAGCACCAGCACGGAGGTGATCTCGAACGGCCACAAATAGGTGGTGAAGACGGCGCGGCCGACGTGCTCGGCGGTGCCGCCCGTGAAGGCGCCGAACTTCACGGCGGGACCGCGCCGGAAGGTGACATACACCACGCTGCCGATGATGCCCAGCAGCAGGGCGAGCAGCGGCCCGCCGAATAGGCGGGCGATGACGGAGCCGTGCGTCCTGCGCTCGGCGCCGGCGTTGAGCAGCATGATGACGAAGATGAACAGCACCATGATCGCGCCGGCGTAGACGATCACCTGGGCGGCGAAGATGAACTGCGCGCCCAGCAGCAGGTACTCGACGGCCAGCGCGGCCATGACGCCAATGAGCGCCAGCGCGCTCGAGACGGGGTGCCTCTGCACGACCACGTTGATGGCGCATACGACCGCGACGGCGGCGAAGAGGAGGAAGAGGGCCGGTTCCATGGCTCAGGAAGTCAGGGCCACCAGCAGGCCGGTGAGGAACAGGTTCGCGACTGCGACCGGGAACATGAAGCTCCAGGCGAAGCGCATCAACTGATCGTAGCGGAAGCGCGGCAGCGTTCCGCGCACCCAGACGAAGGCGAACAGCAACAGGCAGGTTTTCGCCAGGAACCAGAACAGCGGCAACAGCAACTGCCGCGCCGGGGGGATGAGGAACACGCCGGCGGCCAGCCACAGCAGGAACCCGAACCCGCGCAGGCTCCAGGCGTCGCCCCGGCGGGCCGGGTGCAGCCCGTGGTAGAGGGCGACGGCCCCGAAGAAGACGAAGACGGCGACGGGGAAATAGTCCGAGCCGTGGCGCGCGGGCCACAATGGCAGCCAGCCGCCCAGGAACAGCGTGGTGGCCATCGAGCACACCGTGATCATGTTCGCGTACTCGGCCATGATGAAGCCGGCGAACTTCAGCGAGCTGTACTCGGTGTGGAAACCGGCCACCAGCTCGCTCTCGGCTTCGGGCAGGTCGAACGGGACGCGGTTGGTTTCGGCGAACACGGCGATCATGAAGACGATGAGGCCCAGGGCCTGCGGGAACGGCAGGCGGCAGGCGTTCCAGGCGGGGAAAAACGCGCCGTAGTAGTGGTTCTGGCTCTCGACGATGCCGCGCAGGCTGAGGGTGTTGGACATCAGCAGCGGCGCCGCCACGGCCATCCCCAGCGGCAGCTCATAGCCGATCATCTGCGCCGCGCTGCGCAGAGCGCCCAGCAGCGGATACTTCGAATTGGAGGACCAGCCGGCCAGCACCACGCTGTAGACCGTCAGCGAGGAGATGGCCAGCACGAACAGCACGCCGATGTTCAGGTCGGTGAGCTGCATCCAGGTCTTGACGCCGGCCACCTGGATCTCGGGGCCGAACGGAATCACCGAGACGGAGATCAGCGAGAGCGAGATCGCCAGGAAGGGCGCCAGGACGTAGAAGAACCTGTTGACGCCCGGAGGCAGCAGGTCTTCCTTGATGAGCAGCTTGAAGGTGTCGGCGATGGGCTGGAGGAGACCGTGCGGGCCGACCCGGTGCGGCCCCAACCGGCGCTGGATGTGCGCGATGATCTTGCGCTCGATCCACTGGAGATAGAGCAGCGTCAACATGACCGCGGCCACCACCATCACGGCCTTGATAACCGCCAGGAGGTAGTAGTTCATGGCTGACCAGCCGAAAGGCGAAAGCGGAGAGCGGCCGCCTTACCCGCGATAAAGCTCACCGGGTCCCTCCCTGACCGCATTCAGTGTCTTTGAGTACCGCCCCAGCGTTCCCGAGGTGTAAAGCGTGTCGCCGGCGGAGCGGATCAGCTCGGGCCGCACCTGGACGCCGGCGGCGGAATCGAGCGGCTGTGTCTGAACCGCCCCGAAAACTTGCAGTGCGGCGGCGGAAATGTGATAGCCGCGAACGGTCTCCGCGATCTCGCGGAAGATGCCCGCCGGCTCCCAAGGCCCGAGCTGCTCCAGATCGAGCCCCATCTGGCGGGCCAGCAAGTGGAAGATCTCCAAATCCGGCCTGGCGCCGCTCTTCTCAAGCGCCCGGCGCAGCCGCTGGACCTCGCCGCAGACGTTCGTCACCGTGCCTGATTTCTCGTACGCGGAAGCGGCGGGAAAGATGACATCGGCCCGCTCGGCCGTCTCGGTCATGAACAGCTCGTTGACGACCAGGAAGGCATTTCGAGAGGTCAGCGGGCGCCGCCGGAGCGGGTTGGCTCCGACGACCCAGAGCGCGTCGAGATCCTCGCAGGCGAGCATCTCATCCAGCGTCAGCCCCGGGTTCTCGATCGGCACGTAGCCCGGCGCCAGATCGGGCAGGAGACCCATGTCCTGTGCGCCGCGGGAGTTCGAATAATCGACCAGGCAGACGTACTGGACCGGGATGCCGAGCGAGTCGCCCAGAGCCACCAGTTGCCGCAGCTTGCCGCCCTTGACCTCGTCGCCGAACAGAATGAGGAGCTCGGGCTCGCGCGCCAGCTCGCCGCGGATCTGCTCGAGGCCCGCAAGCTCGTCCCCGGCCGCGACCTCGACGACGCGCCTGGCGATCTGGTCCTCGCGTGTTGGCCCGCGCCGCACTACGTAGACGCTGGCGCGATGGTGGCGCCAGTTCGCCCGCACCTGCCAGGCCAGGAAAGGATGCTGCTGCGAGAGGTCGGCGCCGAGGATCAGGACGGCCCTCGCATTGTACAGGCCGGCTGAGGTCGCCAGGGCGGCCGGCCGCCCGGCTAGCGCGTCCAGAAGCGTGGCGACGTCGCCGGTGCGGTGGTGGTCGATGTGGCGGGCGCCGAGCCCAAGGCGGGCGAGCTTCTGGAGGCAGTAGTTCTCCTCGTTGGTGGTGTGGTTCGAGCCGATGACGCCGAGCTTGCCGCCGCGTTGTTTGATCTCGGTGAACCGGCGGGCCACAATCTCCAAGGCCTGGGCCCAGGAGACGGCCTCGAGAGCGCCGCCCGCGTTCCTCGCCAGCGGGGAATAGAGCCGCCCGGGATGTTCCGTGAAATCGCCCGCGTAGCGGCCCTTCAGGCACAGAAACTCGTCGTTGATGCCCGAGCGGTCGCGGTTGGTCCCGCGATGGATGGTGTCGTTTCGCACGCCGAGCGTGGTCTTGCAGCCATCGGCGCAGTGCGTGCAGATGGCGCCGATGTGCTCCATCTCCCAGGGCCGCGTTTGGTAGCGGTAGGCGCCGCTGGTGAGGGCGCCGACCGGGCAGATGTCGATGCACATGCCGCATTCGTCGCACAGCAGGTGGTCGCCGTGGTTGGGCGCGATCTCCGAGGCCGCGGCGCGGTTCACGACGCCAAGCGCGGTCACGCCCATGCCCTCGGCGCACACGCGCACGCAACGGAAGCAGAGGATGCAGCGCGGCCGGTCGAAGTAGACCACCGGGGACCACCGCCGCTCCTCCACGTGCTCCTTGATCTCCAGGAAGCGGCTCTCGGCGGCGCCGTAGCGGAAGGTCATGTCCTGGAGCTCGCACTCGCCGCCCTTGTCGCACACCGGGCAGTCGAGCGGGTGGTTGGTGAGCAGCAGCTCTAGCATGGCCTTGCGGGCTTGCGCCACCTTGGGCGTGTCCGTGCGCACCACCATGCCCTCGGCCACCGGCAGCGTGCAGGCAGTTATGAGCTTGGGCGTCTTCTCGACCTCGACCAGGCACATGCGGCAGGCGGCCGCGAGCGACAGGCCCTCGTAATAACAGAAGGACGGGATCTCTATGCCGGCAAGGCGCGCTGCCTCGATCACCAGCGTGCCGGAGGGCGCCTGGATGGGGCGGCCGTCGATGGTGAGGCTGACGGTATCGGCCATTTACACCGCCACCAGCCGGCCGTCGCGCTCAAAGGGGCAGGGGCCGCCCAGGTGCGCTTCGAACTCGTCCCGGAACTTCCCGACGAAAGACAGCATGGGCAGCGCGGCCGCGTCGCCGAGCGGGCAGAAGGTGCGGCCGAGCATGCTCATGGCCAGCTCGCCCAGGAGCGGGATGTCGTCCGGCACGCCGCCGCCGCCGTGCAGCCGGGCGAGAATCTTTCTCAGCCAGAGCGTGCCCTCGCGGCAGGGGATGCACCAGCCGCAGCTCTCGTGCGCGTAGAAGCGCATGATGCGGAGCATGACCTGGACCATGCAGGTGTCCTCGTCCATCACGATGACGCCGCCGGAGCCGAGCATACTGCCGGCCTTCGCCAGCGTGTCGAAGTCCATGGCGAGGTCGCACTCCGCGGCCTTGAGCACGGGGCAGGAGGAGCCGCCGGGAATCACCGCCTTGAGCTTGCGCCCGCCGGGGATGCCGCCGCCCACTTCCTCGATCATGCGGAGCAGATTGAAGCCCATCGGCAGCTCGTAGACCCCGGGCCGGTTCACGTGGCCGGAGAGGCAGACCAGCCGTGTGCCGCCGTTCTTGGGCGTCCCCAGGGCGGCGAACGCCGCGCCGCCGCCGGCGACGATGGCCGGCACCGCGCAGAAGCTCTCGACGTTGTTGAACGCGGTGGGGCACTGGTAGAGGCCGGCGACGGCCGGGAACGGCGGCCGAATGCGCGGGATGCCGCGCTTGCCTTCGAGCGATTCCAGCAGCGCCGATTCCTCGCCGCACTCGTAGGCGCCGGCCCCGGTGTGCGTGGCCGCCTCGAAGTCGAAGCCCGTGCCGAGGATGTTCTTGCCCAGGTAGCCGCGCTCGCGGGCCTCGGCGATGGCGCGGTCCAGGATGTCGATCAGGTAGCGGTACTCGCCGCGGACGTAGACGTAGCCGCGGTGCGCATCCACCACGCGGGCGGCGATGAGCATGCCCTCCAGCAACTGGTGCGGGTCCTTCTCGATCAGCAGCCGGTCCTTGCAGGTGCCGGGCTCGCTCTCGTCGGCGTTGGCGACGATGTACTTGGGCTTGGCGGAGCCGCGCGGCACAAAGCTCCACTTCATGCCGGTGGGAAAGCCCGCGCCGCCGCGCCCGCGCAGGTTCGAGGTCTTGACCTCCTCCAGCACCTGCTCCGGCGTCATTTCGAGCGCTTTCCGGAGGGCCTGGTAGCCGCCGGTCGCCAGGTAGGTGTCAATCGAGGACGAGTTCGGCAGGCCGAAGCGCTTCGTCAGAACCTTGACCTCGAGCGGGCTGGGTTCGTTATAGAGCATGGCTATGGCCGGGAGCGCCGCTCCCTGACGGTTGCGGAGCCGTGCGTCGGCACGAGTGCCGACGCGGCACGCTCAAGAGCGTGCGCTACGAAAACTCGGGGCGCATTCGTAGCCGCGGCGCGGGCGCTCATTGAAGCTTCCTCAGGTTCTCGATGAGCTGGTCGAGCTTCTCCGGCGTCATCTGGTGGTGGAAATCGTAGTTGACCTGGAGCGCCGGCGCCCAGGAGCAGGCGCCGATGCACTCGACCTCCTCGAGCGAAAACTGCCCGTCCGGGGTGATTTGCTGGTGCGCGATGCCGAGCTTCCGGCAGGCGTGCTCCCAGAGCTCGGCGCCGCCCAGGAGCAGGCAGGAGACGTTGGTGCAGATCTGGATATGGTGCTTGCCGAGCGGCTTGCGGCGGAGCATCGAGTAGTAGCTGACCACCTCGTCCACCTGGAGCGGGGTGATGCCCGTCCGCCGGGCGACCTCCTGGATCAGCTCCGGAGTGACGGAGCCGATCTCGTCCTGCGCGAAGAGCAGCATGGGAACGACGGCGGAGCGCCGGCGGTCCTCGGGGTAGCTGGCGAGCAGCTTCTCGAACCTGGCCTCGAGCTCTGGCGAGAACGTCATAAGGCTTTGCCCGCCGCCGGGACCGAGTGGCCGTGGAGACAGCAGACCCAGGGACTCGCTGCGTTCTCCCGGCCTCTGCGGCTCATCGATCCACATCCCCCAACACGAAGTCCGTGCCGCCCAGGACCGCGATGGCGTCGGCTACCAGGCGGCCCTCGACCATCTTCGGCAAGCCCTGCAGGTTCCCGAAGCTCGGCCCGCGGATGAAGACCCGGTAGGGGTGCGAGGTGCCGTCGCTCACGATGTAGTAGCCCAGCTCGCCGCGCGGCGACTCCACCACCTGGTAGACGTCGCCCGCGGGCACGCGGAAGCCCTCGGTGACGATCTTGAAGTGATAGATGAGCGCCTCCATCTGGGTCTTCATCTTCTCGCGGTCGGGCAGGACGACGCCGGGCGCCTCCGCCGTCCAGGGCCCCGCGGGCATGCCTTCGAGCGCCTGCCGGACGATGCGCGCGCTCTGGCGCAGCTCCTCCACCCGCACCTGGTAGCGCGCGTAGACGTCGCTCGAGGTGCGCGTGGGCACGTCGAACTGGAACTTTTCATAGCTCGAGTACGGCTCGGACTTGCGGATGTCCCAGGCCAGGCCGGCGGCGCGCAGCATGGGCCCGGTGACGCCCAGATCGAGCATCTCCTCCAGCGGAGCGTAGCCGACGCCCTGGGTGCGCCGCAGCCAGATGGGGTTCTTCGTCAGCAGGTCTTCGTATTCGTCCACGTGGGCCGGAAACGCATCCAGGAACTTCTGCACCGGGCGCTGCCAGCCGCGGGGCGGCTCGAGCGCCAGCCCGCCGGGGCGGAAGTAGCTGGTCATCATGCGCTGGCCGGAGAACATCTCGAAGATCTCCAGCACGTCCTCGCGCTCGCGGAAGCAATACAGGAAGACGGTCACCGCGCCGAGGTCCATGGCGTGCGTCCCGAGCCAGACCAGGTGGCTGTTGATGCGCGTCAGCTCGGAGAGCAGCACGCGCATCCACTGCGCCATGGGCGGGATCTCCAGGCCGAGCAGCTTCTCCACCGCCAGGCAGTAGCAGAGGTTCTCGATCAGCGGGCAGAGATAGTCCACGCGGTCGGTTAGGGTGACGGCCTGCTGCCAGGTCTTGACCTCGCACTCCTTCTCGATGCCGGTGTGCAGGTAGCCGACGTCGCACTCGGCCCGGGTGACGGTCTCGCCCTCCAGCTCGAGGATGAGCCGGAGCACGCCGTGGGTGGAGGGGTGCTGCGGGCCCAGGTTGAGCACCATCCGCTGCGGCGCCGTTTCGGGCGCCGGCGGCCTCACCGGGCTCTGGTCGGGGCCGTGTTCACTCATTTTCTATGGGGTAGCGGTAGCCGGCTATCGGGTAATCCTTGCGCAGCGGATGGCCGGTCCAGTCCTCGGGCATCAGGATGCGCCGCAGGTCGGGATGGTGGCGGAACCTGACCCCGAACAGGTCGAAGGCCTCGCGTTCGTGCCAGTTCGCGGCTGGCCAGACGCCGGTCACCGAGTCGATCTCCGGGTCGAGGCCGGGCAGGCGGCACTTCAGCCGGAGTCGCAGGCCGCGCTCGAGCGAGTGCAGCAGGTAGACGACCTCGAAGCGGGGCTCGTCCGGGTACCAGTCCACCACGGTTACAGCGCTGAGCCGGTTGAACTTGCGCTCCACGCGCAGAAAGCGGCAGACGGCGACGATCTTCTCGGGCGGGATCTCGAGGCTCGCCTGCCCGGCGTCGATGCGGCCACCGGCCAGCGAGGACGGGTCCCAGGCCTCGATTGCCGCGGCCTCCGCACAGTCCTTCAAATCTTCAGGGATCATTAACCTCCCAGAGCGCTCCAGCCCCTCCCCTTGGCGCCTGCCGTGTCACCGGGCCGCTGGCCGCTCCCTACTCCAGGCGACGGATGGCCGCCTCCGGCAAGGCCCGCCCACCGCCCTTGGCCGGCTGGGAAGACGCCTCCACCGACCAGGACAGTGCTCCTTTCCTCCAGATGTAGTAGAAGCCTGAAAGGATCAGCACGACGAAAACGAACATCTCGACGAAGGCGAAGAACCGCAACTCGCGGTAGACCACCGCCCAGGGGTAGAGGAAGACCGTTTCAATATCAAACAAAATGAAGACCATCGCGACCAGGTAGAACTTGACGCTGAAGCGCTCGTGGGGAGAGCCCTGGGGAGGCACCCCGCATTCGTAGGGCATATCCTTGGCGCGGCTGCGGACCCTGCGGCCGAGGAGGGCCGAGGCGGCCAGCATGCCGCCGGCGATGGCCATGGCGATCAGGACCTGTAGCAGGACGGGAAAGTAGGTCTCGCTATACGAGGTCGGCATCGATCCGCTGCGCTCCCCAGCCGCGCATTCCCTCCCCGCGGCGCTCGCGACCCCCGATGAGGTCTCCGCGCTTCCCACTTCGACTATAATGAGGTGCGAAACGGGGTGTCAAATCCCGCTGGAACATGCAGATTGAGGTGAATGGGGAGCGGCGCGAGGCGCCCGAGGGCCAGACCCTGCTGGGGCTTCTGGAATCGCTGGGTCTGGATCCCGGCCGGGTGGCGGTGGAGCTGGACGGGGTGATCGTGAAGCCGCCGGAGTGGGGCACGCGGCGGCTCTACCCGGGCGCGCGGCTGGAAATCGTGCACTTCGTCGGGGGAGGGTAGCGGCAGGGGTGGCGACCCCACAAAAATTCCGTTGACAGGCCCCCCGCCGAAGTACAATCCTATAGCGAGCCCTTTTTTCTGAGTTCTTAAACGGAAACGTTCAACCATGTTCAAAACAAGGAAGGTCCGCCCTGCTCCGGCCGCTTCCGCGGGATACTATTCGTCCAGCGAGGTTGCCCGCGTCGCCAACGTCAGCTTGCGGCAGTTGCAGTGGTGGGACGAGCGCCACGTGGTCTCCCCCGAGCACCAGGGCCACAAGCGCGTCTACAGCCCGGAACAGGTGGTCGAGGTCACGGTCATAGCCGAGCTGCGCCGGAAGGGCTTCTCGCTCCAGAAGATCCGGCGCGTGCTGCGCTACCTCCAGCGCGAGATGGGGCGGCGGCTGAGCGACGTGCTCTCCAACGAGTCGGACCTGCACCTGCTCACGGACGGCAAGTCCATCTACCTCGAAGAGCGGCAGGAGCGCATTATTGACCTGCTCAAGAACGCCCGCCAGCCCATGTTTCTGGTCTCGGTGAGCGACCAGGTGCGCCGCCTCCAGGCCACCCCGAAGAAGCCGGCCCGGCCGGAGACGGCGGCTGCGGCGGTGAGGAAGGCCCGCGCGATTTAGGCGCTGGGAGCGGCCCGGGAGCGGCCCCGGGGGCCGGGGCGCCGTGGCTGCTATACTGAAACCAGACTTGGGGAACAACACCGCAATGGGCCGACGCCGGGGCTTGTCCTTTCTAATCCCAGCCATTATTGTCGCCAGCTCGATCCTAGGCGGGGTGTACGGGCCGGGCCTGAGCAGTGCTGCCGCGGCGTCCTCCAGCGAAGACGGCCTTAACGACTCCGTCGACGCCTTCACCCGGGTGTACGCGCTGGTGGAACGCAATTTTGCGGATCCGGTCAGCCCCGACCGCGCCGTGTACAAGGGGGCGATCCCGGGCATGCTGCGGACGCTGGATCCGCACTCGAACTTCTTCGATCCGCGCGAGTTCCAGCTCCTCCGGGAGGATCAGCGCGGCCACTACTTCGGCGTTGGCATGCAGATCGGCCTGAGCCGGCCCGAGAGCGGCAAGACCATCGTCATTGCGCCCTTTCCGGGCTCGCCGGCCTACCGGGCGGGCATCCGCCCGGGCGATACGATTCTGGCCGTGGATGACAAGCCGACGGAGAAGCTGTCGCTCTCCGAGATTGCGGATCTGCTGAAGGGCCCGCGGGGGACGCGGGTCAAGGTGACGATTGGCCGCGAGGGCAGCCAGGCGCCGCTGACGTTCAACCTGGTCCGCGACGAGATCCCGCGCAAGAGCGTTCCGGATGCCTTCTGGATCCGGCCCGGCATCGCGTATCTGGCTATCGATTCGTTCAACGTGAATACCGGCCGCGAGATGGAGGACAACCTGCGCCGTCTGGGCGAGAGCAACATTCAAGGCCTGATCCTGGACCTGCGTGGCAACCCCGGCGGGCTGCTGAACGAGGGTGTGGTGGTGACCGGCCGCTTCCTCCAGAAGGGCCAGACCATCGTCTCCCACCGCGGCCGTGCCTCGGCCGACAAGCCCTACGTGGCCAGAACGGGCAGCGTGGGGCACGACTACCCGATTGTGGTGCTGGTGAATCGCCTCTCGGCCTCGGCGGCCGAGATTGTGGCCGGCGCGCTCCAGGACCATGACCGCGCCTGGATTTTGGGCGAGAACACGTTCGGCAAGGGGCTGGTGCAGACGGTGTACGACCTGTCGGAGAACACTGGCCTGGCGCTGACCACGGCCCGCTACTACACACCGAGCGGGCGGCTGATTCAGCGGGACTTCTCGAATATCTCCTTTTACGACTATTACTTCCGCAAGAACTCCGACGTCCGTAACCCGCTGGACGCCAGATCGACCGACAGCGGCCGCACGGTCTATGGCGGGGGCGGCATCGCGCCGGACGAGAAGTACGCCGAGCCGAAGCTGGATGCGTTCCAGGTTCTGCTGCTGCAGCGCAAGTTCGCCTTTTTCAACTTCGTAGCGCATTACCTCGGCACGCACAATGCTCAGTTGCCGAATGGCTGGACGCCGGACCCGATCATCATCGAGGAATTCCACCGCTGGGCAGTCGATCAAGGCATCCAGTTCACCGAGGCGGATTTCGCCCAGCACCAGGACTGGCTCAAACAGGAACTCAGGCGCGAAATGTACCTGAGCGTCTTCGGCATGGACGACGCGCGGCGGCTGGTGGTTGAAACCGACCCCGAAGTCGCCAGGGCCATCGAGGCGCTGCCCAGGGCCAAGGCGCTGCTGGAGACGGCCAAGAAGGTCATCGCGCAACGGCTTTCGCAGTAAGATCGAAGGATCGCGGCGCTTCGCTCCACGATTCCCGATTCCCGCATGGACGACTACGCGCCTCAGCCACAGATCAGCGTCCTCGATGCCGGTGGGCAGTACTGCCACCTGATCGCCCGCAAAGTCCGCGAGCTGGGCGTTTACGCCGATGTCCAGCCGAGCGACACGCCGGCGGCGCGGCTTCTCGACCGCAAGGGCGTCATCATCTCCGGCGGGCCGAACAGCGTGTATGAGCCCGGCAGCCCGAGTGTCGATCCGGCGGTCTTCGCCGCGGGCGTCCCGGTGCTTGGCATCTGCTACGGGCTGCAGCTCATGGCCTATCTGCTGGGCGGCCAGGTCGAGCGCGGCGAGAAGGGCGAGTACGGCCTGGCCTTTTTCGACCTGGCGAGGCCCGCGCCGCTGTTCGAGGGTTTCGCTACCGGTCTCCGCCAGCGGATCTGGATGAGCCACCGCGACACGGTGCGGGCGGTTCCGGCCGGCTTCGAGGCGCTCGGCTCGACCGAGACCTGCGCGGTGGCCGCCATGGGCGACGTGGCGCGGCGTCTGTATGGCGTGCAGTTCCACCCCGAGGTGGTCCACACCAACCGCGGGCGGGAGATCCTGGAGAACTTCGTCCTCCGCATCTGCGGCTGCCAGAAGGACTGGAACCCGAAGAACCGCATTCCGATCGTGAGCCGGCGCATCCTGGAGGTGGTGAAGGATCGGAACGTGTTCTTCTTCGTCTCGGGCGGAGTGGATTCCTCGGTGGCCTACACGCTATGCTTGCGGGCGCTGGGCCCGGAGCGGGTGCGCGGTATCTACGTCGATACCGGTCTCATGCGCGAGGGCGAGACCGAGTTCGTGCGGCACGTCTTCGACCGCATCGCGGCCGGGACCGTTCACATCGAGCCCGCCGCCGGGCGCTTCCTGGAGGCGCTGGCGGGCGTGCGCGATCCCGAGCGCAAGCGCCTCATCATAGGTGAGGAGTTCGTGCGGGTGCAGGAGGAGATCATCGAGTCCGGCCACTTCCTGGAGGGCGACTGGATACTGGGGCAGGGCACGATCTACCCGGACACGATCGAATCCGGCGGCACCCAACACGCCGATCTGATCAAGACGCACCACAACCGCGTGGCCGGCATTCAGAGGCTGATCGAGGCGGGGCGCATCGTCGAACCGCTGAGCTCGTTCTACAAAGACGAGGTGAGGGAGATCGGCCAGGAGCTCGGGCTGCCTGGCGAGCTGCTCGAGCGGCACCCGTTTCCCGGTCCCGGGCTGGGGATCCGCTGCCTGTGCGCCGAGGGGGACCATCCCTTGTTGCGGACCGAGGAGGGGTGGATCGTGCCCGTCCACTCGGTGGGCGTGCAGGGCGACTCGCGCAGCTACCGGCCGGTGCTGGCTGTGGAGCAGGCGCCGGCGCCGGACGGCAGCGTCCACGAGCAGGCGACGGGCCTCATCAACCGGCTGGCGGGCATCAACCGGGTGATTGCCCTGGTAGAGAGCCACGCTCCGCTGGGAGCGCTATCCGTGCGCGACAGCGCGCTGACGGCGGACCGCCTCGAGCGCCTGCGCCGCGCCGATGCCGTCGTCCGGCGCCTGTCGCACGACTCGGGGTTCGACCGCCAGATCTGGCAGTTCCCGGTGGTGCTGATTCCGCTGGGGACGGCCGGCCGGCCCGACTCGGTGGTGCTGCGGCCCGTCCATTCGGTGGATGGCATGACGGCGCAGTCGGTGGCGATGGAGACCAGCCTGCTGGGTGGGATGAGCCGCGAGCTTCTCGAAATCGAGGGCGTGGCGGCGGTCTTCTACGATCTCACGCACAAGCCCCCGGCCACGATTGAGTGGGAGTAGGGCGCGCGCGGCGCGGCGAGCCGAGAGCCGCCAGCCAAGCAGGTAGCCTTCGGCACTTTCATGCTGCTCTGCGGGGTCGGAGGGTGAGCTGGAGGCGCTGGCCCAGAACGGCGGCGGCCTTCCCCAAGGTTGCGAGCGTCACCGATTGGTTGTCCGGGTTCAGGAGGCGATCCACCTGAGACCGGCTCGTGCCCATACGCCGGGCAAGCGCCGCCTTGGACAGCCCAGTCTTCACCATCATCCGGCCTAGCTCGTGCGCAATCAGACGTTTTGTGGCCAGCGCCTCTGCTTCCCCAAGAATCCCTTCCTCACGAAGGAAGCCGTCAAAGTCTGAACCTCGGTTCTTGTTCACGCGCCCTCCTTCAGCTTCCAGGCCCTCTTCCTTGGCACAGGGACGCTCCGCCGCCTCAGCGCCAGAGGCGACCGTTCAGAAACTCCTGCGGCCGGACAACCTGCACCCCGCGGTACGGATTAAGCACCAGAAGGTGCCGATCACCGGTGACAATCGCCCGAGCCTGGCATTCCAGAGCGCACTCGAGAACGCGATTGTCGTCCGGATCCGAACAGTCGGTGACTCTTCGTCGCGGCACAACCTCGCGCGCCGCCCGCCAGAGCGACTGGCCGACGGAGGCGATCACGCTTTCCGGCCAGAGGAACTTCACGCGGAGTGTCTCTTCCACCTCAGAGCAGATGGGCGGCGACACGACCAGTTCGAACGCACCTTCTTGAGCAAGCTGCAGCACGAGCCTGGGCTTGCCACCGAATAGAACGGCCGAAACATAGATGTTGCTGTCGAGGACGACCCTAATCATCTGCTGGATCGCTGGCGCGGCGGACGGCTTCGCTTGTGCTCGCGCAGAGCGTGAATCGCAGGTACGGTCTCCTCTTCGGAGCGGACCCCCGCGGCCTCTGCGGTCTGCCGGCCAAACTCATTGACCTCAGTCCACCAGCGCTGCCGCTCGTAGTGCCGAAGCGCCTCCCGAATCAGTTCGCTCATGGTGCGGTTCTCTTTCCTGGCGAGTGCTTCGGCCTGGGTCAGCATGTCCGGCGGCAGCGTTATCGAGAGCGTCTTGCTGGTCCTCATGACCCAAGTGTAACGCAAAGTCGTGCAAGGCAGGACATAGTGTTGGCAACCCGTCCGCCGAGCGTCGCGGCGTCCGGAACGGATCCGCAAATCCGCCGCCGCAGCTCGTGATGATCCCCGGCGCTCGGCGCAGTATTATGATGCCTTCAGGTGCAACCGCTTCGGCCCTGCCGGGCGTCAAACACTGTGCAGCGAGAGGCGATGGAGCGCGACTTGGAAATCACACCACCGCGGCTGGCCGCGCGTTTCATCGCGCGGAGACAGTTCCTGCGTTGGCGGGTCCTGGCTGGCGCCCTCGTGTTTCTAATCGGGCCGGGCTGCCTCCGTAGCAAGGCACAAGGCCTGTTGACGGGTGAAGGCGCCCGGAAGGCCGAGGAGTTGTTTCAGCGGCACCCCTCGAGAGCGTCCGGATGCTCCGCCACTTGGACGCGACCTCGCCTGGACTGGGGCTTCCGTTTCGTGGCTCCCTTCCACGTGCGTTCCTCCGCGGAGAGATTCGCGGGAACGGACAACAGGCTCGTGGTCCTGCTGCGCGTGACGCCGGAGGGGCAGGAGCGCGTGTACCTGTTGAGGCGGGTGG
>JBEKLJ010000055.1:0-17130 GCA_050010255.1 Bryobacteraceae bacterium
CGCGGCTGATGATGTCAGAGCGCACGGCCTCGGGGACGGCGATGGGTTGAACCGGATTGCCGATCCGCTCTCCCAGCCTCCCCCAGAACGTGGTGAAGTCACTGAGGAAGTCCTCGCTTCCACCCATAGACCGGCTCCACAGGAGTTGCATCGTATAGGGCCTTCCGGAGGCGGCTTTGGCGCGGGCGCGCTCGAGGTGCTGGTTGACCCGGGGACTGATGTCGAAGGCACACATTTCCAGCGAAGAGAGATCGGATAGGCCCAGCCGCAGAAGCGAATCGATCACAGTAAAGGGCTGTGTTGTTTGGGGAGGATAGAAGTCGTAGCCGAGTTTCTTGTTCACAAAATCAAGGCCGGGGCCGAGGATGGCGACGCGATGGATGCCTCCCGGCTTCAGCAGCCCTCGACGCAACAAGTCCCGCAGATGCAACTCGAGCGTGTAGGCGGTGTAGAGATCGCTATCGGTGGAGAGGCCGCGGTCCTTAAACAGCCGGGAGTGGTCGATTCGGGCCTGCTCCCTGTCGCGGGAGACCTCATCCCTCTGCCGCGCCAGGCTGGCGAGCAGGTAGGCTTTCGTTCCCTTCCGCCCTCCGGGGGTACTCAGGCTGAAGCCGCTCTCCTGGAGGAAGGCCCGCATCTGCAGCAGGCCTTGGTTGGGGTGGGGAGCGGAGAGCGCGCGAATCAAATCGTCGGCACGATGTTCCGCCGCGGAGTTGACGACCCCGTCTTGCCCGTAGCGGTCCAGAAGGTCATAAGTGATGCGGCGCTCCTTGGTATAAGAGACGCCCAGCCGCAGCAGATTCGTGAGCGTAAGCTCCTCGCCCTGCGCGATCCGCCGCCGAATCTGCCGGTCCCTCGTGCGGACCCATTGATCCCAAGCCTCGGGAGCGGTTGCGCCCGCGGCTCTCAGCTCGGGGGGCAGCGAACCGCGCATGGCCTGCAGAACGGGACGCGCCGACGCCAAGGAAACGAATTCGGGCGTCTGCGCCGGCAGGTCACAAAACGGGAACAGGCAGGAGAGCGACAGGAAAAGCAGCCGGTGACGGAATGTCTTCAATTCTCTGCTCCTGGGGTTCGAGTATAACCTGACCGGCCCTTCACCCCAGATCATGAACCGCGTCCCCTGGGGGCCTCGCCCGTCTCGCTGGACTCTCGGTCGCCTCGCTCCGGTGCTGGAGGTTGCTGCCGGAGGATGACTACCCGCACCCTCTGTACCGCGAAGTCAAAAGCCGCTCGCGGCCTCGGCCCGGCTCCGCCGCCGCCTGCGCTGGTTCGTCCACCCTTCCACCGCGCCGCCAATTCCGGTGCGTGAACAGATGGGTTGCCCAGACGCTTACAAAGAAAAAGCCGGGGCTGCTCGCCCCGGCTTCGAGAACTTCCGTAGAAATTCGGTGGTTGCCAGCTAGCTGAGCTTGCGGCGCAGCAGTCCGCCCAGGAGCAGGATTCCGGAGCCGACGAGCGCCAGGCTGCCGGGTTCGGGAACCGCACCGGTCGTGCCGAGCACCTGGAAAGTCTCCGAGCAGTAACCTGACTTTACGCCACAGGTTGAAGCGCCCACGCCGAGGTATCCGAGGGTGTTCTCCCACGCGACAGACGGGCCGTCGTTCTCGTCCCAATAAACCGGGCCGCCCGATAGCGCCACGGCGTTTTGGAGCATCAAGAAGTACGTGCCGGCGCCGAGCGATTGGTTGGGAAGAATCGAAAAGGTGGAAGAGTCTATGTCGTAGCCGTAAGGGTTGGGGGACCGAGCCAAATCCTTCGTGGAGATCACAGCGGCTGTTCCGGAGGCAAGCGTCGCACCCAGCACGTTGCCCGTACCGTCGAGGATCGACCAATCCACCTCGGTGAAGTTGTCGCCCGCCGTACCCAACCAAACGTAGAGGTTCGCGCCCGTGACTGTCGAGCCGCTTGACAGCGTGAACGAGTCGGCGACCTGGAAGCCGAAGTTGATGGTATAGGCGTCGATCGTGCCGTTCACCGGACCGTTGTCATAGAGGATGCCTGCCGAAGCGGGAAGCGCCATCAGCAGACATAACACTGCCGCGAGAGACACCAAAGCACTGCGCATCGTCCACACCCTCCTCTTAGGGCCTCGAATCGAAGTATGGCATGTGAATGGGGTCGGCGCAACGGCACTCTCGAAAATGAGACTCACAGGACTTCGGTACCGGTACGCAGCCAGAAGGACTTCTGCAGCGTTACGCAACTACACCGGTCGCTGATTCTCGTCGCCGGCCGCTAATTCAGCCCCGTGCCAACAACGCCAACAACCGCCGCTCACGCGCTCGCCGCAAATTCTTCCGCCTCTGCTACCTGCACTTGCTGGCTGTGCCGCTCGCGCCGCGGCCGGCCCCCTGGCCGGCTCTTCGCTCTGAAGAGCGGGTCCAAGCGGACCCGCGCAGACCAGGGGGTCTGCCCCACGAAGCTCGAACAGCCACGCGCCGGCTCCCAGCGCATCGGTTCCTCAAGTCCTGTAGCGCCGCCTGCGCGCAGCGGCGGTGTAACATGGTTTTCAGTCGCCGTGGATGGGAGGTAGCGTGAAACGGTCGGGAGTGCTGGGTGTCTGTGGCGCGCTCGCACTGGCGGCGGTGTTCGTGGGGGGCGCCAGCGTGCCGCCCGCTTCGATCACCATCGACTACCCGGCGGAGGGGTCGATCTTCCCGCCCGACTTCGCAGCCCCAACCTTCCTCTGGCGCGATGCGGCCGGGGACGCCGAGACGTGGCTCATCGAGGTGGCGTTCTCCGACGGTTCGACGCCCTTGCGTATCCAAGCGCCCGGCGAACGGATGCGGATCGGCGAAATAGACCCGCGCTGCGTCGGCGCCACAAACGAGCTGCCCAAGCTGACGCCGGAACAGGCTGCTGCGCGGACCTGGGCGCCGGAGGCAGGCGTCTGGGCCCAGATCAAGCGTCATTCCGTGGAGCGGCCGGCAACGGTGACGATCACCGGCCTGGGGAAAGGCGGGCCGGTCTCGAGCGGGCGCGTCAGCATTCGAACTTCGAAAGATCCCGTGGGAGCGCCGGTCTTCTATCGCGACGTGCCGCTGATGCCCTCGGAAACGGAGAGGGGAGTGATCAAACCCCTGGCCGCTCCCGCCCTGCCGCTGGTCGCCTGGCGATTGCGCAGCGTCAGCGAGACCAGCAGCCGCGTGGTGCTGAGCGGCATGCACATCTGCGCCAATTGCCATTCCTTCTCGCTCGACGGCCAGACGCTGGGCCTGGATCTGGACGGCCCGCAAAACGATAGGGGGTTGTACGCGATCGTCTCTCTGAAGCCGGTAACGACGATCCACAACGAGGACATGATCTCCTGGCGGACTCCTCAGGAACGGCAGACCTCGCCGGACCGGGTGGGCTTCATGTCGCAGGTTTCGCCCGACGGGCGGTATGTACTGACCCGGCTGAGCGGGGCCGGCCAAAAGCTCCGCAGCAGCTACTACGTGTCCAATTTCAAGGACTATCGCTTTCTTCAGGTGTTCTATCCGACGCGCGGAATCCTGGCGTGGCACAACCGCGCCACCGGGCGCACCCAAGCGCTGCCGGGGGCGGACGATCCGCGCTATGTCCAGACGGACGGCGTCTGGAGCCCCGATGGCAACTACGTGGTGTTCGCGCGGGCGGAAGCCAAGGACCCCTATCCCCCGAACGGCAGGCTGGCGGAGTATGCCAACGATCCGCTGGAGTTGCAGATGCAGTACGATCTGTATCGGGTTCCGTTCAACGGGGGCCAGGGCGGAACGCCGGCGCCGATCGCCGGCGCCTCGCGGAACGGCATGAGCAACACGTTTCCGAAGGTCTCGCCCGATGGCCGCTGGATCGTCTTCGTCAAGTGCCGCAACGGCCAGCTCATGCGTCCCGACAGCCAGCTTTGGATCGTTCCGTCGCAGGGCGGCGTGGCGCGGCGGATGGCCTGCAATACGCCGCTGATGGACTCCTGGCACAGCTTTTCGCCCAATGGCCGGTGGCTGGTGTTTTCCTCCAAAGCCCGCTCGGTGTATACGCAGATGTTCCTCACGCACCTGGACGAGAACCGCAACGACAGCCCGGCGATCCTGATCGAGAACGCCACGGCGGCGAACCGGGCCGTAAACATCCCGGAGTTCGTCAACATCGCGCCGGACGGGCTGGCGAGAATTGACGTGCCAGTGGCCGGCTTCTATAGGCAGTTCGACCTGGCGCTGGAGCTGACGAACAAGCACGACTACGAAGCCGCCCTTGCCGCGTGGAAGAAGGCGGTTGAGTTGAACCCCGAGGATGCCAGGTCCCAGATCAACCTCGGGGCCGCGCTAGCCAGAACGGGCCAGACCGAGGCAGCCATCGCGGCTTACAGAAGAGCCGCGGCGATCGACCCCGCCAACCCCGACTCGTACTCCCAGCTCGGGTTCACGCTGGCGCGGCAAGGGAAGCCGGAAGAGGCGATTCCGGTTCTGGTGAAGGCTCTGCAGCTCGATCCCGCCGATGAGGCCAGCCAGCGCGCCTTCTGCGGTGCGCTCTCGCAGAGTGAAAGCAGGACCAGCCAGGCCATCCAATTCTGCCGGCTGGTGCTGGCGGGCCGGCCGAATGACGTCGAGGTGCAGGTGAATCTCGCGGTGGCCCTGTTCCGCGCCGGCAACGGGAGCGAGGCGATCTCCCATCTCGAGAAGGCTGCCGCGCTCGCACCCGGCGATGCCACGATCCAAGCCAACCTGGGGGCGGCGCTCGCCCAACAGGGCCGGCTGGTTGAAGCCGCTCCGCATTTGGAGAAGGCGCTCGCGATCGAGCCCAAATCCGCTGAGGCGCACTACAACTTGGGAACGCTGTACTACCTCCAGCGGAGAGTCCGGGAGGCCCTGGCGGAGTGGCGGCAGGCGGTCCTCCTCGATCCGCATCATGTGCCCGCTCTGAACCGGGCGGCCCTGACGCTGGCCGCCAATCGGGATGCGTCTCTGCGGAACGGCGCCGAGGCGGTGGCTCTGGCGGAGCGAGCGGTAGGACTCTCCGGAGGACGGGATCCGGCGATTCTGGACACGCTGGCGGCGGCCTACGCCGAGGCGGGGCGTTTTCCTGAAGCCACCCGGACCGCGCGCCGGGCCCTGGAGCTGGCCAAGCAGCAACGCGACTTGCATCTCGCGCAGGCTCTCAGCATCAGAATCGCACTCTACGCGGCGGGAAAGCCGTTCCGCGAGAATCCGTAGCGGCCGCGGTCTTCTCAGCGGCCGCACCAGGGGATCCGGCGCGGGGCGGCCTCGGCCGTGGGCGCCGGCTCCAGCCGCACGTCACGGCCTGCTATCGCGCGCCGCAGCAGGTCGTTGGTGAAGCATCCCGGCTAGCGGCCACGCACGGGTTCCAGCCGCACGTCGTCGATCCACACCGTCCCGCTGATCTTGTTGTCAAACTTCAGCGACGGTCGGCGAATCAGCTCCACCGCCAGCAGGCGCACCGGTGCGGGCACGACCACCACCGCCGCCAGCTCCGTCCAGTCCGTTGTCCCGGCGACCTGGGCTGTGGTCACATCCACGCGCGGGTCTCCCCCGGCATCCCGTATCCGAAACCGCGCCCCCTCATCCGTCGTGACCTGCTCGGAGCGCACCCAGGCGCTGAAGCGGTAGACGCCCGGCTCGGCTACCACGCGTTGGGAAATGTGGCGGTAGTCCAGGTTGCTTTGTCCTTCGAAGCGGACCCGCAGGCTCCACCGCCCGCTGCGCCCGCCTGTGCCACGGTCGGCTATGACCCCCTCGGCCGGCGTTACGCGCCAGTCCAGCCCCTCCTTCAGCGGCTCGCTCTCAAACCCGCCGTTGAACACCCGGTTAGATCCGGGATAGTCCGGGCTCTGCCGGCCGAGGTGCCGGGCCCAAACCTCTCGCGCGTCGCTGTACGCCGCCTGTTTCAGCAGGAACTCAACGTATTCCGAGGTGAGCGCCGTATCGCACTCTTCTCGGCCCTCCAGCCACCTCCACGCCACCGCCGCGTCGGGGGCGGCCTCGCGTGCCAGCAGGTGCCGGAGTAGCGCGGTATGCGCCGCCTTGTCTGCTGGCATCCCGTGCGCGATCACCTCCGCTACCCCCACGCCCATCCGTTCGCAGGTGCCGAAGATGACGCCGTCGTATTCCCGTACCAGGCCCAGAATCTTCCGCGTGCACTCCAGTCCCTCGCGCGCCGCGCCGTGCGTGAAGTGGAAGTTCGCAGCGCGCATCAGCACCGGAGGGATGTTCGGCCCCAGCTCGACCGCCCGGTGGAAGCAGTAACGCGCCCTCTCGTTGTCCCCGGACTCCGCCAGCAGCTCCCCCAGGGTCGACCACCGATAGGGCGAGGCGGGGTCCCGCAGCAACGCCTGCCGCATCAGTGCCATTGCCTCAGCCCGGTCGCGAGGCGTGCCGCTTTCCAGACGCTCCTCGGCACGCTCCTCCAGGTAGTCCACCGTGCCCAGAAATCTCGCCGCAGCCGACTCCGGCCGGGCCGGCCCGACGTACAACCAGACGCCGAAGCCCGCGGCGACGGCCAGCACAAACGCCAGCGCCAGTGGTGTCAATCGCAAGGTCTCCTCATTGTAATCGAGCTTCCGCCCGGCGCACCCAGGCGCTGCTCCAAGGCCCCGGCCATCTGAGCCCGGGCACGGTGCCGGTCGGCCTGCCTCGTGGGAATCGCAAACTTTAGTACCGGAACTCTCCCGTAGTACAACTCACGACATTTCTAACCCTCGGTCCGTTGACATCTGTATGCGCTCAGTGATAGCGTCAACTGATCGGGGCGCGTTTCGCGCTGCGTTGAGTCCTAAGTTGGGACTGAATAAGCGGTAGCTGTGTCCAAATCTTCACTTTCCGCACGTTTTGCCCGGGCGCGAGGAGCCTCGGGTTCCCTGCGCTCCGTCATACACATGGCGGGCTGCCTCGGCTGCGGAGACCGGGGTTTGTCCGACACTGAGCAGGGTGTGAAGACCTGCTGGCTCGAGGTAGGCCAGTGATCGCAAGTGCGGGGGTCCAGCCCAGCAGTGCTGAGACTAACCCTGTAGTAGAGTGGCACGCCCATGGTCTACCCTGGTATGCGCTTAGAGTCAGGTCGCGCTGGGAGAAGTGTGTCTCGGCAGCTCTTCGCCAGAAGGGTTATGACGAGTTCCTGCCTCTCTATCGGCGCCACAGCCGCTGGTCGGATCGGGTAAAAGAGGTCGCCCTGCCGCTCTTCGCTGGCTACGTCTTCTGTCGCTTCGATCCGGCGCGGCGCCTGCCGGTGCTCACGACGCCAGGCATCGTCTCCGTCCTCGGTGCCGGCGGCATGCCCGTCCCTGTCGATCCCACGGAATTGGACGCCATTCAGGCCCTGATGAAGTCCGGCCTCCCGGCCGCTCCTTGGCCATTCCTGAAGGTTGGCCAGCGCGTGCGCATCGACTACGGCGCGATGGAGGGCGTGGAAGGGGTCCTGTGGGCCATCAAAAACGACTTCCGGGTCGTCTTGTCCGTGAGCCTGTTGCAGCGCTCGGTAGCGGTTGAGATCGATCGGGACTGGCTCCTTCCCATTGCCGGCTGATTTGCCTCCCTGGAGCGACCGAAACGGCGGAACCCTTGCCGGTAACTGGCGGCGCAGAACCCAGCGGCGCAGAACCCAGCGGCGCAGAATCTAGATGAGGATGAGCATGGCCGATCCGGCAGCGCCGCTAAGCCTTAATGGGGCAGGGAATTCCGCTGCGCCCGCCGTGGCTGCGAGGCCAGTGCGACTCTTCTTCCGGTTGCTCCGCTGCCGGCAGTGGGTCAAGAACGCCTTCATTTTCGGTCCGCTGGTCTTCGCGGGCCGGCTAGGGGACGCCCCCAGCGTCCTTACCGCACTCCTGACGTTTCTGTCGTTCTCGCTGGTCGCCAGTGCCCTGTACATCTTCAATGACTGGACGGATCGCTTCGAGGACCGCCTTCACCCCCTCAAGTGCCGGCGCCCCATCGCTGCGGGCTTGGTTTCCGGCCGCCGCGCTTTTGCCACAGCCGTCCCCGTACTCCTGGCGGGAATCGCCATCCCCCTGGCTTCGCGCGCCTTCGGCGTCCTGCTTCTGGAGGCCGCCTACGTTGTCCTGAACCTGGCTTACTCGCTCCGCCTGAAGCGCGCCGTGCTGGTGGATGTGTTCGCCATCTCCGCGGGCTTCGTCATCCGCGTCTGGGTTGGCGCCGTGGCGCTCCACGTCGCCGCCTCCCACTGGCTGATTCTCTGCACCTTCTTCCTGGCGCTGTTCCTTGGCTTCGGCAAGCGTGAGGACGAGCTGCGTCTGCCCGCTAGCAACGCCGCTGACCACCGCTCGGTGCTGCGCGACTATTCCTCGGACTTGATCGCCCAGTTGAACCTGGTCGTTCTCAGCGCGACGCTGCTCTGCTACGCCCTGTACACCGTTGCGCCGGAAACCGTCGTCAAGTTCGGAACCGACCGGCTGGTCTACAGCGTGCCCCTCGTTGCCTACGGGCTCATGCGCTACCTGTTCCTCATCCGTGCCAGGGCCCAGGGTGGCAGCCCCACCGACCTGCTGCTGCGTGATCGGCCGCTCCAAGCCTGCATCGTGCTCTGGCTGGCCTATTGCGTCGCCATCCTTTACTTCTTCCGCTGACCGATGAACCGAAGCCTCGTTTCCGCCATCCGCACCTCGCCCACCACCGTCCTGGACGACATTGGCCGCCTCTCGGACCTGGCCGGGCTCTCCCAGGCGCTCGACCCCTCCTCCGCCACCATCCTGAAGGACAACATCTCCTGGCACTTCCCCTTTCCGGGCGCCAATACCACTCCCTGGCAGCTCGAAGGCGTCATCCTGGCCCTTAAGGCCCGGGGCTTCACCGATCTGTCCTGTGTTCAGAACAAGACCGTGGTGACCAACGCCTTCAAGGGGGAGGACCTCAACCACTACCTGCCCATCTTCCGCCGCTACGCCATTCCAGTCCTATACAACTTCCGTGACGCCGACATGAAATGGGTCCACTACAAGCCCGTCCGTAAGATGCTCGCCCTGGATCGCATCTACCCCGACGGCATCCGCATCCCCGACTACTTCTTCGGCAAGAACATCGTCCACCTGCCCACCGTGAAGTGCCACATCTACACCACCACCACCGGCGCCATGAAGAACGCCTTCGGCGGCCTGCTCAACACCGGGCGGCACTACACCCACTCCTGGATTCATGAGACTCTCGTCGACCTCCTTGCCATCCAGAAGGAGATCCACACCGGGCTGTTCGCCGTCATGGACGGCACCACCGCCGGGGATGGGCCGGGTCCGCGGACTATGCGGCCGCGCGTCAAGAACATCCTGCTGGCCAGCGGGGATCAGGTCGCCATCGACGCCGTTGCCGCCCGGCTCATGGGCTTCGACCCGCTCTCCATCCCCTACATCCGCATCGCCCATGAACAGGGGCTTGGAACCGGCGACCCGAGTCAGATCAACCTCGCCGGCGACGATGTCTCTAGCGAAAGCTGGGGCTTCACGGTCGGTGACAACCTGGCCAGCCGCGTCGGAGACCTGTGCTGGTTCGGCCCTCTCCAGCCGATTCAGAAACTGCTCTTCCACACCCCGCTCGTCCACTTGTTCGTCTTCGGCTCGGAGTGCTACCACGACTGGTACCGCTGGCCGGTAAAAGACCGCAAGATCTTTGAGCGATGGTTGACCGGCACCGAATGGGGACGCCTGTTCGCACAATACGCCTCCCGCGCTTCCTGAGGTCGGGACATCCTGCCCGTTCGAGACCTCGTGCGGCGCTCCGCGTCGCCGGGGTGCGCGGACGCCTTCGGCGCCGCCATCGAATGTCCAACCCGCGCCGACAGACCCCTGCCGCCCTGAGAGGCCGCACCCGCTTTGGCCACTTGAGTTATGAGTCGTCACGATGGGACTGAGAGGGCGGTAGCCTGTGGGCGCTGGCTCGTGCGCAATATCACCAATTGCTAGTGTGATCTGCACGTATTTCCTAAAGTAATAGTTGCGTTTGCTTCCGCCGGCCGCGGAGCCCTCGCCCCCGCTCCTTTCCTCCGCCTTGCTCCGCTCCCGGTGGTGTCTGACCCTATCCTCTGTCGCAGATGAATCTCTGCTGAGCTTCGACCTATGCGTGTCTCTAATCGAAAAAGCAAAATGATCAGCTTCCGCCTCTCCGAGGAGGAGTACGACGCCGTCAGGGCTCTTTGCCAGTCCAACGGCGTCCGCAGCATCTCCGACTTCGCCCGGCTTGCCATCGAGATCCAACTGGCCTCCAGCGACGGCCACCCTCCGGAAGCCGTTCAGTCGCGGCTGGATGTTCTCACCAGTCAGATCCGCGTGCTCGACCTGGCGGTCGGGCGTCTCGCCGACCTGGTCGCGGCCTCCGGCAATGGCCGGGAGGAGTCATGAAGAGCCTGGCTCTGGCCGTCCTGCTCGCCTCTGGCCTGGCCGCGCAACCGGCCCCGCCGCCTGCTGATTCGCCGGCCGCGTCGGCCGAATACGTAATCGGGCCAGGCGATCAACTCGTCGTTCGCGCCATCGACATCGAAGAGATCAACGAGAAGCCCCTCATCGTCGACGGCCGCGGCTTCGTAAAGCTCCCGCTAGCTGGCCGGGTACGCGCCGAGGGCCTCACGCCCCGTCAGCTCGAGCGCGAGCTGACCGAGCGGCTCAAGGAGTTCGTCCGCGATCCGGACGTCGTGGTCTCGGTGGCGGAGTACCGCAGCCAGCCGGTTTCGGTCCTCGGCGCCGTCGCCTCCCCGGGCGTGCACCAGCTCCAGGGCCGCAAGACCCTCTTCGAGATCCTCTCGATGGCGGGCGGCCTGCGGCAGGATGCTGGGAACTCCATCAAGATCACCCGCCGCAAGCAGTGGGGCAGCATCCCCCTGCCGAACGCGGCCGACGATCCCACCGGCCAGTTCAGCGTGGCCCAGGTCTCCGTGAAGTCCGTCATGGAGGCGCGCCATCCCGAGGAGAACATCCTCATCTGTCCCAACGACGTCATCTCGGTGCCCAAGGCCGACATGGTCTACGTCATCGGGGCGGTCAAGCGCGCTGGCGGATTCGTCCTGAATGAAAGGGAAACCGTGACGCTATTGCAGGTGCTCTCTATGGCCGAAGGCCTCGAGCCGACGGCCTCTGCCAAGCACGCCAAGATCCTCCGCCCGGTCGCTGGCTCGGCTACCCGCGCTGAGATCCCCGTCGATCTCCGCAAGGTGCTGGCCGGCCAGTCCGCCGATATCGGATTGAAGGCCGACGACATCCTGTTCGTGCCGACCAGTGCCGCCAGGAGCGCCACCCTGCGCACCGTCGAAGCCGCTGTGCAGATCGGAACCGGATTCGCCATCTGGCGCCGGTAAGGAATCGCTATGGACCAGTCCAATCCCTCAACTCACTTGCCCGTCCCTGCTGCCGGCCAGCCCGGCCTCCCCTCCGCCCCGGTTGACCTCCGTCCTCCGCGCGCGGGTGAGTACCCGGGTTACCCTCCCTTCCTTTCCGAGAAGCC
This sequence comes from Bryobacteraceae bacterium, assembly GCA_050010255.1. GTDB lineage: Bacteria > Acidobacteriota > Terriglobia > Bryobacterales > Bryobacteraceae > JBEKLJ01. The sequence goes on from JBEKLJ010000055.1 coordinate 11,415, forward strand.
GGGCGACTCCGCCCACAGTGGCCTCCTCGAGTACTGGCGCATCCTCCAGCGCCGCAAAGGCACGCTAGTTCTCTGCTCTTTCCTCGCCGGCCTGGCCGCCTGCCTCTACACCTTTCCCCAAACTCCTATCTACCAGGCCCACGCCCTCATCGAGATCCAGAGCATGAACGAGAACTTCCTGAACATGCGGGAGGTCAACCCTACCACCGACACCACCATGTACTACCCCGAGTACGACCTCCAGACCCAGGTCCGCGTCCTGCAGAGCCGCAGCCTGCTCGAGCGCGTCAACGCCAAGCTCAAGGACCATCCCCGTCCGCCCGCTCCGGCCGGCTCCCGGCTCGACGCCTGGCGCCGGGCTCTGGGCCTGCCCGACTCCAAGCCCCCCGCCGAGACCGCCGCCGACGTCCGTGTCCGGGCCCAGGTCAACACCCGCCTCATCGACATCTCCTGCGACTCCAACGACCCGCGCTACGCTGCCGACTTCGCCAACACCCTCACTGCCGAGTACATCGAACAGAATCTGGAATCCCGCTGGCAAACCACCCAGAGCACCGGCGCCTGGCTCGCCCGGCAGATGGAGGACGTTCGGATCAAGTTGGAGAGGTCCGACGCGGAGCTCCAGAACTACGCGCGCATGACCGGCTTGCTGTTCACTTCCGAGAAGAACAACCTCGCCGAGGAGCGGCTGCGCCAGCTCCAGGATGAGCTGTCCAAGGCTCAGGCGGACCGGGTCGGCAAGCAGTCGCGCTACGAGCTGGCCTCTTCGGCCAGTATCGATTCGCTGCCCGACGTGGTCGACGATGCCACCGTGAGAGACCAGTATTCCAAGCTGCTCGAACTCCGCCGCCAGCGCGCCGATCTGGCTACCTCTTACACTCCCGCCCATCCCAGGATCAAGCGCCTTCAGTCCCAGATCGCCGAGACCGAGGCCTCTCTCGTTCAGCAAAGGGAAATGATCGTCCGGCGTATCCGGAACGACTTCGAGGCGGCCCAGCGCCGCGAGAAACTCCTGGCGGCCGCCTACGCCGCCCAGGCCCGGCTCATGACCGAGCAGGCCGATAAGGTCACCCACTACAACATCCTCAAGCGCGAGGTCGATACCAACCGCCAGCTCTATGACTCCATGCTTCAGCGGGTCAAGGAAGCCGGCATCGCCTCCACCCTGCGCGCCAGCAACGTCCGCGTGGTCGAGCCCGCCACGGTGCCCGGAGCGCCCTACAAACCCGACGTCGTCCACAACACCCTGCTCGGGCTGCTGGCGGGCTTGGCGGCCGGCGTGGCCTTCGTGGTCCTTCACAACCGCGCTGATCGCACGCTGCAAGAGCCGGGCGACGCCGCCTTCTACCTCAATGTCTCCGAGCTCGGCGTCATCCCCTCTTACGGCGCCGAGTTGCGCCGCGAGCGCCGGTTGCTGCCCTGGCAGGCTTACAAGCCCGGGGACGAGATGGCGCTGGTCACCTGGCGCCGCAAGCCCTCCGCCTTGGCCGAGTCCTTCCGCGGCGTGCTGACCTCCATCATGTTTGCCGGTCTCAAGCACGGCCGTCCCCAAGTGATCGTGCTCTCTAGCGCCAATCCCACCGAGGGCAAGACCAGCATCGCCACCAATCTCGCCGTCGCCCTGGCCGAGATCAGCCAGCGCGTGCTCTTGATCGATGCCGACTTACGCAGGCCGCGCCTGCACCAGATCTTCGAGCTGGATAACAAGGCCGGGCTGGCCACGATTCTCCGCGCCAAGAACGGCCCCGCCTCCTCCAATGGACTCATCCAGGCTACCGACGTCCCGGGACTCCACGTGCTCCCCACCGGTGCCGACTCCGTCTCGGCTCCCGCCTTGCTCTACTCGCCGCGCATGGCCGAGCTGTTGCGCAGCCTCCGGACCGAGTTCGACACTATCCTCATCGATACTCCGCCCATGCTTCAGATGCCCGACGGCCGTATCCTCGGCCGCCTCGCCGACGGAGTCATCCTCGTCATCCGCGCCAACTCCACCACGCGCGACGCGGCGCTGGCGGCCCGCCAGCGCCTCTCCGAGGACGGCACCCCCGTGCTGGGCGCCATCCTCAACGATTGGAATCCCAAACACTCGGTCACCTACGGCTACTACGGCTACAAGTACTACGACCACTACCACCGCCAGGACAGCAAGCCTCGCGCCTCAGACGAGCAACACTGATCTGGAAGCTGGTAGCTGGAAGCTGATAGCTGATAGCTGTCTTTTGTGGCGCACGCTTCAGCGTGCAGCGTCGGCTTCAGCCGACGGTCGTAGGCCGGACCCCCGGTCCGGCTCCGCTGGAAGCTGGTAGCTGATAGCTGGTATCTGGTAGCTGGAAGCTGGTAGCTGGTAGCTTCCCCCTCAGAGCAACCCCTGCACCGCCGCCGTGACGATCCCCGCCACCACCCCGTAGCCCGTCGAGTTTAGGTGCACGGCATCGACCGACCAATACGTCAGATCGCTTGGGTTCTGAAGCCTGGAATCTGCCCCCACGTCCGCCAGGGCGTCCGCAAACGTCGCCCAGTTCGCCACCAGTTGCGCGTTCCACCAGGCACGGTTGTCTGGGTTCACTCCGCCGCCCGGAAGAATTGTAAGCGCGACCACTTTCCAACCGACCGCCCGGCGCGCCTGGCAGTAGGTGATGAAGTTGGCGTAGGCTTCTTCTTTGGTTTTCCCGCCGACGTAGGTGTCGTTGCGGATCTCCCACGCCACCAGGATGTTGCGCGTGTAGGCGGCGTTGTAGAGCGGGTCCAGCTTCGTTGGTGCGTCCGCGATCATCTGCGTGGTGGTGTGGCTCCCGATCCCCGTGTTGTAGCCCACCACGTCCCGAGGCATCGCCTCCAGCACCTGGTTGGGGTAGTTGCCCCCGTAGGTTGAGCCCGAGCCGGCGGTCAGCGAGTTGCCGTCGAAGCTCACTTGCCGGGTGAACGGCCCGTGCCGCAGGTTGTACTTCGCATTCAGGTAGGCCCGAACTTGGTCCCGAGCGGCCGCATCCAGCGCTTGGTAGACGAGCAGTTCCGCACACGCCCCCTCGAACCCGTAATCCCCCCCACTGGGGTTGAACCTTACGCCCTGCCACGAAGTCGAGCCACCGCTACCTGATGTGACCTCATCCATATCGCCCAGATGCAACGTTCTCGAACTCGGCCCTCCGGTACCTCCCAGGAGTACGTATCCAGATTGATGAGGAGCGATTGCATCATTAACTCCGATGAATTCCAGCTTTTCGGGAGGCCACGCCCCGCCGCCGCCCAGATCCCGCCACAGCAACCAAGGCCAACCAGATGTATCGCCAAACAGGAGCCTGTCATCGTTGGAGTCCACGACCGAGCGCGCCCCGACCATGAACACGCTAAAATTGTTGGCGACAACGGTAGGCCCGCTGGCATTAGCCAGGGAGAAGCCAGCACCGCCAAAGCCGGCCGCCTTCTTCCCGTTGATGGCCCCGGCAACCACCACTGGCCGATTCCCGGGCGTTGCCTGGGTGAGGTCCCAGCCGTGTCCGCTCGAATCTGGCCAAGTCGCAATCGCATCGCCGTCCGCGCCGGCCAGCGACTCCGGCAGGTAAGCCGCCACCAGCAGGTCCGGGTTCGGCGGGCCGGGCGTGCCGCGCCGGATGCGGCGGACCATCGTGAACGCGCCTGTCTTCGCGATCATCGCCGCTCTCACACCGCCGGGGTCACGTACAGAGACCCGTCCGCCGCGTCGCGGATGACCGCAACTTTGTCGGCGGCGTCACAGCCGAAATACTCCGCCGCGTTGGCCGGCAGAAGGAGCGCCGTTGCGTCCGCTGTCGGATTGGCTCCAAAGGCGATATGGCAGTCCGTCGTTGACACCAGCCGGACCACGTTGCCTCCCACTGCCGCGCTCGCCGTCGAGCTGGCGCCCACCGCTATCTTCTGTGTTGTTCCCGGCCGGATCACCGGCAGCGCTCCCAATTGGTACAGCTTCGTCAAATAGTTCAGCATGGTGAAGAACCCAGGATTAGCCCTCGGGCCGCCTTTTGCTGGCGGCCGCCCTTCCGCCCTGAGCATAGCCGCCCCGCCTCGCCGCAGCTCCCGCACCGCCTGCGTAACCTCATGAAGCCAAAGAGAAAAGAAATCCATTCCCCGCGGGATTTCGCCCTCGGCGCCTCCCCGGGTTTTCAGGTATGACCGTCCCAATCGCAGCCACCGCCGAACCCGCTTCCTCGTGACCACCGCCGCAGCCCCAACTGACATCGACCGCATCCGCCCTCTCCGTATCGTGTGGCGGGAGCGAATCCGCCTTTTTCCGGCGACTACCCCGGCTCTGCCCGGCTCCGGACGGCTGGGGACCTCGTGGAGGTCGTAATCCTATGCGGAGACAAGCTGCATACTTCGTCAATCGTCTAAAGGGCCGCCGCGTCGTTTTTGCGAGGATCTTTAGAGAGAACCGTTGGGGCGGCTCTGAGTCGGTTTCGGGACGTGGTTCGGACCTGGAAAACACGGAGGTCCTACGGCAGGCCCTTGGCGGTCTTGTGCGCCGTTTATCTGTGCAGTCTCTCCTCGACATTCCTTGCGGGGACTGTAACTGGATCATGCACTCACAGGTGCCGGATTCCCTCAGCTACCTCGGAGCGGATATCGTACCCGAACTTATCTCCAGCAATATCGCCAGGTGGAACCGGCCGAACGTTTCGTTCCAGGTGATCGACCTCGTTTCATCCAGGCTGCCCCGTGCGGATCTAGTCTTAGTACGCGACTGCTTGGTTCATCTCATGCTTGCGGACGGCTTGCGGGCACTCCGGAACGTCTGTACCAGCGGTTCCCGGTATCTGCTGACGACCACCTATCCGAACACCGCTTCAAACCCGGATGTCCCGACGGGTTGGTGGCGGCCGCTCAATCTCGAGCGTCCTCCCTTCTCTCTCCCGCGCCCGGTCTTCCTGCTCAACGAACAGTACACCGGGGACGAAGGGCGTTATGCCGACAAAAGCCTGGGTCTCTGGCATATCTCGGATCTCTGCCGGGCTTTGCGCTGCCTTCCCGCCACCCCATGACTCCCGCCGCCCTCGAAGCTGCCGCCCCAGCGACTTTTGACCTCCACCGCCGCCGCCGCGACCGCCAGGCTTGGCGCACCGTTCGGGCCGGCCTCGTCGGCAGGGGCGTCTCGCTCGGCGTCCGCTTCATCACCATCCCGCTCGCCCTGAGCCTCCTTGGGGCGGACCGCTACGGCCTGTGGCTCACGATTGGTTCATTACTGAGCTGGTTCGGTATGTCCGACCTCGGCCTGGCGGGGGGTCTGCTGAACACCGTTGGGCACGCTTACGGGCGCGATGACTGGCCGGCCATTCGCCGCTATGTCTCGACGGCTTTCTTCACCTACACGATCCTGTCTGTCGCTGTGGCCGCGCTGGTCGTCGGGTTCTCCCTCTGGCCGGGCCTCCCCGGACTGCTCGGCATCTCTGGACGCCCCGCCCTGCTCGCCGATGCCAGGCTTCTGGCCCTCATCTGCGGACTCGCGTTCTCACTCTCGTTCTGCCTGAACGCGGTCGCACCGCTCTCTACCGCCCTCCAGGAGGGCTATCTGGGGGCCTACTTCCAGGTCTCCGGCACGGTCGTAAGTTGCGCCGTTCTTGCGCTCCTGGTTTGGCGCGGATCGTCACTCGCACAGTTCGCCATTGCCATGGCTCTTCCACCGCTGGCCGCCTCTGCTGGTCTGGCGGTGTACCTGTTCTGGATTCGTCACCCGTCTCTGCGC
>JBEKLJ010000056.1:0-17111 GCA_050010255.1 Bryobacteraceae bacterium
TGAGAGGGGCATCGGCATGGACCGCACGGTTGCAACCGGCACCGGCTTCATCGGCCAGTACCGGCCCGAGGTGGCCAGGATCTACGAATCGCTCGCGACCTGCCCGGACGCGCTGCTGCTGTGGATGCACCACGTTCCGTACACCTACGTGCTGCATTCGGGGAAAACCGTGATCCAGCACATCTACGACTCGCACTACCGGGGCGCCGAAGAGGTCCGGGGGTTCGTCGAGCAATGGAAGTCGCTCAAAGGGCGGATCGACGAGCAGCGCTATCTGGAGGTATTGGCGCGCCTGGACTACCAGGCCGGGCACGCCCGGGTGTGGCGCGATGCCGTGTGCAATTGGTTCCTGCGCACCTCCGGCATCCCCGATTCGGAGGGCCGCGCCGGGCACTTCCCCAATCGCCTGGAGGCCGAAGGGATGAAGCTGGAGGGCTATCAGGCCGTGAGCGTGAAGCCCTGGGAGGCGGCTTCTGACGCCAGGGCCATCGAGTGCGTCAGCCCCACGCGGCAGTGCTCGGCCAGCTTCAGCTTCCAGGGCCAGCCGGGCTGGTATGACCTCGGCGTCGAGTACTTCGACCAGAACAATGGGGCGTCGCGCTTCAGAGTGTTGGTCTCGGGCCAGCTTGTCGCCGAGTGGGTGGCGGATGACAACCTGCCGACCAACAGGATCGACGCCCACTCCTCGACCCGGCGCAGGATCACCGGCCTGGCGCTCCGCCCCGGAGACGAGATCCGCATCGAGGGCACCGCGGACGGCGGCGAGAACGCCCCCCTGGACTACGTGGAGATCGACCCCGCCCGCAACTGAGAGAAACGCGGCGGCCGCTCAACCGAGCCTGGCTCAGGCCGTGTTGGAGAACTCTTCGGGTTCTCTCACGGTTCCAAAGGCGTTACACTTCTTGCGTCTAGCCGTCTATGAGCATGGTGACGGTTCGCCGTGAACTCTGAGGCCACCCCGGCTGTCGATGCCGCAGCGGAGGGCGTGAACGAGGCAATACTGATCCGCGCCGCGCAGAAGGGCGATCAGGACGCCTTCGCGGCGCTCGTGCGCGCCAACGATCGCGGTGTCCTCCGGCTGGCGATGAACCTGTTGCGGTCACCCGAGGACGCCTACGACGTCTACCAGGAGGCTTTTCTCCGCGTGCACAAGAACCTGCGCTCGTTCCGGCTGGATGCGAGCTTTCAGACCTGGCTCTACCGCATCGTGACGAACCTGTGCCTGGATCACTTGCGCAAGCGCAAAGTCCGGCGCGAGGAGTCGATGGTGGTCGAGACGGAGGAGGGAGTGCGGGACCGCGTGGATGCCGTGATCGAAAGCCGGGAGGCGGGCGACCCGCAGCGGGCGCTGCTCAACCGGCAGCTCGGCGCGCGGATCCAGTCCGTGCTCGCCGAGCTGACGGCCAGGGAGCGCACGGTTTTCCAGTTGCGCCACTACGAGGGCCTGCGGCTACGGGCCATCGGCCAGATTCTCGGCACCAGCGAGGAGGCGGCCAAGACCTGCCTGTTCCGCGCGACGCAGAAGATGAGAGTCGCGCTTGGAGATTTTGTATGAACTGCGAAATGGTCAAGAAGAACGCGTCGCTGTTTCTCTACGGGGAGCTTTCGCTCGAGGAGGAGCAGAGTTTCCAGGATCACGTGGAGGTTTGCGCGGACTGCCGCCAGGCGTTCGAGGCCGAGAAGAAGATTCATGGCCTGCTGGATCGCCGTGAAATGGAGCCGCCGCCGGAGCTGCTGGTCCGGTGCCGGCGCGACCTGGCCGCGCGCGTCGAAGCGGCCGCCGGGCGGCGCAACTGGCTGGCGAGCCTGCTGGACCTGAGAGTCGCCGCCCTGGCCCGGCCCGCCGGCGCGCTGGCCCTGGTGGCGCTGGGCTTCTTCGCCGCGCGCTGGACGGCCCCGGTCCCGGGGGCAATCCGCGGCACGGAGGCCGGCCTGGAGCCGGCCGTCATGCGGGTCCGGTATCTGCGGCCCGAGCCTTCCGGCCAAGTCCAGCTCATCGTGGATGAGACCCGGCAGCGGACAGTGACCGGCAGGCCGGAGGACGACCAGATCCGGCGGCTGCTGCTGACGGCGGCGCGCGAGTCGGCGGACCCGGGCCTGCGGGCCGATTCCATGGACATGCTCACGGCCGAGCGCGCCTCGAGCGAGATCCGGCCCGTGCTGCTGTACGCGCTGCAGCACGATCCGAACCCCGGCGTGCGCCTGCGGGCTCTGGATGCGCTGAAGCCGTTCGCCGGGGACCGCGAGGTGCGCGACGCCCTGGCGCGCGTGCTGCTGGCCGACGACAACCCCGGCGTGCGCACGCAGGCCATCGACCTGCTGGTCGAGCACAAAGAGGATTCCACCATCGCGGTGCTCCAGGAACTGGTGCAGCGGGAGAACAACGGCTACGTGCGCCTGCGCTGCCAGCGGGCGCTCGAAGAGATGAACGCATCCGTGGGGGCTTTCTGATGAAACGTTGGTTGTGGCTGGCGCCGGCGCTGGCCGCCGCGGCGCTGGCACAGACGAATTCGGCCCCGGCGCGCGAGGGCGCCTACTGGGTGGATACCGTGAGCGGATCGGTTCCGGTCGAGGATTCACTCCATGTCGCCATGCCGGGCGGGGTGCGCATCCAGGGCGATGGGGCCGCCGGAGTCGTCACCTATTCGCTCAAACGGCGCGCCAAGGCGGGCGACCTGGCCTCCGCGCGGCGGCTTCTGGGAACGGTCGTGGTTCGAAGCCACGCGAAGGCGGGCTGGACCTTCCTGGAAGTGGAGGCGGCCGATCCCCGGCGCACGTCGGCGGATCTTCAGCTCCACGTCCCGCGGCGTTTGAAGGAAACCGCGGTGGTCTCGAGCGGCGGGGCGATTCAGGTGGCGGGCCTGGACGGCTCCGTCACCGCCGAGACCGCGGCCGGCGCGGTCGGGGTCGAGGGCGTGCAAGGCGCGGTGGTCGTGCGCACCGGCGGCGGCGCCGTGCGGCTGGTCCGCATCGGTGGCAAGGTAGAATGCTTCTCCGGCGGCGGCACGATCCTGGCCGAATCCGTGGCTGGCGAAGTCCATCTGAAGTCCCGCGGGGGCGCGATCACGATCCGGAATGTCAAGGCGCCGGTCGTGGCCAGGACGCTGGGCGGGAACGTCGTAGTTGAGCGCGCCGCAGGCGGGGTCGAGGTCTCCGCCGGCGCCGGGCTGATCGACATTGTCGAAGCCGGCGGCCCGGTGATGGCCGAAACCGGAACGGGCTCGATCAGCGTGCGCGCGGCCAGCAACGTCCATTGCGAGTCGGGCACCGGGACGATTCAACTCCAGGCTATCTCCGGCGGACTGCACGCCACCACCAAACTCGGCAGCATCATGGCGAGTTTCGGCGGCGCCAAGGCGCTCCAGGAGTCCGCGCTGGCGACCGCGATGGGTGACATAACGGTGCTGATCCCGTCTAACTTTGCGGTGACGGTCGAAGCCGTCAACAGGTCCCCGGGCGGGCGCCGCATCGTCTCGGATTTTGCGGAGGTCCGGCCCCGGCTCGAGCAGGGCGCCGCCGGTACGGCGGCCCAAGGCGCCATCAACGGTGGCGGTCCTCGGTTGCAGCTCACCGCTTCGGGCGGAATGATCTACCTCCGTCGCCAGAAGTGACGCTCACCGCGGCCGGCTTCGGTTCGCGGGGGCGAAGAGAAAGCGCTAGCGGCAGCGCGCCTGTGGCGCAGGGCCGCGCAGCGCGGGTGCAGATAGCATTCGCGCGCAATGTTTCTGAGGAGAGTGGCAATGAAACGAGTTTTTGCTTTGGCTGTCCTGTTCGCGTTGGGTATCGGTTCGGCGGTGGCTCAAACGGCGCCGCCCGCCCCGCCCGCGCCTGAGTCCCTGGCTTTGCCGGCCCCCGTACCCGTGGCCGAGCCGGCCCTGCCCGCTCCGTTGCATTTGCTTGTCGCGCAGGCGGTCGCGCCGGCTCCACCTGCCCCGCCGGCTCCGCCTGCCCCGCCGGCTCCGCCCGCTCCACCTCCCCCGTTCGGCCTTCTGGGGGGCGGCGGCAGCTTCCTCGGCGTGGGCGTGCAGGAAATTGACGATCAGCGCGCCAAGGAGTTGAAGCTGCCCGAGACGCGCGGCGTCGAGGTGACCAGAGTTGTCGACGAGAGCCCCGCGATAAAGGCCGGCCTCAAGGCAGGCGACGTGGTGCTGGAGTACAACGGCGAGCGCGTCGATGGAGTCGAGCAGTTCGTCCGGCTGGTCCGTGAGACCCCGCCGGGCCGGCAAGTCAAGTTGTCGATCAGCCGCAACGGCGCCGTGCAGACTGTGACCGCGACGATCGCCAAGAAGCCGCAGGGCTTCCACATGGGCCCGAACTTCCAGCTCGACATGCAGAAGTTCGGCGAGGAGATGCGGCGCCAGTTCGGGCCGGACTCACCGTTTCAGCACGACATGCAGAAGTACGGCGAGGAAATGCGGCACAAGTTCGGCCCCGACTCGGAGTTCCACCGCGAGATGGAGCAGTTTGGGGAAGACCTGGGCGGCAGGATACGCGCCGAGGTGCGCGTGCGGCAGATTGGTCCGGGGGGGGCGTTCGGGGCGGGCGGCCGGCTAGGTGTCGAAGCTGAGCCCGTCACTGAGCAGCTTGCCGAGTTCTTCGGGGTGAAACAGGGCGTGCTGGTGCGCTCGGTGAACGCTAGCTCGCCGGCCGAGAAGGCAGGCATCCGGGCGGGCGACGTTATCGTGAAAGTAGGCTCGGCGGAAGTGGCTCGCGCGAGCGATATCGGCAGGGCGCTGCGCGAGGCCGAGGCCGGCAAACCCGTTCCGGTCGTCGTCGTCCGGAACAAGAAGCCGATGACCCTGAACGTGACCGTCGAGAAGCCCGCGGCCCCGGCCGAATCGGGTCCGCGCCCCACTCAGGCGCCGCCCAGGCACAACTTCATTCCGTCCCCCGGGGGCCGGCTGGTCTCACACGAGGAGTTCTTCTAAGTTTCTGGCCCCCCTATTCGCCAGAAGTGCTGAAGCCGCCCCGTCCGGCTGAACGGGGCGGCTTTTTTGTGTCCCGGCCACGCTTGAACTGTCTCTGGCCATCGCATGTGATATTCTTAACAAAGTTTCATGACGGCGATGGAATCCGGACCCAGGCCGGCGAGTGACGCTTTCCTGCCGATTCTCGACGAGCTGCCGACGATGATCTGGCGGTCGCGGGCCGACGGCGCCTGCGACTACTTCAACCGGAGCTGGCTGGAGTTCAGGGGACGGAGCCTGGAGCAGGAGCTCGGAGACGGCTGGAGCGAGGGGCTGCATCCAGACGATCGCGAGCGCGTCGTGGCCGCGTGGCGGCAGACGGTGGCGGCCCACTCAAGCTTCGAAATGGAGTATCGGCTGCGCCGGCACGACGGCGCCTACCGTTGGATTCTGGACATAGGCAAGCCGCTTTTCGATGCGGACGGGACGTTCGCCGGCCACATCGGCAACTGCTTCGACCTGACCGAGCGTAAGCAGGCCGAAGGGGCGGCACGCCGCTACGAGGTCCTTTCCGAACAGGCCCGGGATGCACTGCTGCTCCTGGGCGCCGAAGGCGAGGTCCTGGAGGTCAACCGGGCCGCGGAGAAGATGTACGGCTACACGCGGGAGGAGTTGCAGCGGCTCACGATCCGCGACCTGCGCGCCCCGCAAACGCACGCGGGCTTGCCCGGCCAACTGTCCCAGGCGTGGAGGGAAGGGATCCTCTTCGAGACCGTTCATCGCCGGAAGGACGGCACCGAGTTCACGGTCGAGGTCAGTGCCCAGGCAGCAGCGCTGGAGGGCCGCCGCGTGCTCGTGAGCATCATCCGGGACGTCAGCGACCGCCATCGCATTCAGGAGCGGCTCCGGGCCAGCGAGTCGCAGTACCGGTCGCTGTTTGAGAACATGCGCGAGGGTGTCGTCATTCACGAGTTGGTTTATGGTCGGGACGGCAGCCCGTCGGACTACAGGATTCTGGACGTGAACCCCGCGTTCTGCGCTCACACGGGGCTGCGGGCCGAGGCAGTGGTCGGGCAGCTTGCCACGGCGGCCTACGGCACGGCCGCGGCGCCGTACCTGGCGACATACGCCGAGACTGTCGTCGAGCAACAGGCGCGGTCCTTCGAAACCTACTTCGCGCCGCTGGAGCGGCACTTCAGCATCTCGGCGTTCCCGCTCGGCGGCCGCCAGTTCGCCACGGTGTTCTCCGACATCACCGAGCGCACCCGCATTGAAGAGCAGCTTCGGCAGGCGCAGAAGATGGAGGCCGTCGGCCGGCTGGCCGGGGGAATCGCGCACGACTTCAACAACCTGCTCATGATTATGCTGGCGCACGGGGAGCTGGCCAAGGAGTCACTGCCCGCCGAGAGCCCCGCGCGGGCGAACATCGACAGCATCCTGGGAGCGGCGGAGCGCGCCAGCGCCCTCACCAGCCAGTTGCTGACGTTCAGCCGCAGGCAGACGGTCCAATCGCAGGTGCTGGACCTGAATCGCGTGGTTGCGGAGACCGGCGCGATGGTGCGGCGGATCCTGGGCGAGGACGTCGAGCTGGAGATCATTCCCGGCCAGGACTTGCAGCGCGTGCGGGCGGATGGCTGCCAGCTCGCGCAGGTGCTTCTGAACCTCGTGGTCAACGCCCGCGACGCGATGCCGCGGGGAGGGAAACTGACCGTCGAGACCGCCAACGCGCGGGTGGGCGCGCCGGGATCGCGCGGCGTCGAGGGCCTGCGCCCCGGCCGTTACGTCACGCTCGCTGTGATCGACACCGGCACGGGCATGAGTCAGGAGGTTCAGAGTCACCTCTTTGAACCCTTCTTCACCACCAAGCCGACGGGCAAAGGCACGGGGCTGGGCCTGACCACGGTCTACGGCATCGTGAAGCAGGCTGGCGGCGAGATCCGCGTCAGCACCAAGCCGGGCCACGGGACCACGTTCCGGATCTACCTCCCGGCTGCGGACGATGTGGAGACGGAGGCCGCCGAGCGGGCTGCCGATACCTTGGGCGGCTCGGAGAGCGTCCTGCTGGTGGAGGACGACCCGGAGGTTCGCCAGGTTGCCGTGCAGTTGCTGACGGGCCTGGGGTACCGCGCGCTAGCCGCCGAAAGCGGCCAGCAGGCGCTGCATCTGTTCCGCGAGCGCAGCCCGGTGGATATTGTCGTCAGCGACATCGTCATGCCCGGCATGAACGGCGCCGAGCTCGCCGAACAGGTCCAGGCGCTGCGGCCCGGCACGCCGGTGCTGTTCATCTCCGGCTATGCCGATGCCTCCTCTCTGACACCGGGCTTCTCGATCAACACCGAGGACCTGCTGGCGAAGCCGTTCACGGCCGAGGCGCTGGGGCGGAAGATCCGCCAGACGCTCCAGCGCGCCCGGGCTCAGCTCGCTACACCCACCTCGTACAGGAACTCGACGTAGGAGAGCACCGCGCCGTCCATCCCGCGCACCTTCGAGTTCGCCGACTCGATCACGTAATACTCGTTCGGTGCGTGCGCGCCGCTCCCGTGGCCGAGGCCAAAGTGGCTGGCCGCCAGCCGCAGCGGCTCGCCGGTGAACAGGTAGCCCGGCCACGAGCCCGCACTGCGCGGCCAGAAGACCGGCTCGATGCCGGCGCGCCGGTACACCGCCGTTTCGGCGTGGGTGAGCGCTGCCTCCGCGGGCGTGCTCGTGGGATCGTAGCCGCCGCTCATGCGGACCTCGATGTCGCTGAAACCGCGCTTGGCCAGGTGTGCCTTCAGCGCCGCGAGCGCCTCGGCCGCTTTCATGTCCGGCACGAGCCGCAAGTCCAGTTTCGCTTCGGCCCGGTGCGGAAGAACCGTCTTCCCGCCCGGCCCGGTGTAGCCCGCGACAAGGCCCTCGATGTTGACCGTGGGCCGCGATACGAGCAGCTCCAGCGACTCGCGCCAGCCCGCGTCGTGTACCCAGCGGTCCACGCCAAGCTCCTTCTTCGCGGCCTCCTCGCTGAGTCGGCGCGCCCCTTCGGCGACGAGCGCCTTCTCCGCCGCGGAAATCGGGCGAGCCTTGTCGGCGAAGCCGTCGATGGCGGGCTCGTTGCCATCGGCCGAGACGAGTGTCGCAAGCGCCTGCACCAGGTGCCAGACCGGGCTGTCCACCCGCGCCTTGTTGCTCGAGTGAATGTCCTGACGCGGTCCGCGGCCCCAGCGTTCGCCGCTGGACACAAGTTGGAGCTCGACGACGCCCTTCGCGCCGAGCGTAATGGTGACCTGGCCATCGAGCTCTTGCGACGCATGCGGCATGAAGATCCCGATCGAGCGCCCAAGCGCCGCCTGCACCTCCGGCCGCCGCACAACCTGGGCGAAGTGCGGCGAACCGATCTCCTCTTCGCCCTCGGCCACCAGCACCAGGTTCACCGGCAGCCTTCGGCCCGCGCCCCGAATAGCGTGAAGCGCAGCCAGAAACGCGGCCTCCGGGCCCTTCTGGTTCACCGCGCCGCGGCCCACCATCACTTTCCCGAGGCCCGGCCGGTCCACCAGCGCCGCCGCCCAGGGCGGCGAAGACCACTCCGCCGGGTCGACCTGCTTCACGTCGTACATGAAGTAGAGCCCCAGCGTGCGGGGAGCGCCGGCATCCAGCGTGGCGAAGATGCCGGGCAGGCCCGCAGTGGGCACCCGGACCGCTTGCCCGAACCCGGCTTCGCGCAGCAGCCGCAGCATCAGCTCGCAGCCCTCCTCGACACCCCTGTTCTCGGCGGCGATCGACGGCTGCCGGACCCACTCCTGGAGCCGGCGCACCGCCTCGTCGTGCCGCTTCTCGATCTCCGCGCGGATGGCGTCGAGGTCACCCGTGTCCGCCCGCCCCCGGCCAGACCAGGCCATCGCCGCCGCCCCGCCGGCAACACCTTGCAGAAACGCTCTTCGATCCACTGCCATGTGTGTGTCCCCCACGACTCGATGGATACCACGAGCGTACCAGAATCGCTCTGGCACGCTGGCTGAAACGTCGGGGTAGGCGGCCTCGGCTGCACGCGGCTTCACGCGCCGCCGCCGCTGACCGGTGGGAGGGATTTGAGCTGGTACGCCCGGCGTGATTTGAACACGCGACCTCTTGCTCCGGAGGCAAGCGCTCTATCCAGCTGAGCTACGGGCGCATCCGTACTGATTGTAACCCGTCGAGCGGCCCTCTGGCTGCCGGATACGCGCCTGGCCCGCGGGCGCCGCTACCCGTATCTCAGCGCCACCAGGGGGTCCACGCGCGCGGCGCGCTGGGCAGGCAGGTAACAGGCCGCCAGGGCCACCAGCCCCAGCAGGGCGGCCACGGCGATCCTGCTGCTTAGACGCCGGACCCCTGGGGCGAGATCCGTAACGGAGTGAACGTCAAGCTGTTCGCCCGTGACACTCAGAGCCGGGCAGCACTCAGGCCTACTTAACCAGCGGAGGAACGGCTGTAATCGCGCCCTTCGGGTTAGCTCGGATGGCTAGCAGGTTGATCTGGCCGCCGACCGGCGTCTGAAACTCCACGGTCCCGCTCCGGTTCGCAGTTGTCGCAAAGCGGTCCGCCAGCATGAACGATGTGTGCGCAAACCCGGATAGCGCGATGGAGCTTGATGATAACACCGCGCCGTCGCCATCCCGCACGACCACTCCGATGTTTCCGCTCGCAGCCGCAATATTGGCCAACGCCACGCCGGTGGCGTAGCCACCCGTGTTGTCGAACCACAGCACAAACGAGCCCGGATTGCGCGTCTCCAGCGGCGCCACGGCTTCCTGATCCCCGCTAGCCGCCTTCCAGCCGAAGACGGCAAAGCCGGAGATGGTCCCGTTGGTCAGCAATTGCCCCCAGCCCTCCAGCGCCGCTTGACTATCCAGCCCCGCGATGTGAATCACCAGCGCGCTGCCCGCGTTCAGAGTCCGGTCGAGCGTGGAGGCCAGCAGCGGGGTCGCGGAGGACGTCTGAGGAAAGGTCAGCGGCAGCGGCAAGGGATTGCCGTTGTTGTCGAAGAAGTTCAAGCGCGCCTGCGCCGCTGCCGCTCCCGTATTGACCAGCGTGATGGTGGTATTCCAGATCCCCCCCGAAACCAATTGCGCCATCGATCCGGCGGAAATGAGCCCGGTCACCGTCCCGCTCTGCTCCACGGTATAGGGAAGCCCGGCGATGGTGAGGCTGCCAGATCGCGCGCCCTCGGCGTTAACAGCCACCTGATAGGTGACCGTGCCGCTCCCCGTGCCGGATGCACCGCCTGTGATGTTAACCCAACTCAGGGTGCTGGACGCGCTCCACGTGCATCCAACATCGGCGGTTATGTTGACCGTCCCTGTGCCGCCTGTAGTGGGCCATGCCTGGCCCATTGGGTCGATCAAATAGCCACAGGCGCCTGGCTGCGCGAGGATGAAAGAGACGTAGCCGTTCGCGTCGGTCACGAAGGCGTATCTCAAGCCGTCAATCACCAAAGAATTGATATGGCCGTTCGAGTCGCGCGTGAGCGAGACGGTCCTGCGGCTCAAGTTGCCTGCTGTATCGATAGCGTAAAAGAAAGTGCTGTCTCCACCGCTTGAGAACACGTCCGCAAAGAAGAGGAATTGGTTTAGCGGCTCCGCGTATTTCACCCCTCCGACGCCTGTTCGGAAACGTTGTAGCGCCAGGTCCAGCGTGTGCTGGGTATTGGCAAAATACTCGTTCCCTATGCTGGCGAAGAACTCTTGCGGGGAGGTTTGAAACACTGAACCGTACTGGCTGCGGAGATACTGCAAATCAACGCTACCCGCCCGCGCCAGCAGATCCGCTCGCCGCGCCGCAAGGGCCGGGTTCGAAGACATTACGTGAAAATCGACCAAGTGACTGAGTTCGTGGGCGGCAATAATTAAAAACACGTCCGTATCGCACGGTTCAATATCCGATGGAAACCCATTTTCAGAAGCACTGCCAACCCGAACCCCGGAAATGTTGTTGTAAGTCGTTGTCCCCACAATTGGGGACAGCCTGTCCGAGTCATCGGAGCTGGACCGGAGGAAATCAAATACTGAGAGGAATCGGAGGAAGAAGAGGCTTTGGGGCGTCATGTGATACAGTGTGGACAGGGACTGCAGTTGCCTAGCATCGAGGCCGTCGTTGTCAATCACCAAGACCGTCAGGTCGTTCCACAGACTCAGCTTTTGGCCTGTTAAATTCAGCGACGTCGCGATTTCATTCTTGCGCGCGTCCATGAGCGAAGTCATGTCCACAAGATTGACGTTCACCTGCACACGCAGGGAGCCAAGGTACGGCCAGTCGCGCTGGGGGTATGCGAGGCCAAAATACTGAGGATATTGGAGCACGTAGGCCTTGTAGCGCTGGTACAGTTGTTCCTGGCCGTCTGGCGGCAACACACTTGATGTCGTGAAGTAATTTAGAAAGCGGTGGCTTTGGAGCAGCGTATTCCGAACATTCACATCCGTGGCCATCTGTGGCACGGAAGACGCCGTGAGCGCTGTTATCCGCTGCCAGAGGACTTCGGATAGTGCGGTCTGGAGCTTCAAGTGGACTGTATTGTCAAACCAACCGAATGTCGGGTACACAAGGTAATTGCGAAGGTCGTCTGTCATCGCATGGGTGGAGAAAAAGTTCCCGAAGAAGTCGGTAAACTCAGTGGCCGAATACTGCTGTCTGGACAAGATGGTGTTAGACTCATCTACTGCAGGCTGGTTCCAGCCCCCGGAAAGTGTCGCCAGATCGTTGGTCAATGCCACCGCATCGGCAGACGACAAAGCAGCAAAAGCCGATTGCGGCACCGCCAGTGTAGCTGCAGTCAGCGTCAGAATCGCGATGAGAACTCGGTCCACTTGTTGGCTCCCTTCCGGAGTTCCTTATAGTACTTGGGAGCCCGGACCCACGGGCACCTGTCAACCAGGATTTCCGTTTTGCCATCCGGGCCTGTATTGATTGTACGTCCAACCTGCTAAAGCGGAGCTGTTTATCTCATTCCGCTCAGCTTGGGAGAACGTGGGACAGACGGAACGTGATCTACCGGCGAGAGAAGCAACGTCTGCTCCAGTCAGAGGAATCCGGTGTGGCTGGCGTCAGGTCGACCACAGATGCTTCCGCTCCGGGTGTGCGCCAACAATCTCGCCCACGGTCCCCATCGGTCCATGCGTACCAACTCCATGATTACGCGGCAGATAGGCCTACGAGCACCGATACCACACGAGTACCGGACGTCATTTTTGGGTTTGGACCTCGTTTGGACCTCAGAACTTGTCAGTGGAGGGTTGTTTTGGCTGTGAGTCTGTGAAAACTGTGGTACGCCCGGCGTGATTTGAACACGCGACCTCTTGCTCCGGAGGCAAGCGCTCTATCCAGCTGAGCTACGGGCGCATCCGTACTGATTGTAACCCGCCGAGCGGCCGTCTGGCTGCCGGAAATGCCCCTGGCGAGAGATGGGTTCGGGGAGATTCCGTGACGGCTCCGGAGGTGGAGACGGCCCGGGCTACTGCGCCGCCTGGCGCGAGGCGGCCGCGGTCTTTGCGGCGCGCGGCCTGGGCCGCGTGGCCTGGCCGGCCGCGGGCTCCTTGAGCAGCACCTCGATCACAGCGCGAAGGTTCGGCTCCAGATTCGTGAAGAAGTCGTCTTCGCCGCCGTGCTGGGCGCGGATAATGCCCTGGCGGTCCACGATCACCATCTGCGGAACGTACAGCGGCTTCACGAGGGGGTGCTGCAAGTAACTGAGGACCTCGTCGCGTCCCCCCACCCCGACGGGGAAGGTAAGCCCGAACTGGTTCACGAAATCCGGGACCAGCATCAGCGCATTGTCGTTGAAGGCGACGCCGATCACCTGGAAACCGCGCGGCCCAAGTTCCTTGAGCAAGCGCTCCAGGATCACCGAGCTGTGCTGGCAGTGAACGCAGGTGGTGTGCAGGAATTCGATGAGGACAACCTGGCCCCGGAACTGGCTGAGCAGAATCTGGCGGCCGTCGGGCAGCGGCACTGCCAGCTCGGGAGCCTTGCGCGGCACCTCCCCCGCAACGGCAGGCAGCACCAACAGCGCTAGGATCGCTCCGAAACTCAACCAGCGGCGCATCAGCTCAGTCCTCCTTCAAACTCCTAGTCTATCGCAGGCGCCGCCGCCGGCACCGGTCCCTCCGGCCGGCGGCTCGCCTTCTCTCTAGACGGCAGGCCCTCGACACTCGTTACGCGCGCGCCCTGGAGGCGAACCAGAAAGTAGCCATCGTCGCCGCGGCCGGAGAGGGCCTCCGGGCTTCGTGACTCGAACGTGCAGGCCTTCCACTTGCCGCGCAGCACTTTCTCGTAGGCGGCGAAGAACCGCCGGGCCGCTGGCTCCCCGCTCCACTCGGAAGCATAGACCAGCACGACGCGGTGGTCGGCGCTCTCCAGCAACCGGAAGAACCCGCCGCGCAGCTCCGGCGCCAGCGCCTCCGACTCCTGCTCGCCGGCGTACTGGCGGATCAGCACGGCGTGATCGAGCTCGCCCAGCGCGCCGTCGGTGACGGTCTTGTAGGCGCGCTGGTTCTCGATCTGCGGGAGCGGCGGCCGCAGCGGTTGCTCGCCGGCCAGATACTTCTCCGGATGCAGGATCTGCTGCGTGCTCAGGGGCGGGTTGCGGAACACCTCCGTGAACCCCGCCTGGCCCTTCTTTTCGATGACGGCCTGCTGGAAGAGCATGCCTTGCGTGTAAGGGAACACCAGCGTCACGCGCAGATAGAGCGGCGCCTGGTCGAACATCGGGAACTGCCCAAAAGAGGACTCGCCCGCGTGCGCCATCAGCCGGGCCAGCATGGGGAAGTCCCGCAGGGATTGTCCGCCGCGGCGCGTCAGGTACTCCGACATCAACCAGGTCGCCTGCCCCTCCATGACGGCCAGACGGGCGAGCGCGCTGTCGTCGTTCTGGCTGGCGCGCTCGATGAACTTGTCCAGATGGAAGTGCTGGTCCGCCAAGGCGTGCGCCAGCTCGTGCACCAGCGCCGCGTGCTGCAGGAAATCCGCGCTCCCGTCGATGAGGAACAACTTCTTCTTCTTCAGATCGTAGAATGCGGCCGCCTGCTCGCTGAGCAGGTCGATGACGGTCTTCCTGAGGTCGAAGTCCGGCGGCACGAAGCCGAGCTTCTTGAGCGCCAGTTCCTGGGTGCGGATCTCCTCGGGCTTGAGGGTCTCCTGTATGCGCCGCTCCAGGAAGGCCTTGACGCCGGCCTTGGGAATGCGCTCGTAGTCGATCGGGCGCAATTGCCTGAGGCCGGAGATCCGGTCCAGCTCGGCGGTGATCTCGCCGATTTCCTGCGCCAGCGGGTCGGCCCGGACCGGCGCTTGCGCCCACAGCGCCAGGGCCAGCAGCGGCCAGAGGAGAATCGACAGCAACGCTTTTTTCATGCGATCTGACTCCGGAATCTCCGCAGGCGGAGGCGGAACAGGAGCGCCGCCACCAGGGCCAGCGTGCCGCCGGCCACTACCGTCCACTGCGCCCCGATGCGGGTCGCCAGGGCGCCCGCCGCCAGGCTGCCGAACGGCGCGATGCCCACCACCGTCATCGAGTACAGCGCCATAATGCGGCCGCGGAACTCGTCGGGGATGAGCGTCTGGATGAGCGTGTTGGCCGAAACGTTCTGCCGCATAACGCTGAAGCCCACCAGCGGCATGCCGGCGAGCGCGACGTAGAAGGACGGCGAGAGCGCGATGACAATGAACGCGGCGCCCAGCGTGAGCGCGCTGCGGAACATGACGTCGGCCAGACCGGAGGTCTTCGACCGCCGCGCCAGCCAAAGCGTTCCCACGATGGCGCCGGCGCCCATGGCGCCCATCAGGAACCCGAGCCCCCGCGAGCCGCGGTGGAAGATGTCCTCGGCAAAGAACGGCATCAGCACCAGCGCGGGCGTGCACGCAATCGTGGTGGCGGCCACCATGAGCAGCAGCGCGCCGACGATCGCCCTGGTGTGCGCGTAGCGGAAACCATCCAGCAGGTGCCGCCAGGGGGAGGACATGGCCCGCCGGACGAACGCCGGAAGGCGCATCGCCAGGAGCGCGGCGATGACGGCGACGAAACTCAGCCCGTTGAACAGAAAACAGAGACCCTCGCCCACGGCCGCGATCACCAGGCCTGCCAGCGCCGGGCCAACCACGCGCGCGGAGTTGAAAATCGCCGAGTTCAGCGAGATGGCGCTCAGCAGGTCCTCCTTGCCCGTCATCTGGATGAGCAGCGATTGGCGTCCCGGCATGTCGAAGGCGTTCACCACGCCCAGCGTGGTGGCCAGCGCGAGCACGTGCCAGACCTGGACGCGCCCGCTGAGCGTGAGCACGGCCAGCGCGAAGGCTTGCAGCATGGCCAGCGTCTGGGTGGCGACGACGATGCGGTAGCGGGAGTACCGGTCCGCGGCCAGGCCCCCCAGCGGGGCCAGTACGAACACCGGTATCTGCGCGCAGAACCAGGCGATGCCGAGCAGCCACTCCGAGCGCGTCAGCCGGTAGACCAGCCAGCTCTGCGCCATAGCCTGCATGAAGGTCCCCACCAGCGAAACGACCTGGCCGCCGACGAACAGGCGGAAGTTGCGGTGGCGGAGCGCGCGGAAAACCAGCCGCCAGCCGCCAGGCTCCGGCAGAGGCCGGGTGGCAGGCAGCGCGTCGACCTCCGCGGCCAGCTCCTCCAGCGGAGCCGGGTCGGGGAGCTGCCGGGCAGGCTCGGGAGACTCGGAAGACGCCTTCAACTTTCAGGATAATCGAGTGCGGTAGAATCAGCTATCAGGCGGCTTAGCGCCGGCCCCACGCCGTTCCCGGCGGCCGGAGGCTGAGAGCCAGCCCGAACCAAGGAGCGTCAATTTGGCCGACGATAAGACCTACCGCGCGACCTACGTGGGGAGCGGCACGTTCATCATCAGCAAGCCCAAGCGCAAGCGCAGCAAGCTCCGCCAGTCCCGGGTCAAGAACCCGCCGCGCGGCGCCCGGAAATAGGCCCGCTCCGCGGCGCGCCCGGGGCTGCCGCACGGTTTGCGGGCAGCCGCTTGCTGTCGCGCGCGGCTCAGCTCCAAGACAGGGGCCTGTCTCCGAGTTCTTTCAGGCTCGCGGTGAGAAAAGCGGGCTCAGTGAGGGAGCCCGGCGCTGGCAGGTTCGCTCCCCGTGGGGAGCGTCTGAGGGGACCCGGAGGGATCACAAGAGGTTGAACAGCAGCAGCAGAATGGCTGGACCGAACTCCCTCTTCCGGCTCCGAGCATAGGCCCGATTGCAGCCGATCCCATGCGGCAGTACGGCCTAAACCCTCGGCCAGCCAGCCACACAAAATTCCGGAAGTGAGGTGAACGGCGTCCCGGGCGTGCGGATAGCGAAGGCAACGCTGTCGCGCGCCGCCTACGTCCGGGCGATCTCGCCGGCAGCCAGCTCGGCCGGAGGCGGCATGTTCCCGTTGAACTTCACCGAGACGAGCTTGGAGACGCCGGGCTCCTGCATGGTCACGCCGAAGAGGACCTCGGCGGCTTCCATGGTCCGCTTGGCGTGGGTGATGATGATCACCTGCGTGTGCCGGCCCATGTCGCCGAGCAGGCGGATGAGGCGCTGGATGTTCGGCTCGTCCAGCGGTGCGTCCACCTCATCGAGGACGCAGAACGGGCTGGGCTGGTAGCGGAAGACCGCCATCAGCAGCGCCAGCGCGGTCAGCGCCTTCTCGCCGCCGGAGAGCAGCAGGACGCTCTGGAGCTTCTTGCCCGGGGGCGAGGCGACGATGTCGATGCCGGACTCGGCGGCGTTGGCTTCGTCCGTCAGCCGCATCTCGCCCGTGCCGCCGCCGAAGAGCGTGACGAAGACCTCGCGGAAATGCGCGTTGATGGCGGTGAAGGCTTCGGCGAAGCGGCGGCGGGCCTCGGTGTCGATCTCCTGAATGGCCCGCTCGGTGTCGCGGACCGAGTCCAGCAGGTCCTGGCGCTGGGTGTTGAGGAAGTCGTAGCGCTGCTGGGCCTCCCGGTACTCGGAAAGGGCTTCGGTGTTCACCGGGCCCAGGGCCTCGATGCGGCGGCGCAGCTCGCCGTAGCGCGCCTCCAGCTCGCCCAGCGCCTCGCCATCCGGCACGGTCTCCTCGTCCGGGCAAAGCTCCTGGACCGCGACGCCCAACTCCTTCCGGCTGGTCTCGTCCAGGAACTTCAGCTCGGCCTGGCGCTTCACCAGCTCGACCTCGATGCGCGAGCGGTTCTCCTGCGCCTCCTGGACCCGGGCTCGCAGCTCGCGCAGGCTCTCCTCGAGCGC
>JBEKLJ010000057.1:0-17087 GCA_050010255.1 Bryobacteraceae bacterium
CTCTATCGCGCACCGCAGCCGGTTGTTGGTGAGAAATGCGGGCTCGGCCGGCACGGTGTAGTGAGCGCCCGGCCGACTGAACCGTCAGGATCGTGTTGGTGAACGAAGCGGCGTTGTGCGGAATGAGCGGTGACTTGACGCCTGCCGGGCAGTTGGAGTCAGAGGGGGCGGTTCGGTACGATAGTCTCATGAACCGTGTCGAAGAGATCGCGCGGGCCATCAAGGAATTGAACCCGGACGAGTTCGCGGAAGTGGCTCGTTGGGTCCAAGAAGTTCAGCAAGAACGCTGGGACCAGCAACTTGATCGCGACGCCTCCGCCGGCCGGCTCGACTTCCTCCGGGAAGAGGCTCAGACCGAGGAGAAGGGCCAGCTCCTCCGAGACTGGCCGTGAGATCGCGGGGAACACGGCGGTTCTGGCGTCTGTTTGCGAACTTGCCCAAAGAGATCCAGCAGCTTGCAGTCAAGAGCTACGGTCTCTGGCGGGAGGACCCGTCTCACCCCTCTTTGCACTTTCGCCCTCTCCAGGGGCGACAAGACCTGTTCACCGTTCGCATCGGCAGTCGCTACCGGGCAGTTGGCGTTTTGACGTCCGACATAGTGACTTGGGTCTGGATCGGCACCCATGCCGAGTATGACCGGACGATTCGCGGCTGATCGTGGCGGGTGTGCGGCGGAACTCCCCTACCGTCCGCTCGACACGGAGCGGTCCAAGGGCCGGCCTGCCGCCGGCGCTATTCCGCGGTTCCAGTATGCAGCGCGACGATGCCGGCGGTCATGCGCTCGTAGCGGACCGCGATGAAGCCGGCGGCGCGCATCATCTCGGCAAGCTGGTCCGGGGCGGGGAACTTGCGCATCGATTCGGGCAGGTAGCGGTAAGCTTCCGGATCGCCTGAGACGGCGCCGCCCACCGCGGGCAGAATGCGCCGTGAGTAGAACGCGTAGATCGCCGCGAACACGCGGTTCCGGGGTGCGGAGAACTCCAGAATCGCCGCCACACCGCCGGGCTTGAGCACGCGGCGCATCTCGCTGAGTGCCTGCGCGTAATTGGCCAGGTTGCGAAGGCCGAAGGCCATGGTGAGGAGGTCGAGCGAGCCGGCGGCCAGGGGGAGGGCGAGCGCGTCGGCTTCTATGAGGCCGATCGGGGCCCGCTTCCGCGCGGCCTTGCGCGCCGCCTCGGCTAGCATGGGGTGGCAGAAATCGCTGCCATAGACCCGCCCTCCTCGGGCGGCCGCTGCCAGCGCCAGCATCAAGTCGCCCGTGCCGCAGCAGAGATCCGCGACCTGCGCGCCGGGCCGCGCCAGGACCGGGCGCAGCCGCCGCACCGCGCGCGCGCGCCAGTAGCGGTCCAGGTTGAACGAAAGCAGGTGATTGAGCAGGTCGTAGCGGCGCGCGACGCGCGCGAACATACCGCGTACCCAGCGCGCCGCGTCCTCGCCGCCGGCGATAGCGGGGGGCGTGGCGCCGGGGGCCGGCGCGCTCCTCATCCCAGCGCTTCCTGGATAGCCGCGACAACCACGCTGTCATCGATGCCCGAGACCACCGTGACCTGCCCGATGCACTCGGGCAGCACCCAGCGCACGTTGCCCTTCAGCGTTTTCTTGTCGATCAGGGCGCGGTGGGCGAGCGCCTGCGCGCTGATGCCGTCGAGCGCGGGAATGGGCCCATAGAGCGCGATCGTGCTCACGATCCGGGCGGCGTCCCCGGCCGCCAGGCGCCCGATGCGCCGGGCCAGGTGCGTCGCCGCGCGCATGCCGAACGCAATCGCCTCGCCGTGGAGGAAGCGCGAGTAGCCGGTCTCGGCCTCGAGTGCGTGGCCGGCGGTGTGGCCGAAGTTCAGGATCACCCGGATGTTGCTCTCACGCTCGTCAGCCGAGACCACCTCGGCCTTGATGCGCACGCTCTCGGCGATGAGCTGCTCGACCACCTCCGGCTGGCGCGCAAGCACCTCGCCACTGCGCCCGGCCAGGAGCTCAAACAGCTCGGGGCTGCGGATGACGCCGCACTTGAGGACCTCGAAGAGCCCGGCGCGGTACTCGCGCTCGGGCAGGGTGGCGAGCACGTCGGGGTCGATCAGCACCGCCACCGGCTGGTGGAAGGCCCCGACGAGATTCTTGCCGAGGACCAGGTCCACGGCGGTCTTGCCGCCTATGGCGGCATCCACCTGGGCCAGCAGCGTCGTCGGGATCTGAAGCACCGGCACGCCGCGCATGAAAACGGCGGCCAGAAAGCCCGCCACATCGTTGACCACGCCGCCGCCGAAGGCGATGACCAGGCTGGAGCGGTCGCCTCCCCGGCGCACCATGTCCTCGGCCAGTGCCTCGACCGAGGCCAGCCGCTTGTGCTCCTCGCCGCCGGGGAAGAACAGGATCTCATGGGAGCGCCGCGCCAAGCCCTCCGCCAGCCGCGTGCAGTGGTACTGCCAGACGTCGCGGGTGGTGACGACGAACACCTTGCCGGCGCTCTCGGGGATGTAATCGCCGGTGCGCTTCAGGATGCCGCGCTCCACCACCGCCGCATACTTCCGCTGCGGCGTGTCAACTACATAGGAGGGCATACAGACCCTTTTACCACGCCCGCACCGGCCGCACGGCAGGGCGACTCCGTCTGCCTTGTGGCACAATGCCCGTGTGAAGCTTTTGGTCTTCTCCGACATTCACGGGGACCACGCGGCGCTCGGGCGGCTCATGGCGACGGATGCCGATTACTACTTCGCCGCGGGCGACCTGACGAGCTGGGGCCGCGGGCTGGATGGCTGCGGCGAGATCCTCCGCCGGCGCGGCGACCGGATGTACGTGCTGCCGGGCAATCACGAATCCAACCTGCAGATCGCGGAGTTTTCGCGCCGGTTCGGGTTCATCGACTTCCATGGCCGCAGCTTCGAGGCGGGCGGCTACCACATCGCCGGGCTCGGATACTCGACTCCGACGCCCTTCAACACGCCCGGCGAGTACACCGAACAGGAGATGGCCCGCCGGCTTGAGTTGTTCGCGAAGCTCGAGCCGCTGGTGCTGGTCTGCCACTGCCCGCCCGCCGGAACCGATCTGGACCGCGTGCGCAAGGGCGTGCATGCCGGCTCGACCGCCGTTCGGGACTTTATCGAGCAGCGCCAGCCGGCTTACTTCTTCTGCGGCCATATCCACGAGGCCGAGGGTCAGGAGATCCAAATTGGGAAGACCCTCTGCTGGAACGTGGGGCGGCGCGGGCATTTATTGGAACTTTGAATTCACCGGCCATGCCGGACTAGGCGAGGGCGCCCGCCCTACTCGCCGCTGCGGTTACAATCTAAGTGATGGCAACCGAAGACCTCGAAAGAGAGTACGTTGCGCTCCGCCAGCAGGCCGAAGCTGTGCGGAGCTATCTTTGACCTCGCCAGCACGAAATCCCAACTAGCCAAGATCGAAGAGCAGGTGGCCGCGCCGAGCTTCTGGAGCCAGCCGAACCAGCATCTGCTGCGCGAGCGCAAGCGGCTCGAGCAGGCGCTAGCCGATGACGCGCGGGTCGCGATCATGACCTCCGACCTCGACACGCTGTTCGAGCTCCAGCGCGAGGGCGAGAGCGTTGCGGGCGAGATCGGACAGGAGTTGAAGAGGTTCTCCGAGCGCCTCGAGAAGCTCGAGACCGAGATGCTGCTCGCGGGCGAGAACGACTTCCGCGACGCCATCGTCGTGATTCATCCCGGCGCGGGCGGCACCGAGAGCCAGGACTGGGCCGAGATGCTGCTCCGCATGTACCTGCGCTGGGCCGAGCGGATGGGCTTCAAGACGCTGATCACGGACCGGCTGGAGGGGGAGGGCGCCGGCATCAAGTCCGTGACCTTCGAGGTCAACGGCGAGAACGTCTACGGCCTGCTGGCCTCCGAAGTGGGCGTGCACCGGCTGGTGCGCATCTCGCCCTTTGACGCCAACGCCCGGCGGCACACCTCCTTCGCCTCGGTCTTCGTCTATCCGCAGGTGGACGACGAGATCAGGATAGACATCCGGCCGGAGGACTTGCGCGTGGATACCTTCCGCGCCGGCGGGCGCGGCGGCCAGCACGTCAACCGCACGGACTCGGCGGTGCGCATGGTGCACTTGCCCACGGGGATCGTGGTGCAGTGCCAGAACGAGCGGTCGCAGCACAAGAACCGCGACATGGCTCTCAAGCAGCTCCGCGCGCGCTTGTACGAGCACGAAATGGAGAAGAAGCGCGAGGAGGAGCGCAAGGTCGAGGCCACCAAGGCCGACATCAACTTCGGCAGCCAGATTCGCAGCTATGTGCTTGCGCCCTACCGGCTGATCAAGGACCACCGGACCAAGCTCGGCCTGGGCGACGTGGACCGCGTTCTGGGCGGCGACCTCGAGCCGTTCATGCACGCCTACCTCGTCTGGAAGAGGACCGGCAGGACGGCCGGGGACGGCCAGGAGCTGCCGGAGTAAGGTGGTCTCGCACGACGACATCCGGAAGGCCGCGGACCTGATCCGCCAGGGAGGGCTGGTCGCCTTTCCCACCGAAACCGTCTATGGCCTGGGCGCCAACGCGCTGGACGAGCGCGCCGTGGCACGGGTCTACGACGTGAAGGGCCGGCCGGTGGCCAGCCCGCTCATCGTGCACGTTTCCTCGATCGAGATGGCGCGCGAGCTGGCGGCGGAGTGGCCCGAGAGCGCCGAGCGGCTGGCGCGGCGCTATTGGCCGGGTCCGCTGACGCTGGTCCTGCCGAAGCATCCGAAGATTCCGGACCTGGTCACCGCCGGCTTGCAGACGGTGGGATTGCGGATGCCGGCGCACCCGGTGGCGCTCGATCTGATTCGCGAGGCCGGCGTGCCGATCGCGGCGCCGAGCGCCAACCGCTTCGCGCAACTGTCGCCGACCACGGCCGGGCACGTTCGCGAGAGCTTGGGCGATCTGGTGGACATGGTGCTGGACGCCGGTCCCACGGAGGTCGGCATCGAATCCACCGTACTGTCGCTGGCCGGGGAGCGCCCGGTGCTGCTGCGGCTTGGGATGATCTCACGGCGCGATCTGGAGGAGCTGATTGGCCCTGTCGAGGTGGCCGAGGCGCCGCCGGGCAGTCACGCTTCTCCGGGTTTGCATCCGCGGCACTACAGCCCGCGCACGCCGCTGGTGCTGGTCCGGCAGGGCCGCGTTCCCGCCCATGGGCGCGGGGCGTTCCTAGGCTTCGCCGAGGAGGTCTCCGCACCGGTTGCCGAACTGGTTCACATGCCGCCCGACCCCGCTCTGTACGCGGCGATGCTCTATCGGACCTTGCACCGCCTGGACCGCGAGGGCTTGGACTGGATCGCCGTCGAGCAGCCTCCGGACACCCCCGACTGGGCCGCCATTCTGGACCGGCTCAAGCGGGCCGCGGAGGGGTAGCTACTCTGTGGTCTCGGCCGCGGGCGTTCCCTCACCTGTGCCCGCCAGCCCGAGCTCAGCCGCGCACGCGCGCATCGCGGCGACACAGAAGTCGATGTGCCCCTCCAGATCGACCCCGAGCCCCGTGGCGCCGTCGAGAATGTCCTGCCGGTTCACCGAGCGAGCGAAGGCTTTGTCCTTCATCTTCTTCCGCACGGATCTCGCATCCACTTCGGCCAAGCTGCGGTGGGGCTTCACCAGCGCCACGGCGGTGATGAAGCCGGCCAGCTCGTCGCAGGCAAAGAGGGCCTTCTCGAGCAGCGACTCGCGCGTGACGCCGGTGTAACTGGCGTGCGAGAGCACGGCGCGGCGGATCTCTTCCGGTACGCCGCGCTGGGCCAGAATCGGCTCGCCCCGCAGAGGATGACTGGGCGCCTCGGGGTGGATCTCCCAGTCGAAATCGTGCAGCAGGGCCGTGACGCGCCACTTCGTCTCGTCCTCGCCGAACTGGCGCGCGTAGGCGGCCAGGCACGCCTCTACCGCCAGCGCGTGCTTGCGCAGGTTCTCGGACTGGGTGAATTCGCAGAGGATCTGCCAGGCGTCTTCGCGGGTCATGGCCTCAGCATAGCGCGCCCGGAGGGCCGGTTCCGGAACGCGCTCGTGTGCTAGAGTGATGAAGAACCTACGCGTGGGCCTGTGGCGCAGTTGGGAGCGCGTCCGCGACGGAAGGTCGTGAGTTCGTAGCCCTTCGCCCAGGCCTGATGGTTCGTTGTGAAGTGGGCCTGTGGCGCAGTTGGGAGCGCGCTTCCATGGCATGGAAGAGGTCGTGAGTTCGAATCTCACCAGGTCCACCAAACCTCTCTGACAATTCGACAGCGTGCTTTCTCGGCAGTTGGGAGCCCATCCGTTCTGGGGAACGAGCCCAGGGGCCTGTCGGTGACCCTGCCAGCGTGCATATAATCAGACTTCGCCCCGCTGCGCGGGAGCTTTCGTTCATGAGGGGGAATCTGAGTGAGCCGAGCCAGCGCTCTCATCTGCCTGATCGCCACCGCCATGCTGTGCGGCTGTTGGAACCGCCAGCGCACGATCGTCGTGGGCTCGAAGAGCTATACCGAGCAGATCGTGCTCGGTGAGATCGTCGCCAGGCACCTGGAGAACAGGCTTCAAACATCCGTGGAGCGCAAGTTGGGCCTCGGCTCGACCTTGCTGGTGCACCAGTTGCTTCTGTCGGGCCAGCTCGACGTGTACCCGGAGTACACTGGCACGGCGCTCATGACGCTCCTGAAGCTAGCGCCGGAGTACGACCGGGCGATCGTCTACGAACGCGTCCGGCAGGAGTTCCAGCGGCAACGCCTGGTGATCTTCCCGCCGCTCGGCTTTGAGGATCGCGTGGCCGTCGTGGTGCGCGGCGCGGACGCCCGGGCCGGCAAGCTGGAGACGCTCAGCGACGCCGCGGCCTACGAGCCCGGCTGGATCCTGGCCGCCGATCACGAATTCATCGAGCGGCCGGATGGCTACGCCCTGCTCATGAAGTTCTACAACCTGCCGGTCAAGGCCGCGCCGAGCAGTGTCAGCGGCGGCGCCGCCTACGGCGCACTCCAGGGGAACCAGGCGAACATGGCGATCGGCAGCGAGTCCGACGCGTTGCTCTCCGAGCTCGACGTCAAGCTGCTGCGCGACGACCGGCATGCCTTCCTGCCCTCTCAAGCCGTCCTGGCCGCCCGGGCCGACACCCTCGACTCCCATCCGGGCATGCGGCGGGCGCTGGCGGAGCTTTCGGGCCGGTTCACCGACCAGATCGTGCGGAAGCTCGGCCACGAAGTGGAAATCCGGCACCGCAAGCCGGCCGACGTCGCCGCGGAGTTCCTCCAGCAGGCCGGGCTGGCGCCGCGCTAGCCGCGCCGGCTTACGAACGGATTACGGCCTATTCCCCAGCCTGTTCCCCGGCGCCTCGGGCCCCAGGCGCATCTGCTATACTCATCCAGGCTGCACGCAGCCCTCACTGACGTGTGAGGTATGTACGGGAAGGCGGTGAGAATCCGCCACTGCCCCGCAACTGTGAGCGACCGCTAGCGGCTGCGCTGGTCACTGCCTTCGGGCGGGAAGGCCGCGCAACCCATCTTCGGGTAACGCCGGGTCGCAAGTCAGGAGACCGGTTCCTCACCGCTCCAGGAGAACGTTTTCGCGGGAGAACGTCTCATGCGCACATCTGGTTACACCCTCTGCTTGGTATTGGCTTCGGCCGCGCTGGCTTCGGCCGCCGACGGCCTGGTTTTGGACCCTTCCGGAAGACCGATTCCCAAGGCGCGCGTGGAATGCGCCGGGCGCCTGGCCGAGACCGGCCCTGACGGCCGGTTCACGCTGGCCGGCGTCGAGCACTGCACGGCCACGGTCTCCGCTCCGGGATTTCGCACCACGCGCGTCGCTCTGGCGGCCCCAGAGGCAGCGCGCATTGAGCTGGCCATCGCGCCGCGCGCGGAGCGCGTGGTGGTCTCGGCCACGCGCCGCGAGACCAGCATCGAAGAGACCGGCGCCGCCGCGACGGTGATCACCGGCGCGGATCTGGAAGCGCGCCAGACGCCCGCCCTCGCCGACGTGTTGCGCGAGGTGCCCGGCCTCGAAGTGGCGCGCTACGGCCGGCCCGGCAGCCTCACCCAGGTTTACGCGCGCGGCGGCGAGCGTACCGGGACGCTCATGCTCGTCGACGGCGTCCCGGTGAACGATCCAGGCGGCGAGTTGAACCTCGCCGGGTTCAGCACCAATGGCATCGAACGCATCGAAGTGGTTCGCGGTCCCGAGAGCGCGCTATTCGGCGCGGAAGCTTCCGCCAGTGTTGTGCAGCTCTTCACGAAGCGCGGCGACCCCGAGAACCGGCTGCCCCGCGGGTCCGTAAGCTATGACCGCGGCAGCTTTCAGACGGACCGGTGGAGCGCGAATCTGGCCGGCGGCTCCGGCTCGCGGCTGGATTATGCGCTCGCGGCCGAGCAGTTCCACACCGTGGGCGCGTACGTAAACGACTACTTCCGGAACACCTCGGGCACGGCGAACCTTGGGTTCCGGATTTCCGATGCGACGCAGGTCCGCGGCGTCTTGCGTAGTTTCGATTCGATGGCCGGCACGCCGAACCAGGTTGCTTACGGCCTCTACGACCTCGATGCGAATGAGGCAACTCGCGACCTGCTGGTTTCCGTGAGAGTCGATGATGTGCGCGGGCCGAGTTTTCTCGAGCGCGTGTCGTTCGGATACCACCGGTCGCATGATCTGTTCGTCGATTCTACTGGCGAGGGTCCGTTCGACGTGAGCGCCTGGCTGCGCGACGTGAACGGCGCCGTGCCTCGGGTGTATTTCGAGGGACTGGCATCGCCCTCGGCGCCGGTGCCGCCGGGCCTGCGGCTGGTGACGCAATCAGTGTATCTGTGGCCCTCCGATCCGTACCTCAGTCTCAGCTCGCGGAAGAACTTCGAGTACCAGGGGACGCTGGCTCACGCCGGCGGCGCCGCGGTCTTCGGCTACCAGTACGAGCGGCAGGACGCGGATATCACCGGCCGCAGCGTGGACCGCGACAACCACGCCGGTTTCGTGCACTTGCAGCAGACCCTGGCCGGCCGCCTGTTTCTGTCAGCCGGGGCACGCCTGGAACGGAACAGCGCGTTCGGCGCGAAGTGGACGCCGCGCGGGGCCGCCAGCTACCGGCTCAGCGGCCAGCACGGCGCGTTGTCGGCGACTTACGTGCGCGCCAGCGCGGGCATCGGCATCACCGACCCCAGTCTGCTCCAGAACTTCGCCCGCGATCCCTACTTCATGGGCAATCCCGCGCTCAAGCCGGAACGGACCGCCAGCTACGAGGCCGGGATCATCCAGGAATGGTTGGGCCGCCGCCTGCGGATCGAGGCTGCCGCCTTCGACAGCTCCTTCAAGGACCTGATCGCCTTCGTGTCTCCACCGTTCCCTCAGCCCGCAACCTGGCAGAACATTCAGGCCAGCCGCGCGCGGGGGCTCGAATTCTCCGCGCAGGGGCGCATCACCGCCCTGGTGTCGGTGGCCGGTTCCTACACACGCATGTGGACGCGGGTCACGCGGTCGAATTCGCCGAATACGCTTTACGCAAGCGTGGGACAGGAGTTGCCGCGGCGGCCCGGCAACTCGGCAGCGCTCTCGCTGAGCCTGACCCCGCGGCGCTGGATGCTGCACGCAGGGGCGACTCTGGTGGGCGAGCGGCAGGACACGAACCTCTTCGGCGTCACGCGCAACCCCGGTTACCAGAACGTCTGGGCGAGCGGTTCGATGCGGCTGACGAAGGGCCTGGCGCCGTTTGTGCGGGCGGAGAACCTGCTCAACCGCTACTACGAAGAGGTGCTCGGCTATCCGGCTGCCCGGAGGAGCATCCACGGAGGTCTGCGTTTCGAATGGTAGTGCGCGACATCCCCTCTCGTAGCGCACCCTCTCTAGGGTGCCGCGTCGGCACTCTCTCGAAAACCCCGTTTTCATCCTCTGTTGTGCGTCCCCGACGCATGGTCACTCGTGCCGACGCCTGGCTCAGGCGCGCGGCCGCAGGCCGCCGGCGCATCCGCCCTGTCCCGTGTCTCCTGTCTCCTATCTCCTTCCTTCTCTGCGCCTCCGCGGTGATTTCGCTGGCCGCCGAGCCGAGACGAATCGTCTCCACCTCGCCGAGCGTAACCGAAATGCTTTACGCCCTCGGCCTCGGCGACCGCGTGGCCGGCGTGACCACGTTCTGCCACTACCCGCCCGAGGCCGCCAGCAAGCCGAAGATCGGCAACTACCTCAACCCCAGCCTGGAGGCCATCATCGCGCTCCGGCCCGATCTGGTGATCGCCGAGACGACCGGCGTCCGCCGCTCCGAGCCGCTCCTGTCGCTACAGCTCAAGGTGCTGGAGGTTGACGATGCCACCCTGGCCGGCGTCTTCGAATCCATCCGCAGGATCGGCCGCGCCTGCGGCGTGCCGTCGCGGGCGCAGGCGCTGTGCCGCGACATCCAGGCCGCACTCGACGCCGTGCGGGCCAGGACGGCGCGCCTCGGGCGCCGGCGGGCAGTGTTCATCGTCGGCCGGGCGCCGGGCCGGATCGAAGACTTGATCGCCGCCGGCCGCGCTTCGTACCTGAACGAGCTGATCGAGATCGCCGGCGGGGACAATATCTTCCGCGGCTCCCCCGCCTCATACGCGAAGATTACGCTGGAGGAGTTGCTGGCGCGCAACCCCGAGGTGATCGTCGACATGGGCGAGATGGCCGAGACCGTGGGCGTGACCGAGGCCGGCAAGCGCGCCGTAGTCGCGCTCTGGGGCCGCTACCCCATGCTGGCGGCGGTCCGGCGGCACGCCGTGTTCGCGGTAGCTTCGGACATCTTCGTGGTCCCCGGGCCGCGCGTGGTGGATGCGGCGCGCGAGTTCGCGCGCATGCTGCATCCGGAGGCCGGGTTGTGAGCCTGTACTCGCTAGGCGAAGTCGGCATGCGCTACAACGGAACGCCGGTGTTGCGCGACGTCGCCCTGGAGTTCTCCCGGCCCGAGCTCGCGGCCATCGTCGGCCCGAACGGCGCGGGCAAGTCAACGCTGCTCGGGATCATGGCGGGGCTGCGCGCGAACTACTCCGGGCGTTGCGCGTATGCGGGCAGGGAAGTGGGCCGCTGGCCGCGCCGCGCCTTCGCGCGCCAGGTGGCCTTCATCCCGCAGACGCTGCGCGTGGAGTTCCCCTTCACCGCCGAGCAGGTGGTCCTCATGGGCCGCACGCCGTACTGCGACGGGCTGTTCGAATCGCCCGAGGATTGGAGCGCCGTCCGGGAGGCGATGGAGATCACGGACACGGCGGCGTTCCGCGGCCGCGATTTCCGTTCGCTGAGCGGGGGCGAGCGGCAGCGCGTCATCCTGGCCTCCGCCGTCGCGCAAAGGCCGAAGACGCTGCTGCTCGACGAGCCCACGACTTTTCTCGACCTCAAGCACCAGGTTGCCATCTACCGCCTGCTCAGGGACCTGAGCCGCCAGGGCCTGCTGGTCGTCGCCGTGACGCACGACCTGAACCTCGCCGCGGCGTTCGCGAACCGCGTGGTGGTGCTCGACGCGGGGCGCGTGGCAGCCGATGCGGCGCCCGAAGCCGTGCTCGTCCCCGAGCTAATCCGGCGCGTGTTTGGCGTCGAAGCCGGAACCGTCCGTGGTCCCGGCGGGAAGGCCTGGCTGGTGTATGGATAGCGCCAACCGCGCCTCCCCGCGCAGGTTCTGGGGCGCCGTGCTGATCTCGGCCGCCGTCGCCGCCGCCGCTCTCTGCCTAACGCCGCTCATCGGCTCGACCACGATCGACTACTCGCGGGCCTGGGCGGGCCTCTCGCCCGATCACGAGATTCTGTTCGACGCGCGGCTGCCGCGAGTGCTGCTGGCCCTGCTGGCCGGCGGCGCCCTCGGCGTGGCCGGCGTGCTCTTCCAGGCGCTGCTGCGCGACGCCCTGGCCACGCCCTACACGCTCGGCGTCTCCAGTGGCGCTTCGCTGGGCGCGGTCGTGGCCATCTGCCTGGGCTGGCGCCAGGCCGGCCATCTGCCCGCCATCTGGGTGGCGGCGTTCACCGGCGCGGCGCTGGTGCTCCTGCTGGTTTTGGCGATCGCCAGCGAGGGGCGGCGGATGTCCTCCTTCACGCTGCTGCTGGCCGGAGTCTCGATCAACGCCATCTGCCTCGCCGCCATCCTGTTTCTGCAATACCTGGCCAGCTTCGGCCAGACCTTTGCCATCGTGCGCTGGCTGATGGGCGGCATCGATGCCGTGGCGTACTCGACGCTGGCCTGGTTCGCCGCACTGGTCCTGCCGGCGCTGGTGCTCATCTTCCTGCATGCGCGCGACTGGAACCTGATGGCGGTGGGCGAGGACTGGGCCGCAGCGCGCGGCGTCGCCGTCTCGCGGCTGATGCTCACCGGCTATCTGCTTGGCTCCTTCATCGCGGGCTCGGTGACGGCCCTGACCGGCCCGATCGGGTTCGTCGGCCTGATTGTGCCGCACGCCCTGCGCCTGCGGCTGGGGGCGGACCACCGCGTGCTGATTCCCTGCTCGTTCTTCATTGGCGCGGCCTTCCTGGCCGTTTGCGACACCATCGCCCGCACCGCCCTGGCCCCCACCGAGATCCCGGTCGGCGTGGTAACCGCCCTGCTGGGCGGGCCGTTCTTCATCTGGCTGCTGCGGTCGAAACGCCGCAGCTTGTGGCTCTAATCGGGCCAAACCGGGCCGCCGGGCGGCCCTGAACCCGTTTTAAGATAGATACTTGACCGGAAGACTAGTTCTCGAGAACCTCAGATACCGCCCCGTCCGCACCGCCTTGAGCGTCATCGCCATCGGGCTCGAGGTCACGATGATGCTGACCATCGTCGGCCTCAGCAAGGGCATGCTGGCCGAGTCGCAGCGGCGTGCGCGCGGCGTGGGCGCCGACATCATCATCCGCCCGCGCGGGTCCAGCGTCCTGACTCTGAGCTCCGCGCCGATCGACGAGCGGCTGGTGGTCTGGGCCGAGAAGCAGCCGGGCGTGGCGCTGGCCGTTGGCAGCATGGTGCAGTCGCTCCAGGGCCTCAGCTCGGTGACGGGCATCGACCTGGAGAAGTTCACCGAGATGAGCGGGGGCTTCCGGTACCTGGCCGGCGGCCCGCCGGAGAGGCCCGACGACATCATTGTGGACCGCTATTACGCGCGGCAGAACAACCTGCGAGCCGGCTCGAAGGTGAGCCTGCTCAACCGCGCCTGGCGCGTGAGCGGCATCTTTGAAGAAGGCAAGCTGGCGCGGATCGTCCTGCCGCTGCGCACCCTCCAGGAGCTCACCGGCAACACCGGCAAGCTCAGCCAGATTTACGTGAAGGTGGAGGACCCGGCCCAGGTGCGGGCCGTTATCGCCTACTTCAAGCAGAAGCTCGAGGGCTATCCCATCTACTCCTTGGAGGAGCTGGTCTCGCTC
This sequence comes from Bryobacteraceae bacterium, assembly GCA_050010255.1. Taxonomy (GTDB): domain Bacteria; phylum Acidobacteriota; class Terriglobia; order Bryobacterales; family Bryobacteraceae; genus JBEKLJ01. The sequence continues at coordinate 13,271 of JBEKLJ010000057.1, forward strand.
ATCTCGGTGAACAACACGCCGGGTCTGGCCGCGTTCATCGCCGTCATCGTCGGGCTGTCGGTGGTGGTGGGCTTCCTGGTGGTGTTCCTTTCGATGTACACCTCGGTGCTGGAGCGGACGCGGGAGATCGGCATCCTCAAGGCGCTGGGCGCCTCGGCGGGCTTTATTCTGGGCGTCCTGATCCGCGAAACCTTCGCCCTGGCCGTGGCCGGCTCCGTGCTGGGCATCCTGTTCGCCTATGTGTCCCGCTGGCTCATCATGACGCTGGTGCCGGCGTCGCTGGCGCAGTTGATCGTCCCCGGCTGGTGGCCGGTGGCGGGTGGAATCGCCCTGGCCGGCGCGCTGCTGGGCGCGGCATATCCCGGCTGGCGGGCCGCGCGCCAGGACCCGATCGAGGCGCTGTCCTATGAATGAGCGGCCCATGATCGAAGTCCGCGACCTGAGGAAGATCTACCGCGTCGGCGACGTGGACGTGCACGCGCTCCGCGGTGTCGACCTGACGGTCCGCCGCGGCGAATTCCTGTGCGTGGTCGGCCCCTCCGGTTCCGGGAAGTCGACGCTGTTCCACATCCTGGGCGGGCTGACGGGGGCGACCTCCGGCCAGGTGATCGTCAACGGGCGCGACTTGGCCAAGATCTCCGATGCCGAGCGCACCCAGATGCGCAAGCGCACCGTGGGGTTCGTCTTCCAGAAGTACAACCTGCTCCCGACGCTCACCGCCGCCGACAACATCGCGATCGCCAGGTACTTGGCCGGCAACGGCGGGGGCGGGGAACCCGAATTCCGCGAGATCCTCGACCTGCTCGGGATCACCCAGCGCCTGCGCCACAAGCCGCGCGCCCTCTCGGGGGGCGAGCAGCAGCGGGTGGCCATAGCGCGCGCGATCGTCAATCACCCGGCGATTCTGCTGGCCGACGAGCCGACCGGCAACCTGGATTCTAAAAACTCCGAGGCGGTGCTGGCGGTCCTGGGCGACCTGAACGAGCGCCTGGGCCAGACCATCCTCATGATTACGCACGATCTGCACGTGGCCAGCTTCGGCCACCGCATCGTGCACATGCTCGACGGGTGCATCGTCGAGGCGGAAGGCGCCGGCTCGGCTTGATTCCGGCCGGCCGGGTGGTAGAATCTCTCTCTTATGCCGCATCCGAGTGGCAGCGAGGCGGCCCGCCGCGCGATGACGATTCTGGTTGTGGATGACGAGCCCAGCATCTGTGCCCTGGTGAGGACGATGCTCTGGCGAGCGGGCTATACGGTGCTGGAAGCTTCCGGCGGCGAGGAGGCGCTCGAAGTGGCCGCTGGCCACGACTCCCCGATCCAGTTGTTGCTGGCCGACGTCTTGATGCCTGACATGAACGGGTACGAGCTGGCCGAGAAGCTCAGGCTGGTGCGGCCGGAAGCCCAGGTGCTCTACATGTCGGGCTACCGCGACAACGTGCTGATGGAGAGCGCCGGCCGGTCACGGGAGGAGGCCCCGCTCATCCGGAAGCCGTTCACGCAGTACAGCCTCACCGCCAAGATCTCCGAGCTGCTCGAAGACGCTGGCCAGGGGCCTTCGCTCCAGCTACCCGGATGATCGGCGCTGGCGGCCGCGCTCCCCGCAACCCGCCTCAGCCAGCTTCGAAGCCGCGGTAGGCCGTCAGAACCACGCCCGCGTCTTCGAGCGCCTGCCGCGTTTGGGGGGCGGTGAGCGCCTCCAGCTCGGCCTCACGGCTCTCTTTCAGGCGCGTGCGCGCGCCGCGAAGCTCCTCGCCGCAGCGCCCGGGGTGGCACATCAGCTCGGTGACGCCCGGGGGCAGCGATCGGATCAGGGCGGCCAGCGCGGCCGCGCCCAGCCGGCCCGTGAGCTGGAAGCCGGCAAAGTGGTCCGTCGCTCGGCAGCCGTGCCGTGAGAGCACGGCGCGGAAGCGCCTCTCCAGCAGCCCGAGGCACCGGCTCGACACGCGCGTCCTCCAGGACGCGCCCGCCGCGGCAGCCCGTACGGGCAGGTCGAACGGCGCGCGCACCCACGCGATGCCGTACTCCCGCCCGAGGCTCGCGACCGCCTCCAGCACCGGCCCCAGCAGGTGCGTATGCTTGTGCGTGTCCAGGTGGCTCGGCTTCAGGCCGGCGCCGAGGATGCGCCGGATCTGCGCCGCCAGTTCCTCGCGAAGCCGCAGCCGTCGCGACGCCAGGGCGCGGAGCAGAGCCGCCGTCGTGGCCGGCAGCGGCCGCCCCGGCTCGAGCACCGATTCACCTTGCACCAGCGTCAGGTGGCAGCCGATATCGAGCGCCGGCGTCTGGCGGGCCAGCCGCACAGCGTCCTCGAACGCCCTGCCATTGGCCATTAAGCTGGCCGCCGTCAGGATGCCGTTGCGGTGCGCCTCGATGATGCCGGCGTTGACGTCCCGCGTGAAGCCAAAGTCGTCGGCATTGACGATGAGGAGTTTCCTCATGCGGAGAATCCCCGGCTGTCCGCTCGCGGCTGTCCGCTGTCCGCCTTCGGCTAGAAGATCGACAGCTTCACCCGCAGGAACTTCTTTGGGTTCTTGCGGATGTCCTTCACCAGGGCATTGAGCTCGGTAGTAAGCCCGTGCATGGACTCGTAAAGCTCCGGGTTGGCCATCAACTGGCCCAGCGTGCCCTGGCCGGAGTTGAGGCGGTCCAGGGTGGTGTCCATCTTGCCAAGCACGCTCTGAATCTGCTGGTGGGCGGCCTCGTCCCTGAGCAGCTTGCCGGCCGTGCCCCGGCCGGCGTTCAGGTCGTTGAGCAGTTGCCGCACCTGCGTCGCGCTGGCCTGGAGCTCGTTGTAAAGCGCGGGGTCCTTCAGCAGCTTGCCCGCCGTTCCCTGGCCCGCCTGTAGGTCGGCAATTAGCTGGTCGAGCCCGGCCACCGCCGTGCGGGCCTCGTTATACAAGGATTCGTCGTAAAGTAGCCTGCCCAGGGTGCCCTTGCCGCTCGAGATCGCCTCCGCCACCTCCTGCACCTCGGCTACCGTCTGCACTAGCCGCTTGTAGAACTCCTCATCAACCAGGAACTTGCCGATGGTGCCCTGGCCGGATTCCACCAGGCCGACAATGCGGTCCACGCGGCCCAGAATTGCCTGCGCCGAGTCGAAGATGTCGAAACCTTTCTTGACCAGGTCAGCGATCTCGGGGCTGGGCTGGCCGCGGATTTCGCCCCCCGGCCGGACGGTCTGGGGGCTGCGGCCCCTGCTGATGCTCACGTACTTGCCCGAGAGCACGTTCTCCGAAGTGATGTCGGCGACCGAGTCGATGGGGATGTTCTTCAAGTAGCCCTGCTCGATCTTCAGGGTGATGCGCACCGTCCGGTTCGGATCGCTGGAACGGAAGAATTCCACCTGGTCAACGCTGCCGACCCCGATGCCGTTCAGACGCACCGGAGCTCCGTTGGGCAGGCCCGCGCAGTCGATGACGTAAGTGTAGATGACCGCGTAGCTCTGCCACAGCGGCGAGCGGCTGGTAAGCAGCCAAATCAGCACCGCCAGGATCAGCATGGCCACGATGGCCATCACACCGACTCTAAGTTGAGCCCATTTGACCTTCTTTGCCGCAGGCATATCGTCACTCTTCGCGCTTCACAAACTTTGACACGTACGGATCCGTGGACGCCGTCAGCTCCTCGAACGTCCCTTCAAATGCCACCTTGCCCTCGCGCATGACCATGCACACGGTGCCGAGAGCCGCCTGATCGGGTTCGGGCACCGGCTCCACCCACCCCAATTGAGGATTGTAGCGGCACGTCGCCAGGAAGTGCCCGTCCTGGTAGCGGTGCGTCGCCATTACGGACGTGGTGTTCTGGAGGTCCCGTGCCTTGG
>JBEKLJ010000058.1:0-16784 GCA_050010255.1 Bryobacteraceae bacterium
CTTTCTGGTGATGGCGCTGCTCTTCAAGGGAGTGCTCATCAGCGCGGCCGGACCCGCCCCCAACTACGACATGCAGCGGGTCCTCTCCTCGAAGAATCCTCGCGAAGCCTCGATGATGAGCGGTTGGGTCAACGTCGTGCTGACCTTCCCGCGGTACTTCCTGATCACCGGGTTGACCGTTTTGGCCCTGGTGTTCTTCAGCGAGCAGATCAAGGGGATGGGAACGCACATGGACTTCGAGCTGGTGCTTCCATACGCGCTGGGCCGGTTCGTTCCGGCCGGTCTGCTCGGATTCCTCATCGCCGGCCTGCTGGCGGCCTATATGTCCAACTTCGCCGCAACGGTGAATGCCGCCCCGCCGTACTTCGTGAACGATATCTACAAGCGCTTCATCAACCCCCATGCACGCCCGAAGACGTACGTACGCTTGAGCTACCTCAGTTCGTTCCTGGTGGTGGTCATCGGCGTCCTGGTCGGTTGGTACGTCGCCTCGGTGAACTCCGTGGTCCTTTGGATCGTCTCCGGGCTCTGGGGCGGCTACACGGCTTCCAACGTGCTGAAGTGGTACTGGTGGCGGTTTAACGGGTACGGCTACTTCTGGGGGATGGCCACGGGCATCACAGCATCGCTGACGGTGCCGGCGATCCTGGACAGGATCCCCGCCCTGCAGGCGTTCGCGCAGCAGCGCTCGGTGAACCTGGAAGTCTCTTTGGGATTCGCGGTGGTGTTCTTGACCTCGTTGATCGGCTGCCTCCTTGGCACGTTCCTCACCCAGCCCGAAGAGGAGGCAGTCCTGAAGGAGTTTTACCGCCGGGTGCGGCCCTGGGGCTTCTGGGGTCCGATTCGCGAGAGGGTCCTTCGGGAAGACCCCTCGTTCAAGCCCAACCCGGATTTCAAGCGCGACATGTTCAATGTGCTGGTCGGCGTGGTCTGGCAAGTCAGCCTGGTAGCCTTGCCGATCTACATCGTGATCCAGAAGATCAACTACACCTTGATCGCGCTGGCGGTGGTGCTCGTAACCTCGCTCATTCTGAAGTTAACCTGGTATGACCACCTGAAGAAGCAGGAAGCCGAGATGAGCGCCAACGCCGAGTTGTTAAAGGGCTCGGCCGCATAGGCCGCTTTTCTCGCCGACAACCTGCCGCGGCGACGCGGCCGAGCGCGCCCCTAGGAATCAGGCCTCGCTCTTGGGCTGCTGCCGGCTGGCCTCTGCGGGGAACACGGCGTAGCCCTCGGGCGGCGGGAAGATGTCGTGGAGCAGCTCCAGGCGCCGGCGGAGATGGCGGCTGGGAAGCTGCCGCGGGCCGGTGTCCACGTCTATGTCGCAGCAGATGCCATGCAGGTACAGCGTCAGCGTGTCAATCAGGGACTGCCGCGCGTAGCTGCGGAACAGTTTGGTGTCCCGGCGCACATGGGACTGCTTCTGGAGGAGCGCCTGCTTGAGCTTCCAGCCCTCCTCATCGGCCTCGCCGTGAACGCGGTTCCGCAGCTCGTCTCTCAGCAGGTCGGCGTAATCGCTCAGCCGCTCGAAGTGCGCATGATCGACCGCCAGCGCAGCCACCGCCCGATAGAAGAAGTAGTGGTAGTCGGCCACCTCGCGGTCCTTCAGGGCGAAGACCAGTACGCCGTCGCCCTCGGCCATGAACTGGGCCGACCAATCGCGCGACCGCTCGGCCGGCCGCTCGAAGGCCACCCGCCCCGGGCCGCTTCCCGCCGCCCGCGCCAGATAGGGCACGAAGATGATCGATACGGGCGGCAGGCCGGCTTGCAGCCCCGGGGGCAGCGCGGCCACCGGCTCCTGCAGATACTCCTTGATGTCGTCCTCGGTCAGGGGCAGTGCGGAGAAGTACGCCAGCCGGTTGCTGACCGGGATCATTTCCTGCCGGAAACGTTTGGCGAATTCCTGGACCGTGAGTTTGGCGAGGTCTGGAGGGCTGGACATCCGTCTAACACTCCATTCTACTCGCGGCCCCGCCCGAGCGCCCGTACCTCCTGGCGGCTCAGCGGCCGGCGCCGCCCGATCTCCAGGGTGCCGATGCGGATCTCGCCGATCGCCGTGCGCACGAGCTTCAGCGCGCGGCTGCCCACGGCCTCGATCATTCGCCGCACTTGCCGGTTCCTTCCCTCCGTGATGGTGATCTCCAAAAAGCTGCGCTTAACGGAATCGCGGAGGCGCGTGACGGCCGCCGGCCGCGTGGGGCCGTCGCTCAGCGCCACGCCGTGCCGCAACTCCTCGAGCGCCTCCTCGGCGAGCCGGCTGGCCGTCTTCACCAGGTAGGTTTTGGGCACCTGGCACTCCGGGTTGGTGAGGCGCTCCGCGAACTGCGTGTCATTGGTGAGAACCAGGAGCCCGCTGGTGTCCAGATCCAGCCGTCCGACCGGGAAGACCCACTCGTCGAGGTCGTCCAGCAGGTCGTAGATCGTGGGCCGGCCCAGCGGGTCCTTGCGGGTGGTGAGGTAGCCGGCCGGCTTGTACAGGAGAAGGTAGATCTTCTCCCGACCGCGCACCGGCTTGCCGTCGAGCGTCACGCGGTCGCGCTCGAGGTCCACCCAGAAATCGGGCGTCTGGACCAGCTTGCCGTTGACGCCGACGCGGCCCGCGCCGATCCAGCTCCGGGCTTCCGTCCGGGAACCCAGGCCGGCCTTCGAGATGACGCGATCGAGCGTCTTGATGGGCCGCTCGCGCTCCTGTTTCGGCCCGGCGCGGCGCTTCGTGGCTGCGGGGGTGCGGCGCACACAAGCAGTATGCCGCACATCCGGGAGGGTACGCCGAGGACTCGCCCGGAGCGCAACTTTAGAAGCTGCCGGCCTCCCGCGCGCCGCGGCCCAAGGCGCATGAGAAGATCGGGCTAGATGCCCGACCACACGCCCGTTCTCGTGCGCGGGGCGCGGCAACTCGTGACCCTGCGCGGCGCGCCCGGCCCGCGGCGCGGGCCCGCGATGCGGGAGCTGGGGATCATCCAGGACGGCTCGGTGCTGATACAGGAGGGGCGGATTGCCGGCCTGGGGCCGAGCCGCCGCGTCGAGAACCTGCCCGCGGCGCGGCGGGCGCGGGAGATCGACGCCAGCGGCCGGGTTGTGATGCCCGGATTCGTGGACAGCCACACGCACTTGATCTCGGGGCCGCCGCGCCTGAGCGACTACGAGATGCAGCTCGCGGGTCGCAGTCACCTCGAGATCGCGGCGGCGGGTGGAGGGGTCCTGTCCACGGTGCGGGAGGTCCGCGAGATGCCCGTCCGGCGCCTGGTCATGCAGGCGCGCGGAATTCTCGAGAGCTTCATCCGGCACGGGACCACGACGCTCGAAGCCAAGTCCGGCTATGGCCTGGATGAAACGGCTGAGCGAAAATCGCTGCGCGCGATCCGCGCACTGAACGGAAAGCCGCTCGACATCGTACCGACCTATCTCGGCGCGCACGTAGTCCCCCCGGAGTACGCGGGGCGCGCCGCGGACTATGTAAGTTGGGTGTGCGCTGTGGTCATGCCGAAGATCCGCCGGCGCAACTTGGCCCGCTTCGCGGACGTTTGCTGCGAGCACGGCGCCTTCACCCTCCCGCAAGCCAGGCGGTACCTCGAAACGGCGCGGGAGCTGGGCTTTGGGTTGAAGATCCATGCCGAGCAGTTCTCGCGGACGGGCGCGGCACTGCTGGCGGTGGAGCTGGGGGCGGCGAGCGCCGATCACCTGAACTGCGCCAACGAGGAAGACATCCGCGCTCTGGCCGGCTCGGACACGATCGCGACCTTGCTGCCGGGCGCGGTCTTTCATCTGGGCCTGGAACGCTACCCTCCAGCGCGCAAGCTGATCGAGGCCGGCGCCGCGGTGGCGCTGGCCACGGGCTTCAACACCGGGACAAGCCCCACCTGCAGCATGCCGGTTGTGCTTTCAATCGCGTGCTCGCGGATGCGCATGGCGCCAGCCGAGGCCGTGACGGCCGCGACCATCAACGGCGCGCACGCCATCGGCTCGGCGGGACGGTCCGGCTCCATCGAGATCGGGAAGGATGCCGACCTGGTCATCTTCGACGTGCCCGACTACCGGGAGATCCCGTATCATTTCGGAGTGAACCTCGTGGCAATGACCATCCAGCGCGGGACCGTGCTCTACCGCCAGGGAGAGATTGAATGGCCGGAAGACTGATCGAGTGCGTGCCGAATTTTTCCGAGGGGCGCGACCCGGAGCGAATCGACAAGCTCGTCTCGGCCATCCGCTCGGCGCCGGGCGCCGTCCTCCTGGACCGGCACATGGACCCCGACCATCACCGCTCGGTGCTGACCTTCGCCGGGGCGCCAGAGGCGGTCGGCGAGGCCGCGCTGCGAGCTGTCGGCAAGGCGGTCGAGCTGATCGACCTCACCCGGCACTCCGGGGTTCACCCGCGAATCGGCGCGGCCGACGTGGTGCCGTTCATCCCCGTGGAGGGCGTGACCATCGAGGAGTGCGCCGGTATCGCCGAACGCGTGGGCCAGGAGATCTGGAAGAGATACCAGGTGCCGGTCTACCTTTACGAGGCGGCCGCGCGCCGGCCGGACCGAATCAACCTGGAGAACGTCCGCCGGGGCCAGTTCGAGGGCTTGCGCGGCAAGATCGCGGTGAGACCGGAGCTCGCGCCCGATATCGGCGAGCCGCGGGTGCATCCAACCGCTGGAGCGACGGCGGTGGGGGCGCGGAAATACCTCATCGCTTACAACATCAACCTTGGCACGCCGGACGTCGACATCGCCAAGCGCATCGCCAGGACGATCCGGTTCTCCTCGGGCGGATTCCGGTGCGTGAAGGCCATGGGTGTGCCGCTCGGCTCGCGCGGTCTCGCGCAGGTATCCATCAACCTCACCGATTTCGAGCAGACGCCCGTGCATCGGGTATTTGAGACGGTGCGGACTGAGGCGGAGCGGTGCGGCGTCTCGATCGTCGGCAGCGAGATCGTGGGTTTGATCCCGAAGAAGGCGTTCGAGATGGCGCCAGAGGACTACCTGCGTTGCGAGAATTTCGGACCCCATGTGATTCTCGAGAACCGGCTGGCGGAGGCGCAGGCTGGCGGAGAGCTGGGCTAGCCCCAACAGTGTTCAGTCAGCACCGGAGCGCTCCTGTGGCGCGCACTGATTGTGAGCTCCCCCGGAAACGGCAATGCTAGAGTGAAGGCATGCCAGGCGCCGCCCGGGCTCCGGGTGGCGCTGCGATCCAGTGCGAAGGGCGGCCGCAGAAAGCGGAGCTGCGGATGCCGATGAGCAGCCAGGATCGCCCAGAGGCCATCAGGTCCGCGCCCCCGACGGAACTCGAGGCCACCGCGCGGGGGGGCCCGGACCGCTGACATGGATGGACAACCACACGCCCGTCCTCGTGCGCGGGGCGCGGCAACTCGTGACCCTGCGCGGCGCGCCCGGCCCACGGCGCGGGCCTGCGATGCGGGAGCTGGCGATCATTCAGGATGGCGCCGTGCTGATCCACGAAGGGCGGATCGCCAGCCTGGGGCCGAGCCGCCGCGTGGAGAATCTGGCCGCGGCACGGCGGGCCCGGGAGATCGACGCCAGCGGGCACGTTGTCATGCCCGGCTTTGTGGACAGTCACACGCACCTGGTGTGCGGCCCGGCGCGGCTCGCCGATTACGAGATGGGGCTGGCGGGCGCCAGCCGCCTGGAGATTGCCCAAGCGGGCGGCGGCATCCTGGCCAGCGTCCACGCGTTGCGCGAGACGCCTATCCGGCGGCTCATCCTCCAGGTGCGCAACACGCTGGGCGGCTTTATCCGCCACGGCACCACGACCCTGGAGGCCAAGAGCGGTTACGGCCTCGACGAAACCGGCGAGCGCAAGACGTTGCGCGCGATTCGTGCGCTCGACGGCAAGCCGCTCGACATCGCGGCGACCTACCTCGGCGCGCACGCGGTCCCGTCCGAGTACGCTGGCCGCGCTGACGATTACGTCGAGTGGATGTGCTCTTACCTGATGCCGAGAATCCGCCGCCGCAACCTGGCGCGGTTCGCCGACGCCTGCTGCGACCAGGACGCCTTCACGCTGACTCAGGTGCGGCGCTACCTGGAGGCGGCGCGCGCGCTGGGCTTCCGGCTCAAGATTCACGCCGAACGGTTCTCCTGGAGCGGCGCCGCCAGGCTGGCGGTCGAACTGGGCGCGATCAGCGCCTCGCACCTGGAGTGCGCCTCCGACGACGACATCGGCCAGTTGGCCGGCTCACAAACGATCGCCACGCTCCTGCCGGGCGCGGTGTTCCATCTCGGCCTGAGCCGCTATCCGGCGGCGCGGAAGATGATCGAGTCGGGCGTCGCGGTGGCCCTGGCGACGGGCTTCAAGCCCGGCTCCAGCCCGACCTGCAGCATGCCGATGGTCCTCGCGCTGGCCTGCTCCCAGATGCGCATGACGCCGGCCGAGGCCGTCGCCGCGGCGACCGTCAACGGAGCCTGCGCACTAGGCTGCGGCGACCGCGCCGGCTCGATCGAGGCCGGCAAGAGCGCCGACCTGGTGATCTTCGACGTGCCCGACTACCGGGAGATCCCCTACCATTTTGGAGTGAACCTCGTGGCCATGACCATCCAGCGCGGGACCGTGCTCTACCGTAGGGGAGAGATCGAGGGGCCGGAAGACTGGTCGAGTGGGCGCCGAACCTCCCCGCGGGCTGCGAGGCGGCGAAGGTGAACGCTCCCGAGCAGGCCGCCGGCGCTCGCCGTAGCGCGGGCACTCGTGCCTGCCGCGTCGCCACTCCTGGCGACGCAGGGCGAGTGCGGGGACAGGCCCGGGAAGACGTCGGCTGAAGCCGACGCTGCAAGCTGAAGCTCGCGCCACAAAACTAGAGTTCGCGCCACAAAGTGGACGCCGCGCCGGCTTACGGACGGATTGCGCCCGCGCCTGGCGGCAGGGGGAAGAAACGCCCCGGACTAGAATGGGAGTAGTGCTGGTCACGATCGCCACGCCACGGCCCTGGTGGCTGCGCGCGCCGGCCCCGGCGGGCGGAGACTACCGCGAGGTGAAGTCGCTGGTCGAGCGCCTGCGGCTGCACACGGTCTGCCAGAGCGCTTCGTGCCCCAACCTGGGTGAGTGCTGGAACCTCCGCACCGCTACCTTCATGATCCTGGGCAACGTCTGCACGCGGCGCTGCGGGTTCTGCGCGGTGCGGAAGGGCGCACCGCTGCCGGTGGACTACGACGAGCCGCGGCGGGTGGCGGAGGCCGCAAAGGCGCTGGGATTGAGATACGCCGTCGTCACCAGCGTCAACCGCGACGACCGCAAGGACGGCGGCGCCGAGCTGTTCGCGCTCACCATCCGCGCCATCCGCGAGCGCGTTCCGGGTTGCCGCGTCGAGGTGCTGATCCCGGATTTCCAGGGCTCGCGCGCGGCGATGGCCGTGGTGCTTGAAGCCGCGCCCGATGTCCTGAACCACAACCTCGAGACCGTGCCGCGACTCTATCCCCAGGTCCGGCCGGGCGCGCGCTACGAGCGCTCGCTCGACCTCCTGGCGCGCTCCCGGCAGTTACGCCCGGACATCCCCGCCAAGTCGGGCCTGATGCTGGGGCTGGGCGAGACGCCGGAGGAGATCCGCGCGGTGATGCGGGATCTGCGCGCGCGGGACGTCGGGATCCTTACGCTCGGGCAGTACCTGCGGCCCTCGCCCAGGCACCTGCCCATCGTCCGCTTCATCCCGCCCGAGGAGTTCGCCGAGTACCGCCGCGTGGGCGGTGCGATGGGATTCCGTCACGTGGAGGCCGGGCCGCTGGTGCGCAGTTCCTATCACGCGCGCAGCGCGGCCGGGACGGCTGGAGCCACTTAGCTGGCGGCCTCCGGCAGCAGCACCGGCCGGGCGCCGCGCCACAGCCGCTCCAGGCCGTAGAACTCGCGCGCGGCCGGCGAGAAGACGTGCACGATGATGTCGCCGTAGTCGGCGAGCACCCAATCGGCCTTCTCGTAGCCCTCGATGCCGATCGGCCTGCGGCCGCTCTTCTTCAGCCGCAGCTCGACCTCGTCGCTGATGGCCTGGATCTGCCGCTGGTTGGTTCCGGAGCAGATGACGAAGAAATCAGTGAAGGAGCTTATGCCGCGCAAGTCGAGGATACGGAGGTCACCGGCTTTCTTCACTTCAGCCGCGCGGGCCGCCAGCAACGGCGCCGCTAGTGCTTCGTCCTGGAGAGCTTCGGGGCCGTCGGTTTTACTGCGCAATCAACTCCTCAGCCCTAATCGTACTACAACCAAGGCTCGAAACCCCTCCTTCCTGCCGCGTTTCATCGGGCTCCCGGCTGCACTCCGATTCTGCTTGCGGACGGATTGCGGGGCTGGCGGTTTCCCGAGCGGCGGGTGCTCGGGCGACCCGCAAGCTATAATCGGCGGTAATGCTGCGGTTGGCCAAGGTGCTGCCGGTGTTGTTGGCCGCGGGGCTGGCAGCGGGGCAGGAGGAATCGGCCGCCGTCTTCCGTGCTGACGCCCGCCTGGTGGTGCTGCACGCCACGGTTGTCGACAGGAGCGGGAGGCTGGTCACGAACCTGACGCGGGTCGCGTTCCGCGTCTACGAGGACGGCGTCGAGCAGACGATGAGGGTCTTCCGCCGCGAGGACGTGCCGGTGTCGCTGGGCATCATCATCGACAACAGCATGAGCATGAGGGGCAAGCGGGGCAAGGTCGAGGCGGCCGCGGCCGGCCTGGTGGCGGCCTCCAACCCCCAGGACGAGGTCTTCGTCATCAACTTCAACGACGAAGCCTACCGCGACGCCGACTTCACCAGCGATCTCCAGAAGCTGGCCAAGGGGCTGGCGCGCATCGACTCGAGGGGCGGCACGGCGGTGCGCGATGCGCTGCTGGCGGGCATCCGCTACGCCAAGGCGAAGGGCCGGAACGACAAGAAGGTGCTGGTGGTGATCACCGACGGCGAGGACAACATGAGCGGGGCCACGCTGCCGGAAGTGGTGCGCGAGGCGCAGCAGAGCGAGGTGCTGGTCTACGTCATCGGCCTGCTGTCGGAAGAGGAACACGCCGCCGCCCGGCGCGCCGAGCGCGAGCTGGACGAGATCACGCGCGCCACCGGCGGCCAGGCCTGGTATCCGGCCGAGGTCGGCGAGGCCGGCCGCATCGCGCTCGAGGTGGCGCACGACATCCGCAACCAGTACATTCTCGCCTACACGCCCTCGAACCCCAAGCTCGATGGCCGCTTCCGCCAGATCCGGGTGACGGCGGAGGGAGGGGGGCGCCTGACCGTGCGCACCCGCACGGGCTACTGGGCGACGCCGGACCTGGGCACGCGGCCCATGGCGCCGCCGGCGCCGAAACCCGCGGTCAGGCGCTGAACGCGCGGCAGGCGCCGCCCGCCCGGCGGCCGCGCTATACTGTGCGCTGCGCCAAGCGCGTGACATTCAAAGAGGAGGCGTGACTATGTCTGGATCGCTTATCTGCCCGTCGGTTCTGGTTGGCTGCGTGCTGCTCGGCTTGCCGTTGCTGGCCCAGCCCAACGCCGGCCAGCCGGCGTGGATCAAGGATTCCGTCGCGAAGCTCGAACAGGAGCTGGTGGTGCGCTACGGCGAGACGCAGCGCGGGCGCCTCCAGCGCGGCCTCAAGCAGGTGAGCGAGTTCTGGCGGGCCGGCGACGGAGACGCCGCGGTCTTCGAGGACTTCATCCGCCGGAACTTCGCCGGCGATCAGGCGGCCCTGGACACGCTCTTCACCCGCTGTGAGACGCTGTCCGAGCAGCTTGATGGCCACATGCTGGAGATTGTGCGCGCCTTCCGCACGCAGGTGGATCTCGATCTGGGGCCCATCATGCCTTACGACGAGACGCTGGCCGGTTACGATCCCGGGGCCCACGTCAGCGAGGATCTTTTCAGCAACAAGCTGGCCTTCGCCGTCCTGCTGAACTTCCCGCTGACCACGCTGGAGGAGCGCCTGGCGAACGGCGAGCGCTGGACGCGCCGGCAGTGGGCCGAGGTGCGGCTGGCGCAGCGCTTCTCGCGCCGGGTCCCCGCTCCGGTGCATCAGGCCATTGCCCAGGCCCGGGCCCAGTCCGAGCAGTACATCGCCGAGTACAACATCTGGATGTACCACCTGCTGGATGACCAGGGCCGGCGGCTGTTCCCGGCGGGGATGCGGCTGCTCGCGCACTGGAACCTGCGCGACCAGATCAGGGCCGATTATGCGCAACCGGACAGCCTGCCGCGCCAGCGCATGATCGCGCGCGTGATGGAGGACATCGTGCGGCAGACCATCCCCAAGGTGGTCATCAACAATCCCGGGGCGGACTGGAATCCGTACACCAATGCCGTGCGCCCCTCCGAGGTCCGCGACGACGGCGGCGCGCCGGCGCCGGGGCAGAAGGTGGCGGGCGATGCGGAGCCGGACACGCGCTATGCCATGCTACTGGGGGCGTACCGCGCCGTGAGGCAGATGGACCCCTACTCGCCCATCGCGCCCACCCACATGGCGCGAATGTTCAACGAGGCGCGCGAGCTGCCCGAGGACCGCGTGCGGGCGATGTTCGAGCGGGTGTTGACCTCGCCGCTCGCCCCCAAGGTCGCCGCGCTCATCCAGCAGCGGCTGGGGCGGCCGCTGGAGCCGTTCGACATCTGGTACAGCGGCTTCAAGCCGCAAGGGACATACACCGAGCCGCAATTGGACGCGATCACGCGCCAGCGCTACCCCACCCCCGAGGCCTACCACAAGGACATGCCGCGCATGTTCGAGGCGCTGGGTTTCAGCCCGGAGACTGCGCGCTACCTGGCGGACCGCATCGTGGTGGACCCGGCGCGCGGCTCGGGACATGCCTGGGGCGCGCAGTTGCGCTCGGAGCGCGCCCATCTGCGCACCCGCGTGGGCCCGAACGGCATGGACTACAAGGGCTACAACATCGCCGTCCACGAGATGGGCCACAACGTCGAGCAGACCTTCTCGCTCCGGCGCGTGGATCACTGGCTGCTGAACGGCGTCCCCAACACGGCCTTCACCGAAGCCATCGCGTTTGTCTTCCAGGGTAAGGACCTGGAGCTGCTCGGCCTCTCCAGCCCCGGCCCGCGCGAGCAGGCGCTGGGGACGCTGAACGACTACTGGGCGGCGTACGAGATAGCCGGCGTGGCGCTCGTCGATATGGCCGTCTGGCACTGGATGTACGACCATCCCGCCGCCACCCCCGCCGAGCTTAAGGACGCCGTGATCCGGATCTCGACGGACGTCTGGAACAAATACTACGCGCCGGTGTTCGGCGCTCGCGACGTGGTGCTGCTGGGCATCTACTCGCACATGATCGACTCGTTCCTCTACCTGCCCGACTACCCCATCGGCCACCTGATCGCGCACCAGCTCGAGGAGCACATGCGCGCGGTGGGGAAGATCGGGCCGGAGGTGGAGAGGGTGACGCGGCAAGGGTCCATCGCGCCTGACCTGTGGATGAAGGGCGCCACCGGCGCGCCGGTCGGGCCGGATGCCCTGCTCGAAGCCACCCAGCGCGCCCTGGCGCAGGTCTCCACCGGGCCGCAGTAAGCGCGGGCGGGGCGGTTCACCGAGGTGCAGCGCGGTTCGCTGAGGTGCAGCGCGTTCTGCTTCAGTTCCGCGCCTTCACCGGGTCGCCGTAAACCGTTCCGCGTCCATGCGTGCCGACATAAACTCGGCCGTAGAGCTTTGGATCACCGGTGATGTGCAGCAGCAGTCCCCACTGGTGCTGATCGTCATTGATGCGAACCCAGCTCCCTGCGGTGTTATCGGAACGGAAGATGCCCCGGACGCCATCTACGACGCCAATCAAATACAGCGCGGAATAGGCGGCGCCGGGCGCCCCTTTACCGAAACCGAAAGCGTGAATCTCCTGCACACCGCCGAGTCTGACGAAGGTCTTGCCGGTGTTGGTGGAGTGATAAAGCCCGTTAAACGCAGCGAGCCAGAGGTCTCCTTCTCTGCCGGGCGTGGCGTAGATGCGGTCCTGCCCGCCACGTTCGTCTCCACGCTTTCCGAGGCGCTCGTGTCCAGACTCCCCGCTGCGCTGCGGTAATCCATCCGGCAGATTCATGGGCTGCGCGTCAAAAGCCGCTCCTCCGTCGCTGCTGACGAAGAGCTGTCCGTCAAACAAAGCCATCGCGTAGAACTTCCGCGGATTGACGCGGTCGGCAATGACGCGCGTATTACGGGGGATACCGAGGGACTGCGTCCATGTCGCACCGCGGTCTCGGGTGAAGCTCACCGGGCTCCCCTCCGGCGTCCAGACCCAGGTGGTTCCGTCGGAAGAGACCGCGACGTGCCCCAGCCGGCTATCGGGTTGCGGGGTGGATGCCGTTGGCTGCCAGGACTTGCCGCCATCCAACGAGTAACCGATGTTGCCGCCGCCGCGATGGTTCGAAGCCCTGCCCACGCGGACAATGACCTCCGGTTTGTTCTCGGCGCAGGCCACGCCGTTGGTGTTGCCGAAGTGCGGGTGGTCGTAACTGCCTTCGGGGGCGGGCTTGTCCAAATCCCAGTGCACGAATCCGCCGTAATCTCCAACCGCGGTGAGCAGGTGCGCGCCTTGCGGAGGGCTGAGCAGGTCGAGCGCCACCGTCTCCTCGATGCCCGTGCTCATGACGCTCCACCTGGTTGGCCTGCCGGCGTCAACGGCCCGCAAGTTGAACGTCTCGTAACCGCCATAACCGGTGGTAAACATCGCATGATCGGGGTCGGCTGGATCGATCTCGATATCGAACAGCCAATGAATCGGCGTGGCGGATACGTAAGGTGCCAGGGAAAAATCGTAGGTACCGCCTCCCCCGAATACCGGCTTCCAGGTCCTGCCGCCGTCGATACTGCGGAAGATGTCCTCCCCACCGGCACTGCCCGGGCGATAAAACGAGCTGGCGATGACCACTTGGGGATTGTGCGCATCGGCGGAAACGGCGGCATAGCCAAACGCCTTCCCGCTATCGGGGGCAGGCCTGTCCGGCGTGATGTCAGTCCACCCGCCGGTGTTGGTGTTGAACTTCCACACCCCGCCGTTGGTCATCGGCCAGGGACCGGGATCGGTGCCGTAAGACAGGTACAGCGTCCCGTCGGAGGCCAGCACGGCGTGGTTCGGCCGATACTGAGCCGGCTGACCCGGCACTGGCTGCCAGGTCTTGCCGCCGTCGGTGCTGCGGAACAGGTTGTCCCTTCCCATCAGCGAAGCGCCGACGTAGATGGTCGAGCTGGCCCTGCCTCGTGACCCGCTGCGGGGATCCAAGACGGCGAACACAATGCCGCTCATGCGATTCCCCCAGCTTTCCTGGCTTTGGCCGGGCGGCGGCGCTTCGGTTACATCCGGGAAGCTTTCGACTCTCCTCCACGTCACTGCACGATCTGTGCTTCGCCACAGGCCGGCGTGGCGCGTGCCGAGATAGATCACGTTGCCGTCGTTGGGATCGACGGCCATGCGCTCGCCGTTGCCGCGGCCGTTCTCATTGCCGCCCATCTTGAAGGGCATGTTCGTACGCTGGAACGTCCTGCCGCGGTTGCTGGAGCGCAGGATCGCGCCGTTGTGTGTCTTAGAATCGGTGTAAGTGCCGCACGCCAGGTACACGCGACTTGAATCGGACGGATCGAGCGCGATGCTCTCGACCCCCATCAGGTTAGTGTCTTCGTAGGACAGCCAGTCGAGCAGCGGCTCCCATCGCTTACTCCCGTCATTCCAACGATAGGCGCCTCCGATGTCCGTGCGACAGTAACGCACGCCTCCTGCCGTCGGGTGAAAAACGATGCCGGTGACGAACCCGCCGCCCACGATTTGCACGCCTTTCCAGGTGTAGGGCACAGACGACGGCCGCTTGCCCTGCGCATTCCGAGCCCCTGCCGTGAACTGCAATGCCACGGCCGCCAGGAGGGCTACAACAACCGTTCTGAGTGTTCGATTCATAGGTATAGGTCCTGCTTTACAGGATTCCTCGACGCTTGGCGAAACCGCCCATCCGGTTCCGGCCGCACGATCACAGCTCCCAGCATATCCCGAAGGCGATGGGTTCTGAACGTGCGACTGTTCATTGTAGCCCGCTTTTCTCACCACGACCGTGGCGAGGCGCGATGAGAGGGCCGCAAAAGCATCAAGCGATGCCGCAGGGCGCGCGCGACGGCCGGCGCCCGGAGGCGAGTACGGGGACCTGTCCGGGAAGCGTTGTGCCAGGCGTCGGCACGACTGCCGACGCGGCACGCTGAAGCGTGCGCTACGACAGGAGCCGTGTCGGCCTGCGGACAGATTACAGGCTCATCCCGCATTGGAGAACGCTCGCTCTTGTGTTTCCAGGCGGGAGCCACTACGATGGACCTGACGTACCGAGCGCCATGATCAGGCTCATGGGGGCGCCACATCCCGATGCCGCCGAGTGGTTTGAGTGGAGGGCGCCAGATGGGTCTGTCTCGATCTGGATCGCCTACGGCGTGCTCGAGGAGATCCTGGAGCGGCACGGCCGGGCGTGGCCCGGACGCAGGCGACCCGAGGTCGGCGGCATGCTCCTGGGAACCGTGGACGAGCAGGACGGGATCCGCATCCGCATCGACGGCGCCGCCGACGTGCCGTGCCGGTACTTCTTCGGTCCGACTTACTCCCTCGGTCACGCCGACTGGCTTAGGTTCGGCGCCGCGATCGAGGATCGGAACCGGTCGGGCGGGCAACGCGCGCTGGGCTTCTACCGCACTCACGCCCGGAAGGGCCTCGGCCTGGATGCCGATGACCTGCTGCTCCTCTCGGAACTGTTTCCCGGGCCGGCGGGCGTCGCCCTCTTGCTGAAGCCCCGCCCGCTTCGGCCGGACCTGGGCGGGTTCTTCTTCTGGGAAGGCGGCGCGGTCCGTTCGGAATCCAGCTACCTGGAGTTCGAGATCCTGCGGAAACGCCGCAGCGTCCGGATGCTCGGGCCCGTGGCGCCTGCTGGCGTTCCCGAGCGCCAAGCCGATGGGCCTGCGCCGGCTGGCGTTCCCGAGCGCGAGGCCGAGGAGCCTGTACCTGCTGGCGTTCCCGAGCGCGAAGCCGAGGAGCCTGCGCCCGCTGGCGTTCCCGAGCGCGGAGTTGAGGAGCCTGCGCCCGCTGGCGTTCCCGAGCGCGGAGTTGAGGAGCCTGCGCCCGAGGCGGCTCCGGAGCCTTTGCCCGCGCCGGTGGCCGATGCTTCGCTTCCCTCCACGCGCCTTCGTCTGCTGTGGTGCTCCTGGTGGGTGCAGGGCCCGCTGCTGGCCTGCCTGCTGGCGGCCGCGGGGCTTCTGGGTTTCGTCTCCTCTCGCGAGCTCAACCGGCTCTCACCCCCGCAGCCGCCGCCGCGCGATCCCTACGCGCTTTCGCTCACCGTGGTCGAGTACGCCGACAGCCTGCATCTGATCTGGGACCGCCAGGCGCCTCCCGTCGCGCTGGCCGAGGGCGCTCGGCTGTCCATCAGCGACGGCGAACAGAGCCGCGGCCTGGACCTCACTGCGGTCCAGCTTCAACGCGGCAGCGTGATCTACAGGAAGCTCACCAACCAGGTGCGATTCCGTCTGGAGGTTTTCCTCAAGCAGGGGAGAAGCGTGAGCGAGACCTGGGACGCGGCTGGCAGAGCGGCAGCCTCCGAGGCTAGCCGCGCGGCTCCGCCAGGACGGTAGCGTCGGCTTGTGGAGCTGCGACCGCGTACACCCAACGTCATGCGCACCGTTTACCTCTCGCTCGGCTCTAACCTCGGCGACCGCCAAGAGAACCTGCGCCAGGCCATCGCGCGGCTCGAAGCGGCGGGCGTGCGTGTTTCGCGGCGGTCTTCGATTTACGAGACCAAGCCGCGGGACGCGCCGAACCAGCCCTGGTTCTTGAACCAGGTCATCGAGGCCGAAACGGACCTTTTCCCTCGGCAACTGCTGGCGCGCGTGCAGAAGGTCGAGCTCGAGATGGGCCGCAAGCGGCTGCGCCCGAAAGGCCCCCGAACAATCGACATCGACATCCTGCTCTGCGGGGAGACGATCGTCAGGACCAAGGAGCTGGAGCTCCCGCACCCGCGGCTGGCCGAGCGCCGGTTCGTGCTGGAGCCGCTGGCGGAACTCGCCCCGGACCTGCGGCACCCGCTGACGCGCCTCACGGTGCGCCAGATGCTGGCGGGGGTGGCGGGGCAGGCGGTCAAGCGCCTCGGCCGGCAATAAACGCGCGGCGGCCTCCCCAAGGCCGTCCGCTACATCCGCACGCCGCTTGGGTCCGATCACCGGCTGCGCCAGCCGTTGTGCCCGAAGTTGCTTGACCGCTCCCTTGCGCGCCTGTGAGAACTCCTCTTTAAGAACCTAGAAGCGCGGAGCTTCATCGGGAGCGTCGGGGTTCCGCTCACCGCCTTCCGATTGGATCAGCGCTACTCTGTTATGTTCATCGAGGACAAAGCGCTGGAGCGCCCTAACATTCTTGAACTCCACGATGTAGCGATAGCTGCGCCTGCTACCCTCAGCCCTGCGATCAACGAGTGTCAACGACACAAGGTCGCCTTGCCTCTTCATGTCGGCTTGAATTTCCTTCTGTGCGGCAGAGAGTCCCCTCCAGAATTCAACACTGAAGTCGTCGGGCCGCATGGCGCCCCTCATCGCATCCTGAATGATGGCGCGGAGCCGCTCAGTGACATTGGGTTCCCGGTCGGGAATCGGTTTGAACTCGTCCAGAAAGAAACGCCTCATGTTGTTGAGCAGCGGTACGGGCGCCTGGGTTAGCTGCTGGCGGATCTGGGGGATGTCGTAGTAGTGCGCTCCCTTTGCGAGCTCCGCATCCAGATTGAGCCTGACACTGTCGTCGCGCTCCGGGTATTGGAAAAGAAAGATGTCGCGTGACCTCAAGTCGAATACGTTGGAGTATTTGGTCGCGGTTTCACCCTTCTGTAAACAGGCGCGCA
>JBEKLJ010000059.1:0-16671 GCA_050010255.1 Bryobacteraceae bacterium
GACCGGGCGTTGGCCACCGTGACCGGCTGGCCGGACTCGAAGTTGAAGACCACGCGATGCTCGGCGCCGTGATACTCGAAGACGCGGCGCATCTCTTCCCAGCGCGAGATGAGCAGCAGGAAGCCGACGAATATGGCGATGCGGATGACGCCATCGGTAGCGTTGAACAGGATCCGGTTCTGAAACGAGGGGAGCTGCTTGCCGAGCGCCGTGACCAGGTAGAGCGGCACGAACTTGTACAGGAAGACGAAGAAGGCCAGTGAAAAGGCCAGATTCAGCGCCAGCACCCAGGAGGAAAGTTCCCGTTTCCCGGCCTCCGGCCGGCCTTCGTCCAGCGCGGCATTGGTTGAGAACTTGAGTGCCTTGATGCCCAGCGCCATCGCCTGGCCGAGCGTGCCCACCCCGCGCAGCACCGGGTAACGGAAGAGCGGGTGCTTCTCCGAGAGCTTGGCCAGGGGCTGCTCGTCGGTGACGATGCGACCGTCCGGCTTGCGGACGGCGACGCAGTAACTGTGCGGAGCGCGCATCATGACGCCTTCCAGCACCGCCTGCCCGCCGACGAGGGTCTCCTCGCTGCTCTCGAGGGCTGGCAAGAGTTGGCAGTGCGCGAACAGACGCAGATATCGCGGGAAAGACAAGCTGGATCCAAGCTCCTGAGCCCAGTATAACAGCGGCTCAGAGTGGACGACGGTGAAAGGGGCGCTAACCGCGCGGCATTGCGCCTGTGGCGCAGAAGCGTTTCGTCGCACTCGGGGGAAAACGGGTACAGGCAGCTCTGTCCACGCGCTGCGCTTGGGACAGAGTAGCCTGGCCCCGTTTTCGGTTTGGGACAGCGCTGGCGGCGCCGCGCTCAACTGGCGGCGCGATAAAGTTCAGGAGCCGAACGGTGGTTGAGTACGGAGTCGAGAATCCACCGCAGGTGCGTCGCTTCAAACGGCGAGGCGCAGTAGTCTGACGCGCCGGCCTCGATGGCGTCGAGCCACTCGGAGACCTCCGGCCTGCGGCTGACCACCACCACGGGCAAATCGAGCTTGCGCCCGGCGAAGGCTTCCAGCAGCGCCAGATAGCGCTCGCGCTCCGCGGAGCAGAAGATCAGGTCGGCGCGCACCTGCTGAACCACGCCCAGACATTCGCGTGGGGACAAGAAGGGTCGCGCGTAGACAACCCACTCGCGGCCGGCCAGCGCGCTGGCTAGCTCGGCGGCCAAAGCGTCGTCGAGACCGAGCAAGACAATTCTAGTCTGTGTGCCTTGGTTTGACATCTCACCATCCCCTCTGGCGGGCGCCCGCGTGGACTCTCCCGCTTATTGTCAGGCGCCGGCGGCTGCCCAGCGGCCGGCGTCCGGATCCGAAGGGTTCGTTCTTCTCGGTGGGAGAGAAGCCCGCGACAGGGCGGTGGAAGTGACCAGCCCCTCGAGAATCACGCCCTAGGTCAAGGATAAGAGAGGGGCGCCGGCGAAGTCAACCCAAAAGCCATCGGCCTTCGCGGTCCAGTGGGGCGAGGCCGGTAAGGTGGGGTTGCTACAATGAAGATTCCGGAGGACTTGATGGGGCTTGAGCCGCGACGCGCGACCGTGGTGACCGATGTCGGAGGGGTCGAGATCGGAGCGGGCCATCCCGTGGCCGTGCAGTCGATGACCAACACGGACACGGCGGACGTGGAAGCCACGGCCAGCCAAGTGACCGCGCTGGCGCGCGCCGGCTCCGAACTGGTCCGGGTGACGGTGAACACGGAGGAGGCGGCGCGGGCCGTGCCGGCGATCGCGGCGCGGCTCGAGGGCGCCGGAATCCGCGTGCCGATCATCGGGGATTTCCACTACAACGGGCACATCCTGCTGAAAAAGTATCCGGATTGCGCGCGGGCGCTCGCCAAATACCGCATTAATCCCGGCAACGTCAACATCGGGCGCCAGCACGACGGCAACTTCCGCACGATGATCGAGGCGGCGATTGAGTACGGCCGGCCGGTGAGGATCGGAGTCAACTGGGGCTCGCTCGACCAGAACCTGCTGGCGCGGCTGATGGACTCGAACGCGCGGCTGCCGCGGCCGAAGGAGGGCCGCGCGGTGATGCTGGAGGCGATGGCGGCGAGCGCGCTCGAGTCGGCCGAGGCGGCCGAGCGCTACGGTCTCCCTCACAACCGCATCATCCTCAGCGCGAAGCTCAGCGGCGTCGAGGAGCTGGTGGAGGTGTACCACGCGCTGGGGGCGCGCAGCGACTACCCGCTGCACCTCGGGTTGACCGAGGCCGGGCTGGGATCGAAAGGCATCGTGTCCACGACCGCGGCGATTGCGATTCTGCTCCACGAGGGAATCGGAGACACCATCCGCGCCTCGCTGACGCCCGCGCCCAACGGGGACCGCACCGAAGAGGTCCTGGTCTGCCAGCAGATCCTGCAAGCGCTGGGCATCCGCAGCTTCATGCCGCAGGTGACGGCCTGCCCGGGATGCGGGCGCACGACGAGCACCTTCTTTCAGGAGCTGGCCGCGCAGATCGAGACCTACTTGCGCGAGCGGATGCCGGTTTGGAAGGAGCGGCACCCCGGCGTCGAGAACCTGCGCGTGGCGGTGATGGGCTGCGTGGTGAATGGCCCGGGGGAATCCAAGCACGCCGATATCGGCATCTCGCTGCCGGGGACGTCCGAGGAACCCAAGGCGCCGGTGTACGTGGACGGCCGGCTGCTGACGACGCTGCGCGGCGAGCGCATCGCCGCGGAGTTCATCGCGATTCTGGAAGACTACGTCGCGCGCCGCTACGGGACAGCCGCGCCCGCGTGAGTCACCGGGCTATAATTGAAGAAGGCACTCAGAGGCATTTCGGGCCTGGGAGACAGCACTCATACTGGACTGCTGAAGGAGTATATGAGCACACCGAACCTTCGCGCCGGGTCAGCGGGACCGGTGCTCTCGCTGGAGCAGGCCCTTCGTCCCTCCAAGGAGGGCGTTTACAAGGTCTTCCACCGCGTGATCGAGTGGGCGACCGGCGAACGGCTGGAGTTGGTGAATATCACCGACCGGATCAACGACATCGTGCGCAAGAGCGGAATCCGCGAGGGCTTTGTTCATCTGCAATCGCTTCACACCACTACGGCGGTGTTCCTGAACGAGTGGCAGGAGGCGCTGTTGGAGGACGTGCGGACATTCTTCGAGCAGATCGCGCCGGCGGAACGGTACTGGCGGCACAACGATCCGCAACACTCCGACTGCGAGCGCTCGAACGCGGATTCGCACCTCCGGGGGATGATGATGGGGCAGACGCTGTGCCTCCAGGTGCGCAACGCCGGCGTGCTGCTGGGAACCTGGCAGAGCATCATCTTCGCCGAGTTTGACGGGCCGCGCAGCCGCTCTCTGGCCGTGCAGGTCTCGGGCGTGTAGCGCGGCGCCGCGCCGCCGGGCGGCCCCGGGGGGAACCGCTCCGGCCGGCCGCGGCCGTGCGCGGGCCCGAAATCAAGGTTATATTTGTTTAGAGCGCGGGACGGAACGCGCCGGCGTTTCGGCCCGCTGAGCTCAAGGAATGCTGTTAGCCAGGGAATTTGTCGCCTATCTCGCGCGGGAACTCGTCAAGAAGCTGACGCCGTCGATGATGGAGACGGTCGAGCCGCAGGTGGTGGCCGAGCTCGTCGGCAGCGTGATCACTACGGAGCTCCAGGTGGAGGACCGGCTGAACGACGAGGTGCGCGAGATCCTCAGCGAGTACAGCGACTACATGCGGCGCGAGGGCGTCAGCTACCAGGAGATGTTCCGGCGAATCAAGAACACGCTGATCGCGCAGCGCAAGGTGATCCGCGCCGCCGGCCGCGACACGGGCGACGAGATGAAGCTGTCGCGCGACAAGGTCATCGACCTCTCGCACAAGCTGGTGTTGGCGCTGCGGAAGGCGCGCCAGGTCCGGCTCAAGAAGCAGCCCAACGAGGTGCGGCTGGACATCGTCCGGCTGATCACCGACCTGCTCCAGAGCGAGGAGAAGGTGGACCGCGCGGCGCGGCAGAAGATCCGCTCGCAGAAGCGCGAGATTCCCGAGGGCAGCGAGGAGTGGGACCTGCTGTTGCGCCGCTACTACGCCGAAGAGCTGAGGAAGCTGGGCATCGACCTGGCCCGCTGAAACCCGGGCGCCGCCTGGCCCGCTGAAACCCGGGCGCCGCGACAGGCAGTGATGTCCCCCGCGGAGCTAACCGCGCCGCGTGGCGGCAGACTTCAGAACGTCAGGCCCACCAGGAAGTCGAGCTGGCTGGAGTTGGACTTGAGCAGACCGCTGATCTCGCTGAAACTCCTCCAGCCCCAGCGCGTGTAGCGCACCTCCGGCGAGAGCCGGACTCCCGCCGCTCCCAACTGCAAACCGGCGCTGAGCGTGAAACCCGTGTTGAAGCGACGACTGAGCTCGTCCGGCTCGTTCGTCGTCGTGGTCGTCGATTGACTGGGCGAGGCGAAGAGCTGGATGCGCTGCTTCAGGTTCGTCAGGCCGCGGAAGGTCGGCCCGGCCGAGATGTAAGGCTTCACCAGCGGCGTGGGCCACGGCCGCCACTTCAGCAGCAGCGGAAGGTCCCAGGCATTGGCGGTGGTTGCCGAGGACCTGGATAAGCCTGACAACTCGCCGCTGGAGTCGTAGCGGAGGCGCCGGTAGAGCAGATCGGCCTCGATGCCGAAACCGGCCGGCAAATTGATGTCCAACGTCGGCCCGACGGTATACCGCTGGGTATGCTGCACGTACTGCAACTGGCCCGTCGAGGCGGTCTTGAAAGCGTCGGTGAAGGGCACCCCGCCTTTGACGCCCACCGAGATCAACTCGCCGGCGAACGCCAGCGAAACAGGCAACAAACACGCGAGAAGAAGCCTCTTCATGTTCCTCCGGACGTATTCTGCGAGGCCTGAGTTGCGGCCTCACGTGTGTCATAGGCCGCAAAGCGCGCATTCTCGAACATGGGCGCGCTCCCGGCGAGCGGGTGGCCCCGCCCGAGCACGATGTAGTCGATGCCGAGCGAGCGGTAGCGGGCCAGGCCGGAGCCGGGATACGCATCCGCGTCGGCCTTCTGCCACCTTGACCACCATTCCTGCGCAAACCCTTTTAGGAAGTTTACCTGCCCGCCGCTTTTCCAGTCTACGTAGACCGCGCGCAGGGCGCTGGCGCGGAACACGCCCGGCGAGAGATCGAGGCCGGCTTCGGGGAAGAAGAACACCGCATCGCACGGGGTCGAGGCGCGCGCCCAGGCCGATAGCTGTTGAAGGTCCGGGCTGTCGAGCGGGCCGTAGTTCTGTACGCGAGCCCAGTGTGGGAGGGCGTAGAAGGGCAGAAGGATAGCCAGCGCCCAGGGCGCGAGCGCCCAGCGCTTGTTGGCGGCCAGCGCCCACAGGGCTACGGTCGCCAAGATGGCCAGACCGGCGACGACCAGCAGGCGCGCGCGGATCAGCGGATCGGACAAATCGGGCGTGAGCAAGCTCAGGACGCGCGTCTGGGCCGGCACGGCGAAGACCACCAGGAACCACAGGGCGCTCTCCCAATAGCGCCGCTCGCCGGCTGCCTTCACCCCGGCGACGGCGCCGGAGATGACCGCCATGGCGGTCACGAACAGCAGCGCGCGGGCGGGCTGGAGCTGCGGAATGGCGATCCACTTCATCCTCTCCAGCAGAACGTAAGAGACCGGCAGCATCAGGATGCCGTAGAGCGGCAGGCCGGTGAGGAAAAAGCGGAGATCCTGCGAGGCCCACTTCCGCACCCGCCAGAAGGCGGCCAGCGACGCCGCCCACAGGAAGAGGTAGTGCGTAAATGTATACCCCGACCACGTCGAGAGCCAGTTATAGGGCGCGCGCAGGCGCTGGATGCGCTCCAGCTCGGGGCTGACCGTGCCCCACAGGGCCTGTGGCTCGCCCATGGCGGGCTGCATCCGGCAGAGAACCAGCAGCACGGCCGCGCCGGCGAGCATCGGCACCAGGCCGAGGATGCGCCGCCTCATGACGGCGGGTCTGGCGGGCCAGAGCGCGAGGGCGAAGTAGACGGCCCAGAACGGCGCCACCGAAGGCGGGTGATAGAGAAAGGCAGCCGTGGCGGCGACGCCGGCCGCCAGGTTCCGTCCGTGCGCGACCAGGCCGAGGGCCAACAGCAGCAGTGCGACGGCAAAGCCGCGCGGCACCGGCTCGTACTCGATGGTCAGCACCGCCGGGCCCCAGATGGTGGCGCCGAGCGAAAACGCCGCCACGACCAGCAAGGCGGCGCGCATCCGCAGCTGGAGCGAAGTGGCCAGCAGGTAGATGCCCAGCAGCGCCAGCGCGCGGCAGACGAGCTGCTGGAGCACCAGGACGGCATGGAAGTCGAGGCCCGTCAGCCGCCGCAGCAGGAGCGCCATCTCGTCGTAGACGGTGAAGGAGATGTGCGGATCCTGCGCCACCAGATCGCGCCCCAGGACGCTCGGGTCCCGCAGGTGCTCCAGGATCGGAAGGTAGATCTGACTGTCCGACTGGAGGAAGGTGTGACCCGGGATCGAATAAAAGCCGAGGAAGGTGAGTGCAACGATCGAGAAGGCGACCAGCAGGCGCGCGCGCGCGTGCCGGGCGGCGGCGCCGGCGGCGGTCATTGCGCCGGGGTCTTCTCGAGTTGCTGCCGGGCCCAGATCCGACGGGGGTTCAAGGCTAGCGATTTTGAGATCTCCTTGCGCGCTTCAGCATTGCGGTGTGCTCTTCTGAGCGCGATCCCGAGCCACAGAGAGGCGTCGGCCGACTGCGGATCGAGTTGGAGCGCTCTTTCAAAGTCCCGGATGGCGAGCTCGATGCCGCCGCCGAGCGCAGGCGGCAGGTAATAGTTGCCGACGCCCCGGCTGAGGTAGGCGCGGGCGGATTGCGGATCGAGCTGGAGCGCCTTGTCGATGGCCGCGCGCGCGCAGTGGCCGTACTTGAAGGCCAGCCACAGGTTCGCCGGAATGGCTTGCCCGCACAGCGTGCCCAGGATGCGATAGTGTTCGGCCACGTTGGGCTGAAGTGCCACGGCCTTCTCTGCGGCGCGGATTCCGGTTTCGGCCGCGCTTCTGGCGCCATCCTTGTCATGCAGTTCCAGGGCGACTTCGGCCACGTAAGACTGCGCCAGCGCCAGCCGGTACTGCGCCCGGGCGTCGCTCGGCGCCTTCCGGGCCGCTCCGGCCAGCTCGTCCGCCGTGCGCCGGAGGTAGGCGCGGTCCTGCCGGTCGCGCGCGTCCTCCAGTTGCCCGCGGTCTGACGCGGAGACGGCTAGGAGGGCCGCGGCGAGGATTGCGCTCCATGGCGTCATGAGGTGGTGCTTTCCGTCCCTTCAATTCTAAAGGGCGGACGCGCGCGTTTGCACGGCAAGGTTCACGACGAAACCAGGCGCTTGCGGGCGGCGAGCAGGTAGATTCCGAGCACCGAAAGCAGTGCGCCGTTGGTGGCCAGCACGACCGGGGCGGTGAAGTGCGGCACCAGCGAGCCGGTGATCAGGCTGCCGACCGGCATGCCACCGCGGAAGGCGACGTTGTACACGCTCATCACGCGGCCGCGCATCGCGTCCGCGGCGATTTCCTGCACCAGCGAGCTCACCAGCGAGAGCACCGACACCAGCGAGGCGCCAGCGAAGAAGAGGAACACGCAGCTCAGAGAGAGCAGGCCGGAGAGGGAAAAGGCCGCCATCGCCGCGCCCAGGCTCACCAGGAAGCCGAGCGCAATGCGCCCCTTATGCTTGACGTTGCCCAGGGCCGCCACCGTCAGCGCGCCGGCAATCGCACCCGCGCCGTAGATGGAGAGCAGCAGCGTATAGGTGCCCGGCCCCTGCCGGAAAACGTCCCGGGCGAACACCGGCAGGAAGACGATCAGCGGCACGCCGAGCATCGTCATAAGGAAGGCCAGCGTCACCAGCGAGGGCATCACTGGGTGCCGCCGCACGAAGTCCAGCCCTTGCGCCATGCTGGTCATCACGCTCGCGCCGCTCGCGCCGGGGGTGAAGGGCAGATGGATCGCCAGCAGCGAGAGGATCACGGCAACGAACGAGGCGCCGTTGAGGGCGAAGCACCACGCGGCCCCGAGCTTGGTCAGCGCGATGCCGCCGAGCACGGGGCCGATGACCCGCGCGAGGTTGAACTGGATGGAGTTGAGCGCGATGGCGTTGGAGATGTTCTCGATGCTGACCAAGTTCGGGATGAGCGCCTGGTAGGCGGGGCCGCCGAACGCCTGTGCCAACCCAACCACGAACGACAGACAAAGAATGTGCCACACCTGGACCACCCGCAGGGCGACTAGCGTGGCCAAGAGGAACGCGCAGCTCATCTGGACGACCTGCGAGGCGAGCAGCATGTGGCGGCGGTCGCGGCGGTCCGCCGCCACGCCGCCCAGCAGCGAGAACAGCAGGATCGGGATCTCGCCCAGGCACGCGTCGAGTCCTAGCAGGAACGGCGAGTTCGAAATCTGCAGCACCAGCCAGCTCTGCGCGAGCTTCTGCATCCAGGTGCCGATGCTGGAGGTGCAGGCGCCGGCCCAGAGCAAGCGGAAATCACGGTATTGAAAGGCCCGGAAAACACGGGTGAGCAACTCTCATTTTACCCGAACCGCCAGTGCCGACCGCGGCGCTGACCGCGGCGCTAACCGCGCGGCTGGGCGGTACTCACGCGGGAAAACGGGTACAGGCAGCTCTGTCCACTCGCTACGCTCGGGACAGAGTAGCCTGGCCCCCGGGACACGGGACGCCGACGAAACCGCTACTGTATGGCTATGCTGGTCCTACTTTCTGGAGGCCTCGTTGATGACATGTTCGGGCTGAAGCTGGCCGTGGCCGCGAAGATCCTGCGCCCGATCATTGTCTACGTTTTCCTTGTCGTGTGCTTGCGGATCTTCGGCAAACGGCAACTGGCGCAGTTAAACCCATTCGATCTGGTGGTGCTGCTGTCCATCTCCAACACGGTGCAGAACGCGATCATCGGCGACGACACCTCCGTCACAGGCGGGCTCATCGGCGCCTTCTCGCTGTTCGGCATCAACTACCTGGTGCTGCGGTTCGTGTTCCGCCACCGCACTCTGGACCAGATGCTGGAGGGCAAGCCGGCCGTGCTGATCGAGAACGGAAAGGTCCGGCGCAACGCGCTGGCCAAAGAGCTGCTCTCGGAAACCGAGCTGGAGATTGTCGCGCACCGGCAGGGCTTCGCGAGCCTGGATGAGATTGACTCCTGCGTTCTTGAGCCGGGTGGCAGCTTCTACATGCGAGCTAAGGAACAGGGGGGCTACGGGCGCGGCGCGCAGGTCCTCACCCGGCTTACCCAAATCGCGCGGCAGATCGAGGAGCTGAAGCAACAACTCGATGCGCGCTAGCCTGGCAGCCCGGCGCTGTGGCCGCGGCCGTGGCGAGAAATGCGGGCGAGTTGGCGTGTCAGTAGTTGACGATGGCTGCGAACGAAGCCGCGTCGAGGCTCGCGCCGCCCACCAGCACGCCGTCGATGCCTTCCTGCGCCATCAGCGTCTTGGCATTGTCCGGCTTGACACTGCCGCCGTATAGAATGCGCAGGCTGCCCGCGGCCTCTTTGCCGTACGCCGCTTCGGCCTGCGAGCGGATCACCTGGTGCGCCGCGGAGGCGATCTCCGGGGTCGCAGTCTTGCCCGTGCCGATGGCCCAGACCGGCTCGTAGGCGATGACGATGCGGGCGAACTGTTCAGGCGTCAGCTTCGCGATGCCGTTCTCGAACTGAGCCTGGAGCACGGCCTCGGTGCGGCCGGCTTCGCGCTCCTGGAGGCGCTCGCCGACGCAAACGATGGGGTTCAGCCCGGCCTCGAGCGCGGCGACGGTGCGTTTGTAGACGCTCTCGTCCGTCTCGCCGAAGTATTGGCGGCGCTCGCTGTGGCCGATGATCACCCACTTGACGCCAACGGCCACGAGCATCTGAGCGGAAACCTCGCCCGTGTAGGCGCCCTCCTTCATCCAGAAGAGGTTCTGGCCGCCGATCTCGATCTTCGTGCCCCGGGTGGAATCGACCGCGGCCGGCAAGTTCGGGAAGGTGGGGCAGATGACTATGCCGCGCCCCTCGGTCTTCTCGACCAGGGAGCGGAACTTCTCAAAGAACGCTTGGGTATCCTGGGCGGTCTTGTACATCTTCCAGTTGCCCGCCATTAACGGTGTTCTCATAGGATCGCTTCTAGAAAACTAGTTCCTTTCTTGAGAGTGAGGTCGAAGTTGTGGGCCACGGTTTGGCCGATATCGGCCAGCGAGGCGCGCGTTCCCAGGTTGACGCCCTGCTTGGCCTTGGGCCCGTAGGCCAGCAGCGGCACGTACTCGCGGTTGTGATCGCTCGAAGGCGTGGCGGGATCGTTGCCGTGATCGGCGGTGATGAGGAAGAGATCGTCGTCGCGTAGCGCTTCGAGCGCCGAGGGAATCCACGCGTCGGCAGCCTCGAGCGCCCGCGCGTAGCCCTCCACGTCGTTGCGATGCCCGTACAGCATGTCGAAATCGACCAGGTTCGCGAAGATCAGCCCGTCGCGGGCCGCACTCATGGCCTTCAGGATCTCGCGCATGCCCTCGGCGTTGTCCTTGGTGTGCGCCGCGTGCAGGATGCCGCGGCCCAGGAAGATGTCATGGATCTTTCCGACGGACCAGACCGGCGCGCCGCGGGCCGCCAGAAGGTCGAGCAGCATGCCTTCCGGGGGCGGAACGGCGTAGTCGTGGCGCGCGGTGCTGTCGCGCTCAAAGGCGCCGGGCCGGCCGAGGAACGGCCGTGCAATCACGCGCCCGACCTCGTGCGGGCCGCGAAGGATGTCGCGGGCGATTTTGCACATCCGGTACAGCTCCTCGAGCGGAACCACTTCCTCGTGCGCGGCCACCTGGAATACGCTGTCCGCCGAGGTGTAAACGATCGGCGAGCCGGTGCGGATGTGCTCCTTGCCGAGTCGCTGGATGATCTCGGTGCCGGAGGCCGGGCAATTGCCGAGGACCCGGCGGCCTATGCGCCGCTCGAACTCGTTCAGCACCTCGGGCGGGAAGCCGTTCGGGTACAGCGGGAAGGGTCTTTCCAGGTGAATACCGGCGATCTCCCAGTGTCCGGTGGTCGTGTCCTTGCCCGGAGAGGCGGGCGCGCAACGCCCGTAGCACGCCAGCGGCTCGGCTGCCGGAGCCAGGTGCGCCAGCGGGCGGATGTTGGCGATTCCGAGCGCGCGCAGGTTGGGCAACTGCAGCGGCCGGCTGGCGGCGATGTGACCGAGCGTGTCGCTGCCCGAGTCGCCGTACTCAGCGGCGTCGGGCGCCTCACCGACGCCGAGGCTGTCGAAAACCACCAGGATGATGCGGCGGAAACTCATCTGGCGTAACCGAGGGCACACGCGGCACGAAGACACTTCATTGGCTGCCTGCCGGCTTGGGGTTTCGGAACAGCTCGGCCAGGCTGGCCGCGCGCTCCCGGGCCATGTTCAGATAACGCTCGTCCTTGGCGATGCGGTCAAGGAGCGGCAGGAACTGAGGCGCGGCCACCAGACGGTTGTGCTCCTGTGAGATCTGCAACTGAAGCAGCGCCTGGTTGACGCCAAGGCGGTCGTATTTCGCCGTCCGCTCGAGCGTGATGAACAGCGATTCCGTCTCGGCGATCCGCTCGAACCAGTCCCAGAGCTTTTGCGCCTCGGGCACGAGCGAGAAATTGAAGCTCACCTGCTGCTTGCGGGCGCCGTCCTCGAAGCGGAAAATCTTGGTCCCCATAAAGGCGACCTTGAGGCTCGATTCCAGCGGCTGCGAGAACCAGCCGAGCCTCTCGGCCAGGGCGAAGATCTCGGCGACTTCGGTCTCGGTGAGCCGGAAGCGGAGCGGGCTGTCGTCGTCGGCGGCCTCCCTGTATGTGGAGCTGCCGTCTTTGGCGACGGTGATCTCGACGTAGGCCGGCACGCTTCCGGGGAAAGACTTCGAGTAGGTGATGTGCGGCAAGTCGGCCGCCGCCAGCAGAGCCGCGAACAGGCACATGGCCGGGAGGGTTTTCATCGGGGCGCTCCCGCAGCCCGGTGCGTGGCGTGGCAGATGGCCGCTGCGAGGGCGTCGGCGGCATCCTCCTCCAATTCAGCTTTGAGACCGAGAAGGGACCGCACCATAAGTTGCACCTGGTGTTTTTCGGCGTGGCCGTAACCGACGACGCTGGTCTTGATTTCCAGTGGCGAGTACTCGCCGATCTCCAGCTTCGCCTCGGCCACCGTCAGCAGCGCCGCTCCGCGCACTTGGGCCAGCTTCAGCGCGGTCTGGACATTCGCGGCGTGGAAAACTTCCTCGACCGCCGCGGCTTCCGGCCGATTCTCCTGGACCACCGCCCTCAACTGGCGGGCGATGGCGGCCAGCCGGCCGGGCAGCGCCTCCTTCGGGCTGGTGCGAATCACGCCGGCCGCCACCAGCCGGTGGCTGCGGCCGTCGCTATCAATGATCCCGTAACCGGTGCGTTCGGTGCCGCAATCGATGCCGAGGACGCGCATTCACCGTCCCGCGCGGCTATTGCGCCAGGGCCTCCAGGACGCTCTCGTCGATGTCGAAGTTGGCCCAGACGTTCTGCACGTCATCGTGTTCCTCGAGCGCCTCGGCGAGCTTCAGCATGGTCTGGGCGTCCTTGCCCTCGAGCTTGATGAGCAGGAGGGGGACCATGGCTATCTGCGCTTCGCGGGTCTCGATGCGGGCTTTCTGGATGGCCGTGAGGACAGCCTCGTGAGCCTCGGGTGGGGAGAGGATCTCCCAGCTGGCGCCGTCGCCGCGGATGTCCTCCGCCCCAGCGTCGATGACGACCTCCATGAGCCGCTCTTCAGCGACACTCTCCTGCGGAACCAGGATCTGGCTCTTGCGCTCAAAAAGCCGGGCTACGCTGCCCTGCTCGCCCAGCTTCCCGCCGTGTTTGGTGAAGATGTGCCGGATCTCGCTTACGGTGCGGTTGCGGTTGTCGGTGGCTACCTGTGTCAGGATGGCCACGCCCGCCGGTCCGTAGGCTTCGAACATTACCTCTTCGATCTGCCCGCCTTCGAGTTCGCCGGTACCGCGCTGGATGGCGCGCTTGATGTTGTCGGCAGGCATGGAGGCTGCCTTCGCCGCCAGAACGGCCGTCCTCAGCCGGGGGTTGGAGTCCGGGTCGCCGCCGCTGCGGGCGGCAATCGTGATCTCCTTAATCACGCGCGTGAAGGCTTTCCCGCGCTTGGCATCCGTCGCGGCCTTCTTATGCTTGATGGTCGCCCATTTTGAATGGCCTGACATGCGAACCTCTTTGGGTAGGGAACCAGATTGTTGGGGAACCCAAGACCGAGGATAACAGAACAGGGGAGGCCTCTCAAACCAAATCAGCGGTTTCCGGGCATTCCAAGCTGAAGCGGGCGGGGTGTGAGCCAGCCGCAGGCGAGCCGGTTGTCTGGCAGCGCCATTCGGGTTATCCTCGTCAGGAGTCGCACCGGCTGTTGGTCATGGACAAGACAACCGAACGATATTACGCGGTCCTGAACTTAGAACCGACGGCCACGCCTGAGGACGTTACGCAGGCGTACCAGGATCTGTTGCGCGTCTGGGATCCGGAGCGCTTCTCCCACTCGCCACGGCTGGAGCTGAAGGCCGAGGAGAAGGTCAAAGAGATTATTGAGGCGTACCGGGCGCTGGTGCAGCTAGGCGCCGCGGCTGGTGACCGGGAGACCGGCAGCGGGTCGGCGCCGTCCGAGGCCCCGCTCCACGCCGGCGGCAGCGCCGTGCCGCCGCAAGCGGCGCCCGAGGCTGTCCCGGGGGCTAGCGCGCCGCCGCCTCCCTGGGCGTATATCGCGGTCGCCACGCCCGCCGCAACCGCTGGGCCTTCCGCGCCGGCGCCTGTCGTAGGGTTGGCGCACTCCGAGCCGGCCAAGCCGCTCCATCCGGTTGGCCCTGCTGGTCTCCCGGGATCCGGACAGTGGGAACCGGGCGTGCCAGTGACACCGAGTGCGCCTCAGCGGCGCCTGCCCTCCGCCGCGGTGGTGATCGGGGCGGCGGTTATTGCGGGTGGGCTGTTGGGCGGTGGGGCGCTGCTCTTCGAAATCGTGACAGGGGGGGCGGCGACCCGGCGGGTGCTGCCCGCCAGCCCCGTCAGCCTGCCGGGCCAGGAGGCGACTGCGGATCTGCCGCCCCCCGAGCCGGCACGTCCCATCGGGACGGCGGCGCGCGGGGCGCGCCGGGCAGCCGCGCCGGAGGCGAAGCGGCTCGAAACCGGCGCCGAGCTGGCACCCCCGAGTGGCCGCTCCGGGGTGGGCCGGTTCCGTGTGGTCAACAGTGGCGTGCAGGATGCCATCGTCAGGGTGGCTGAGCAGGGCTCTCCGGAAGTGGCACTCCGCCTGGTGTACGTGAAGGCCGGGACGGAGGTCACGATCGGCGGCATCGGCTCTGGTGTGTACCTGGTGAGCTTCAGTCTGGGACCGGTCTCGCAGAAGCCGCGCTCCTTCGGCGCTCCCCTGGGCCCGTTCCAGTTTGTCCACGTTCAGACCGACAGCGGGTACCAATCCGACGAATACCGCCTGGTGATCAAGCCGTAGAGATGAGGGCTCCCGGCCGGCGCCGCCGCGCGGGATGACGCCTCGTCCGCGCGGACCGGTTTCGAGCCCGGATGTTTCACCACGATCGTAGCGAGGCGCGATGAGAGGGCCGCAGATACAAGGCGCGCGACGGCCGGCGCCCGCAGGTCCGTAACGGATCGAGGACGCCGGCCGCGCGCAACGCAGTAGATGCGGCCCTATCGCGCGCTGCAGCAGATTGCTGGTGAAACATCCGGGCTAGCGGCTATGATTCTATCAGGATGGCTGAGACCGACCCCGGCCCGCGCTCCGAGTACCAAAGGCGGTTCGACCGCTGGCGCGCGGCTTCGGCGCGTCTGGGGAGGGAGCACATCGCCCTGGGCAACGCACGGCTGGCCCTGGCGATCCTGGCGGCGCTGATCACCTGGGTGGCGCTCGGCCGGCGGCTGGCGTCTCCCCTGTGGCTGGCGGCGCCGGGGGCGACGTTCGCCATGCTGGCCGTCCTCCACGCGCGCGTGCTCCGCTCCAGACGGTGCGCCGACCGCGCCGCAGCGTTCTACGAGCGCGGGCTGGCGCGTCTGGAGGGGAACTGGGCCGGCGCGGGCTCGGGCGGTGAGCGATTCGACGACCCCCACCATCCCTATGCCGAGGACCTCGACCTGTTCGGCAAGGGGTCGCTGTTCGAGTTGCTCTCGACGGCGCGGCTGCGCATAGGCGAGGAGACCCTGGCGCGCTGGCTGTTGGAGCCGGCGCCGCTCAAAGAGGTCCGCGCGCGCCACGCGGCCATCGACGAGCTGAGGCCGCGCCTGGATCTCCGCGAGCACCTGGCGCTGCTGGGCGAGGACCTGCGCTCGGCCATCGAGCCGGCTTTGCTGGCCCGCTGGGCCGAGCAGCCCCTGGTGCTAGACTCGCGCGGACTGCGGATCGCCGCCCTGGTTCTAGCGGCGCTGGCCGTTGCCGGCGCGACGGTGTGGGCAGTCCTGGGGGTTCCCGAGTTCTTCTTCGTGGTGGCGGTGGTGGAGGTGGTTATTGCCCTGCGGCTGCGCTCGCGCGTGCGAAAGGTCATCGGGGCGGTGGGAGAGCCGGCCTACGGATTGGAGCTGCTGGCCGGGGTGCTGGCGTGGTTCGAGCGCGAACCGTTCCAGACGCCGCGTCTGGCCGGCCTGCGGGAGCGGCTCAAAGTGGAGGGCGTGCCGGCCTCGCACCGCATTCACAGGCTGAACCGGCTTATGGAGCTGCTGGCCTCCGCCGACCATGTGCTGATGCGCGTCATCGGGCCGCCGCTGCTGTACCGTGAGCAACTGGCGTTCGCCATCGAGGCTTGGCGGAAGAAGTCGGGCCCCCTGGTGCGGCAGTGGCTGGAGGCGGTCGGCGAGCTGGAGGCGCTGTGTTCGCTGGCCAGCTACGCCTACGAGCACCCGGCCGACCCGTTCCCGGAGTTCGCCTCGGACGGGCCGTGCCTGGAGGGCGAGGGCCTTGCGCACCCGCTGCTGCCGGAGAGCCGGGCGGTGCGCAACGACGTGCGGCTGTCGGCGGAGTTGCAGGTGCTGGTGGTCAGCGGCTCGAACATGTCGGGCAAGAGCACGCTGCTGCGCACCGTGGGAGTGAACGCGGTGCTCGCCATGGCCGGCGCGCCGGTGCGGGCGCGGCGGCTGCGGCTGGCGCCGCTGGCCGTGGGCGCCTCGATCCGCACGCTGGACTCGCTCCAGGGCGGCACCTCCCGCTTCTACACCGAGATCACCCGCATCCACCGCCTGATGGAGCTGACCAAGGGCGAGCTCCCGTTGCTCTTCCTCCTGGACGAGCTGCTGCAAGGCACCAATTCGCACGACCGCCGCATCGGGGCCGAGGCGGTGGCGCGCAGCCTGGCGGCCCGCGGCGCCATCGGCCTGCTGACCACCCACGACCTGGCGCTGGCGCACATTGCCGATGTGCTGGCGCCGCGCGCGGCTAACGTCCACTTCGAGGATCACCTGGAGGACGGCAAGATCACCTTCGACTACCTGCTGCGGCCGGGCGTGGTGCGGAAGAGCAACGCCCTGGAGCTGATGCGCTCAGTGGGCCTGGAGGTGTAAGCGGCGCCGGCCAGCGCGGGCCGCACCCCGTTAGCCCGATCTTCTCACACCGTTCGAAGCGAGGCGCCGCGCGAGGCCGGCAGATTCAAGGCGCGCGACGGGGTGAGCCCGCAGGTCCGTAACGGATCGAGGACTCACCCCGAGCGCAACGCA
>JBEKLJ010000060.1:0-16546 GCA_050010255.1 Bryobacteraceae bacterium
ACGTGCTTGCCCGCCAGCAGCGCGTCGCGCGTGATCGGGTAGTGCTCGAACAAGGGCGTGACCACCAGCACGGCGTCGATGTCGGGCCGCGCCAGCAGTTCGCGGTAGTCCTTGTACTTGGCCGGGTTGGTGCCGGCGATCTTGGCGCCCTGGTTCAGGTTCGGCTCCCAGATATCGCATACGGCCAGGCACCGCGCGCTGTCCATCGCCGCCATGTGCCTGAGCAGATACTGGCCGCGCGAGCCCGTGCCCACCACCCCGTAGGTGACGACATTGCCGGCTGCCTGGACCTTCTGGATAGCGGGAGCCGCGATGCGGGAGGCGGCAACCGCGGCGGTCCCGGCGCCGGCGGTCTTGATCAGGTCACGCCGCGTGAGGTCGGATGATTCGGGCATTGAGGCATTCCTCTGGAGGCAACTCGAAGTCCCCTTGGAGCAGGCGGGCGGGGGCGCGGCCTGCCGTGCGGCCACCGCCGGCTGGGGTTCTCCGCAAACCTAGAGTATAGGTGTCAGGCTTCCGAGCCTGCAATCGAGCCGCTAGATTCCGAGATTTGCCAGCGCCTCCCAGGCCCGCGGCCAAGTCAGCCGCTCCTCGCAGAGAGCGCGGCCGGCGGCGCCCAGCCGCGCGCGCTCGGCGGGCGAATCGAGGAGCCGCGAGACGGCCGCGGCGAAGGTTTCCGCGGTGTCCGCGATCAGCAGGTGCTCGCCGTCCCGCGCCGGCAGGCCCTCGGCGCCCACGGTGGTCGAGACCACGGCGCGCCCGGCGGCCCATGCTTCCAGGATCTTGAGCCGCGTTCCGCCGCCCGCCAGCAGCGGAACAACGACGACGCGGGCGGCCCCCAGCGCCCCGATGGCGTCGTCCACCGGCCCGATCAGCTCGATCCGCGGCCGCCCTGCGACGTACTTGGCCACGCCGTGAGGATTCTTGCCGACGATGCGCCAGACCAGCCCGGGGTGGCGCGCCTCCAGCGCCGGCCAGATCCGCTTCGCGAAGAACCGGACAGCGGACATGTTCGGCTGGTACTCGAGGTTGCCCGAGAAGACGATTACGTTCTCCTCGGGCACGGCTGGCCGCGGCGCCTCGGGGATCGCATTGGGATAAACCGCGACGCTCGCTTGCGGCGCCAGACCGAGCGCGCGGCCACGGTCGTCTTCCGAGGCCACCAGCACCCGCGAGAACCTGGGCAGCCACTGGCGTTCCAGACGGCGGTTGGCGCGCGCGAAGCGCCGGAAGGCCAGCGACAGCGGCCAGGGCTCGGTGGCCGCATAGCGCTCGAAGAGCGCCGACTCGATGTTGTGCAGGTCGAGAACGCACTCCTCGGCCCGCGCGGCGATCTGCTCGAGGTAGGGAGCGCAGTAGGAGTGCTCGATGAACGCCACGCGATAGCGGCGCGACCCGAGGCAGGCCGCTATGGCGCCGCCGTAACCCGAGAAGCGGTGCGCGAGCGGGGGTACCCCCAGCAGCAGGCGAAGGGCGTTTCGCGCCGCGCGCGGCATGAGCCTTCTGGAATGGTGCGGCAGCTCGATCAGGTAAACGTCGCGAACGAGGTCCGGCGGCACGCTCGGCCGTGGGTCGGGCGCACCGCGCTCGTGGAAGACAATCAGGTCCACCGCGTAGCGGCGGGCCAGGTATTCGATGATGGAGGCCGTGCGAAGCGCCCCGCCGCCCGCGGCCGGGAATGGCGCTTCCAGGCTCAGCAGCAGCGCTGCTGGCTCAGATGCCGAATTGCCGCCGGGCCTCTTCATAGACCTCCCTCGTAAGACGCGCCGTCCGCCTCCAGGAGTACTCCCGCGCCCGCGCCAGCGAGCGTGCCCGCAGATCGGCCACCCAGTCGGGACGCTCGATGGCCTGCCGCATCGCTTCCCTCCAGGCGCGGGCATCGCCGGCGCCGAGCAGCACGGCCGCGCCGGAGGCGACCTCGGCGATGGCCTCATCGCTGGATGCGATGACCGCCGCGCCGCACTGCATCGCCTCCAAGACCGGCAGGCCGAATCCTTCGTAGAGCGATGGATAGAGAAACGCCAGCGCACCCGAGTAGAGCGCCGCCAGCTCGGCGTCGGGGACCTCGCCGAGCACGCGCAGGCCCGCCTCGGCGGGAAGCGCCCCGAAATCCTCGCGCCGCCGCCCGGCCAGCACCAGCTCGACCTGGCTCGTTCCGCGCGCGGCGCGCCAGGCCTCGACCAGGAGACCGAGGTTCTTGCGCGGCTCCAGCGTGCCGGCAAACAGGAAATACGGCCGGGCGGGGCGGGTTTCCTGGGGGCGAAAGTGCGCCGCGGCAGCCTCGGGCACCGCCAGGATGCGCAGAGGATGGATGCGGAAGCGCTCGATGGCCTGCCGCCGGACGGCCGCGCTCGGCGTGATGACGATGGGCGCCAGCTTCAGCCCCAGCAGCAGCGGCGTGCGCCGGCGCACGCGCCGCGCGCCCTGGTGCCATGCGGGGTCCATCCAGGGCGAGAGATCGTGCAGCGTGATCACGCTGGGCCGCGCCGGCACGTACGGCGCCTCGAAGTTCGTGCCGTGGAACAGGTCCACCCGCGAGCGGGCCAGCTCGCGGTTCAGCCCCCAAGACCACCAGCGGCGCTCGAGGGCGTTGCGCGGCCCGCCGCCGCGCGCGAGGTTGGGCGGCGCCGGCGCGGGAACTGCAAACGGCTGATCGGAGACCAGCAGGAAGCTGTCCTCGGGGAACTGCTCGGCCAGAGCGCGGCTCAGTTCCCAGGTGTAGCGCCTCAGTCCGCCGCTGGCGAGCGCCAGCGGCGTGGCATCCAGCGCCACGCGCATACGCTATCGCTTCCCGAGGCGGCCCAGCTCGGCCTGGCGGTTGTCGTAGTTGCGGGCGTAGTAGGCCTGGTACTCGCCCGACCTGACCCGCTCGACCCAGCCGCGGTTCTGCTGGTACCAGGCGAGGGTGAGCGGCAGGCCTTCCTCGAAGCCGACCTGCGGCCGCCAGCCGGTCTGGCGGGCGATCTTGTCGCTCGCCAGCGCATAGCGCCGGTCGTGCCCGGGCCGGTCCTCGACGAACTGGATGAGGCCCTCGCCGGCGCCGGTGGCCCGGGCGATGCGGCGCACCACCTCCAGGTTCTCGAGCGAGCAGTTCCCGCCCACGTTATAGATCTCGCCGTCGCGTCCGCCTTCGAGCAGGGCGGCCAGCGCCCGGCAATGGTCGTCCACGTAGAGCCAGTCGCGCACGTTGCGGCCGTCGCCGTAAACCGGCAGCGGGCGGCCCTCCAGCGCGTTGGAGATCATGAGCGGAATGAGTTTCTCGGGAAACTGGTACGGCCCATAGTTGTTGGAAGCGCGGCTGACCATGACCGGCAGGCCGTAGGTGGCGAAGTAGCAGAGCGCCAGCAAATCCGAGCCGGCCTTGGCGGCCGAGTAGGGACTGGTGGGCCGCAGCGGCGAATCCTCGGTGGCCGCCAGCGGCTCGGGGATGCTGCCGTAGACCTCGTCGGTGGAGACATGCAGGAAGCGCCCCACGCCACGGCGCCGCGCCGCCTCGAGCAGCGTGAAGGTCCCTCTCAAGTTCGTCTCGAAGACCGGCGCTGGCGCCAGGATCGCACGGTCCACGTGCGATTCGGCCGCGAAGTGCACGATCGCGTCGGGCGCGAACTCGCCCAGGATGGAATCCACCAGCGCGGCGTCGCAGATGTCGCCGCGCAGGAAGCGGTAGCGCGGATCGGCCGCCACCGGCGCGACGTTCTCCAGGTTGCCGGCGTAAGTCAGTTGGTCGAGATTGACCAGCGCCTGGCAGCTCTCGTCCGCCAGCATCATCCGGACGAACGCCGAGCCGATGAACCCAGCGCCGCCTGTCACCAACAGTCTCATCGCCGTGCGCCTCCGCGGCGCCGCCTACTTGTGCTGCAACTCCCAGTCGTAGTGGATGCGCGGATCGTCGAACCGCAGCCGGCCTTCATCGGCCGGGTCGTAGAAGCGGTCGGTCACGTAGACCAGCAGCGCCGGTTGCGTGCCGATGACCTTGTAGCCGTGCGCCACGCCCGGCGGAATCAGGATCTGCCAGGGCCGCAGCACGCCGGCGTAGAGAGTGTTCCGCGCGCCGAAAGTCGGCGAGCCCGCGCGCAGGTCGACCAGCGCCACTTGCAGCGTGCCCGCGACCGGCGTCCAGCAGTCGGTCTGCCGCAGGTGATAATGAAACGCCTTGATCGTCCCGGGATAGCTCAGTGCGGCCGCGGTCTGGGTGGAGGCGCCGAAGCCCGCCACCAGGTCACAACCCGCGCGCAGGATCTCGAGGAAGTACCCGCGGTCGTCCGAAAAGAGCTCGAGCGGGCGTACGGCCACCCCTGCGATCAGGCGCTCCGAGTCGGGCGCCCGGATCACCGTCCCGATCCCTTTCTCGCACTCGGGCCAGACTAGCTCCAACTCGCCCAGCGACGCGATCCGTCCGCTCGAAGCTCCGGCTGCCGGTTCGTTTGTCATGGCCGCGCAACCTCCGCCGCCGCGGGGGCGGTCTGGCGCCGGCGCGTCTCGGCCACCAGCGTGCCCGCGCGCAGCAGCGAATCGAAGGTGCCGGCGTCGGTCCACCAGCCCTCCAGAAAGGAGAAGGTCATGGTTCCCTCGCGGATGTAAGCGTTGTTGACGTCCGTGATCTCCAGTTCGCCGCGCTCGGAGGGCGCCAGCGTCCGGATCTTGTCGAAGACCGTGCCGTCGTACAGGTAAATGCCGGTGACGGCGTAGTTCGATTTCGGCCGTTTAGGCTTCTCCTCAATGCCGGCGATGCGGTCGCCGCGAATCTCGGCCACGCCGAATCGCTCGGCGTCCGGCACGTGCTTGAGCAAAATCCGCGCGCCGGCCGGCTGCCGCTCGAACTCCTCGACGGCGCCGCCGATCGAGCCCTCGATGATGTTGTCGCCCAGGATCACGCAGATCGAACCGCCGTCGGCGAAGTGCTCGGCCAGGGCCAGCGCCTCGGCGATGCCGCCTTCGCCCTCCTGGTAGGTGTAGTTCAGGTGCGCCAGCCCGAACTCCTTGCCGTTGCCCAGCAGGCGCAGGAACTCGCCCGCGTTGCGGCCGCCGGTGACGATCATGATGTCCCGGATCCCGGCGTTCACCAGCGTCTGGATGGGGTAGTAGACCATCGGCTTGTCGTAGATCGGCAGCAGGTGCTTGTTGGTGACCGTAGTGAGCGGGGACAAGCGGCTGCCGGTCCCGCCGGCCAGCACAACGCCTTTCATGGAAACCTCCGGGCGCGATTCACCCTCATCATACTGCGCCGCCGGGCGCGCGCCTCCGGCGCATGGCCTAATAATATAGCAGCAGCGGCTCGCGGCCGTTCCGCCTTCGACGCGCGCCGCCCGTCTCCCACCCGGGATGACAAGAGCTATGCCGGGCTAGGGGAGGTTAACTCGCGCCTCGAAGCCATCGACCGGTCACGAGGAATGCAAGAGAAGCCGCGCCGTCGCCGAACTGCTACACCCGCCTGGGTTTAGGCGCCGTTGACCCGCGTTTTCAGGCGGCGGCACAGCCGGATTCCGTGGGACCGGCTCGTACTATAGAACGCCGCCTCGCCGGGTTCACCCTCATGAGCGAAGATCTGGAATCCATCGTCCGGGAGAACCGCCCGCTCCCCGACGCCGATTTAGAGGCGATCCCGGTGCACTGGTTCGGTCTGGGGCCGGAGTGCGCGCTGGCCAGCTTCCGCCAACTGAAGCCCGCGCTCCAGGCCGCATCCGGAGCCGATGCCGGGAAGCTCGAAGGAATGCTCGGCCCCCGTCCGTCTGACCGGTACATGGTGCTGCGGACTGCCCTGGACGGCGACAGCACCACGGTCGTGGCCGCAGTGAGCCGCGCCGCCGGCGCGAGCGATCAGGTTCGCGCCGCGATCGAGCGGCGGATTGACCCCGCAGCCATCTCCAGGCCCGCCGACATCGGCGCGGGGAACTTGCTCATCTCGACCTCGGTCCACGGCTTGCGGCTCCAGGCCGCGCCGCGCGTCCGGTTCGGCGTCGACTGGCTGCGGGAGGTGGCCGTGGGCCAGATCGGCGGCGAGCTGGGGCTGGATGCGGACGCAGGCTTTGAGACCCAGGCGCGAGCGGAAATCTCCGCCGAGTTCCTCGCCGCCCTGGCGCTGGATGGAGCGGACCGGCTGCGGCTTCGGGTGCTGAAGAGGGCATCGGCGGGCGCCGAGGCGGGCTCGTCGCTGGCCGTCTCGGTCTCTGCCCGTCTGCCTCTGCCCGAGAAGCCGGAGGCGCTCGTGGGCGCGATCCTCGGCGTCGAAGGGAGCGAGTGGTTCGAGCGGCTCGGTTTGAGCGGACTGGAGACCGCACTTCAAACCCTCGCCGCCTTCGCCGGCCTGCCAGAGCCGGCGCGACGGGAGATCGAGAAGATCTTGGGGGCGATCGCGACCGAGGAGGACCTGCGGCAGGCCCGAGAGCGTCTGGCCTCGGCGGTCCGGCTGGCCAAGGCCGCCTGCGAGCAGGCGCTGGGGGCGCTGGAGCACAGGCTGGCCGCCGAGCTGAGCTGGCATCTTCGGGCGTCCAGCGCGCTCATCGACTGCTCGTTCGACTTCTGCCCGGCCGGCCTGGCTGCCTTTCGCCAGGCGCTCTCCGGCGACCTCACCGCCCTGGACGCCGGCGCTGGGCCGGAGGTGCGCGTGGATCGCCAGGCGCTCAGCGAGGCGCTGGGCGGGGAGAAGGCCATCCATCTCGGGCTGCCGTTTCTGGACCGCAAGCACTCGGCCACGCGGTGGGAG
Source organism: Bryobacteraceae bacterium (assembly GCA_050010255.1). GTDB lineage: Bacteria > Acidobacteriota > Terriglobia > Bryobacterales > Bryobacteraceae > JBEKLJ01. The sequence continues at coordinate 6,704 of JBEKLJ010000060.1, forward strand.
GCCCTGGCCAAGGCCGAGATCCTCCCCGGCGAGGACGGAAGGCTGTTCGCCTACACGGCGGACTCGGCCGGCCGGGCCGCCCAGCGAAGCACCTACCAGAGCACGCTCGCGCTGGCGGCCTCGCTGCTGTTTCCCCAAGCGCTGTCGCAGTTTCGCATCGCCTACGCCGACTGCCGCCTGTTTCGCGCATCGCAGGCGCACTGGCTGGCGCCGGCGCTGGAGGCCTATGGGTTCTTCCCGGACGCCCTGGATTGGATCGCCGGAGCGGCCGCTTCGGGAGCGGACATCGAGACCGCGCTGACCCTGAGCGTGCCCGGCAGCGCCGCCGCAGCCTGGCTGCGCGCGCCCGGCGAGCGCGCCCCGGAATTCTTCGAGGTCTACTCGCGGGTGGCGGTGGTGGTGCAACAGGCGCTGCGAAGATGGCTGCCGCTGGTCTATTTCAGCGATCCGCGCCGTTACGAGGACCTCGAGCCCGCCTACGCGCTGATCTTTTACCAGAGCACGCGGTCCTCCGCGGGCCACCCGCGCAGCGAGTTTGGCTACGACCTGGTGAGCCCGGACCGGCCGGGCGTGGCGCGTCCCTGGGCGGCGCGTCCGTTCGCCCTGGAGCTCCAGCGTGTCGAGCAGGCGCTCGCCACCGCCGGCCACAAGCAATTGGCGCGGTTGTACGCGCCGCGGCGGGCGCCGGAGATCCTGGCGGGCATCGTCCGCCAGCCGCGCCTCATCAACTCGTTGATCACGGCCGATACGTTCTTCATCGACCGGCTGGTCCGGCTCGGGCTCAAAGGCCGCGAGCTGGCCGAAATGCTTCCGGGCAATCCGCGCAAGGCCGTCGGCCAGCTCGTGGAATTCGCCGCCGAGTTCACGACGGTCCTCCACCGCCGGTTGCGCCGGCTGTACAACGGCGTGGAGTTCAGCGCCTTCGGCTCGCTGCTGCTGGTGGAGGCCACTGCTGCACTGAGCGCGGCGCTTGCGGAAGGCCAGACGGCGATCGCGGGCACGCTGCGGCTGACGGCGGCGGGACGCGAGCAAACCTTCGTCAACGCGGCCTACCGGCCTTGACCCGATCTTCTACCACGCCTTCGGCGGCGGAGGCGCACTTCGTCTCAGCCGCGCTGGAACATGGTAATGCCGGCGATGCCGGCAGCGCCCGCCTCCAGGCACTGCGCGGCGTTCCGCGGGTTGATGCCGCCCAGCGCGATCACCGGGATCGACACGGCCTGACAGGCCTCCCGCAGGCGCTCGAGCCCCGTCGGCTCGCCGTAGGGCGCCTTGGAGGGCGTGTGGAAGACCGGCCCGAACACGACGAAGCTCGCGCCCTCCTGCTCGGCCCGGCGGACCTCCTCGAGGCGGTGGCAGGAGACGCCGAACAAGAATCCCGGCGGGGCAATCGCGCGCAGGATGCCGGGCGCCGGCGCATCCGAGGGCAGATGCACGCCGCTGGCGCCGCAAGCCAGCGCGACATCCAGGCGGCCGTTGACCAGGATCCTGGCGCCATGCGGGTTCTCGAGCGCCAGCGCCGCTTTCACCAGGCGCATCAGCTCCCGCGTGGCCAGGTCCTTCTCGCGGATTTGGATCATCTCGACGCCCGCGGCCAGGTTGCGCGCGATCACCTCGAGCAGCGGCCCGCAGCCGCCCGCCGCCACGCGGTCGGTGATGTAGTAGCGCAGCATCATTCCAGCGGCTTCGCGCCGGGCCGCCCGCCTCAGACCAGGCGCAGCGCCTGCGGCGGAAAGCCCACCAGCCACTCCTTCGTATGCTTATGCTTGTCGAACTCGGTCCGCGGCAGCTCGACCGTGACGCCGCCGGAGAACTCCAACCGCACCGCCCGTGGCGTTTCGACCGTCCGCAGGAGCTGGGCCGGCATCTGGTTCGGCCCGGGCTTGCCCTCCCGCGCGGCCACGCCGAGCTGGTCGGGCCGAACGCACAGCCAGACGCGGTCGCCGCGCAGTCGGCCGGGGAAGTACGGCCCGGCTAGCAGGAACTCGCCGAGGCGGAGGCGGCTGAGGTTGCGCTGCGGATCCAGCTCGGCGATCTCGGCCTCGAGCAGGTTGAAGATGCCGAGCAGCCTGGCCACCTCGACGTTGGCCGGGCGCTCGGCGACGGCCCGCGGCGGCCCGCTCTGCACCAGGCGGCCGTCGTGCAGGACCAGCATGTCGTCGCCCAGCTCGAAGCACTCCTCCAAATCGTGGGTCACCAGGACGATGGGGACCTGGAACTCCGCCCGCACCTGCCCCAGCAGCGCGTAGAGCTCGGCGCGGAGGGGGGCGTCGAGGCCGCGCGCCGGCTCGTCGAGCAGCAGCAGCTTGGGCGAGCCGATCAGCGCCCGCGCGATCGAGCAGCGCTGCTTCTGCCCGCCCGAAACCTCGTGCGGGCGGCGCCCGGCCACCTCGGCCAGGTGGAACCGCTCGAGCATCTCGTTCACGCGGCGGTGCCGCTCCAGGCGCGGCCGCCGCTCGGCGGCGAACGCCAGGTTCTCCCGCAGCGTCATGTGCGGGAACAGCGCGTAGTTCTGGAAGACATAGCCGCAGTGGCGCGCCCGCGGCGGCAGGTTCACGCCCGAGGCGCCGTCGTAGAGGATCTCGTCGCCCAGCAGGATGCGGCCTTCCTCGGGCGTGATGAAGCCGGCGATCGCATCCAGCGTCAGCGTCTTACCCGAGCCGCTGGGGCCGAACAGGACGGTGACGCCGCCGGCGGCGCGGAACTCGATCTCCAGGGAAAAGGCCGCCGAGTCCGCCCGCGGTGGATAGCGTTTGCGAAGCCGCAGCTCGAGCATCAGGCCGCCTGTCTGGCGACCAGCCGGTTCGCCACCGTGAGGACTGCCACCGCCACCAGGGAGACGACCACGACCAGCACCCGGGCCAGCGCGCCGTTGCCGGACTCCACGGCGTCATAGATGGCCACGGCCAGGGTCTGCGTGCGGCCGGGGATGTTGCCGGCAATCATGATCGTGATCCCGAAATCGCCCAGCGTGCGCGCGAACGCCAGGACCGCGACCGCCGCAATCGAGCGCCGCGCCAGAGGCAGGCTCACGCGCCAGAAGACGCGCCACTCCGAGGCGCCCAGGTTGCGCGCGGCGCGCTCATAGACGTGGTCCACGCTCTCCAGCGCCGCCCGCGCCGAGATCACCAGCAGCGGGATGGCGTGGAACATCGCCGCCACCACGGCGGCCTGCCAGGTGAAGACCAGGGGAGCGCCGAAGGCCCACTCGTAGAGGCGGCCCAGCGGGCTAACGCGCCCGAACAGCACCAGCAGGTAGTAGCCCAGCACGGTCGGCGGCAGCACCAGGGGGAGGGCGACGGCGGCGTCGAGCAGTTCCCGGCCGCGGAGCCGCCGATTGGCCAGCACATAGGCCAGCCAGAGGCCCAGCGCCAGCGACAGCGCGGTGGCGATGCCGGCGACCTTCAGGCTGAGCCACAGCGGGAACCAGTCGATGGGCATGAAAGAAGATTATACCGGCGCCGGGGGTCGGGAACAGTGACGAATATCGGCCGGTCTCAAGCTGCCGGCCAATTCAGCCGATGTGAGAAGGGACGGCGCTCGTCCCATGTCTGCCCTGGTCTTCAGCCATCTGCTCGTCGCCGTGGCCGCCGCCGCGCTGGTGTGCCTCTGGGCCTGGAAGCGGCGGGCGGCTGAGGCGCCGTATCGGCCCCTGTTCGACGAGGCGCCGGTCCCCTACCAGCAGGTTGACCGCGACGGCGTCGTCCGGCGCGTGAACCGCGCGCAGTGCGAGTTGATGGGACTCCGGCCGGGGGACCTTCTCGGCGAGCCGGTCTGGGCGTTCGCCGCCCCGGAGGAGCACGAGACTTGCCGTGCCGGGTTTATGCGAATGCTGGAGGGCCAGCCGGCCGCGACCGTCCTGGAATACGGGCTGGTGCGGGCGGATGGCAGGCGCAGGATGGTCCGGGCCTTCGGGACGCCGGTCCGGGACGCCCGCGGGGGCTTGGCCGGCTTGCTCGTTGCCACGCTGGACGCCACCGCCTGCCACGATACCGAGCTCGCCCTGCGGGAGAGCGTAGCCCACTACCGGAACCTGTTCGAGAACTCCCCCATCGGCATCTACCGCACCACGCCCGATGGGAGAATCCTGCTGGCCAATCCCGCCCTGGCGGCCATGCTCGGCTACAGCTCGGTTGAGGAACTGGCCATGTGCAATCTCGAACAAGAGGGTTGTGGGCCGCGTTACGACCGCAATGCCTTCAAGCAGGCGGTCGAGCGCGAGGGCGCGATCCGGGGCCAGGAAGCGCTGTGGACGAAGCGCGACGGCCGCCTGGTCTTCGTCCGTGAGAGTGCCACGGTGGCTCGGGACGAGGCCGGGCGGGTGCGGTTTTACGAGGGCACGGCCGAAGACGTCAGCGCGTGCAAGCAGGCCGAGGCGGCGCTGCGGGAAACCAGCGGCAGGCTGGAGGCGGTGATCCGCGCCTCACCGCTGGCCATCTGGTCGCTCGATCGCGATGCCACGGTTCGGATCTGGAACCCCGCCGCCGAAGCCATGTTCGGCTGGAGCCAAAGCGAGGTCATAGGCCGCCCCCTGCCCATCGCGCCTCCCGAAAGGCAGACCGATTTCTTAGCGGATCTCGAGCGCTGCCGGGAGCGCGCGCCGGCGGACGGCATCGAACGCGAGGCGGCACGCAAGGATGGTTCGCGTCTCCTCCTCGGCATCTGGACGGCCCCGCTGAACGACCTGGAGGGGGCGCCGGCGGGGACCCTCAGCGTCGCCGCCGACATCACGGAGCGCCAGCGCCGCGATCAGTTGCTGCGCGAGAGCGAGCAACGCTACCGCGAGCTTTTCGAGAACGCCCAGGACGTCGTTTTCTCGATGGACCTGCGCGGCAACCTGCGCGCGGTGAACAAGGCCGCCGAGCACGCCACGGGCTACCGGCGACAGGAGCTGCTGACGATGAACCTGGCCTCGCTGCTGGCGCCGGGCCAGATGGAGCGCGCGCGCGAGGTGATCGAGGAGATACTCGCGGGCGGGCCTCCGGTGCCGCGGCAGTTCACCGTCGCAACCGCGGACGGCCGCTTGCTGCCGTTCGAGGTCGGCACGCGGCTGGAGTTCGACAACGGGCGCCCGGCGGGCCTGCAGGGCATCGCCCGCGACATCACCGAACGCAACCGCTGGCAGCAGCAGATCGAGCAATCCGCGCACGAGCTTCAGCAGAAGAACACGGAGCTGGAAACGGCGCTGGCGGCCGCGCACGAAGCCACCGAGGCCAAGAGCTGCTTCTTGGCGAACATGAGCCACGAGATCCGGACGCCGATGAACGGCGTAATGGGCATGGCGGAACTATTGCTGGGGACGCCGCTGGCCGCCGAGCAGCGCGAATGCGCCGAGACCATCAAGCAGTCGGCCGAGGCGCTGCTGGTGGTGATCGACGACATCCTCGACATCTCGAAGATCGAAGCCGGCAGGCTCGAGCTCCATCCGGTCATTTTCGACCCGCGCGAGCCAGTCGAGGGAGTCGTGGCGCTCCTGCGCGCCCAGGCGCAGCGAAAGCGCTTGGGGTTGGTTTCGACGGTCGAGGAGCGGGTTCCGCACTGTTTGCGCGGCGATCCGGCGCGCTTGCGCCAGGTGCTCATTAACCTGCTCGGTAATGCGGTCAAGTTCACCGAGCAGGGGCAGGTCACGGCCACCGTGACGCTGGAGGAGGAGTCTCCCTCCACCGCGACGGTGCGCTTCGTGGTCCAGGACACGGGGATCGGGATCCCCCATGAGCACACGCCCGACCTGTTCCAGAGCTTCACCCAAGCGGACAGCTCCACGACCCGGAAGTACGGAGGAAGCGGCCTCGGTCTGGCGATCTCCAAGCAGCTCGTGGAAATGATGGGCGGCCAGATCGGCTTCGAGAGCGAGTCCGGCCAGGGCTCGACGTTCTGGTTCGTGGTCCCCCTGGAGAAGTGCGTCTCGCCATCCGCCGGGCCGGCCGCGGTGAAGGACATCGAGGCACTCGGGGCCGCACTGCGCCGTCCGGGGCCGGCCAGCGTCCGCGTGTTGCTGGCCGAGGACAACCGAGTGAACCGGACGATCGCGCTGCGCATGCTGGAGCGGTCCGGCTACCAGGCCGACGCGGTCTCCAACGGCCTGCTGGTCGTCGAAGCGGCGCTGAGCGGCCGCTACGACATCGTCCTCATGGACGTCCACATGCCGGAGATGGACGGTCTCCAGGCCACGGCCGAGATCCGCCGGCGCGAAACTGGGCAGCGGCTCCCCATCGTCGCGATGACGGCCCGGGCCATGGCCGGCGATCGCGAGGGTTGCCTGGAGGCGGGCATGGACGACTATTTGAGCAAGCCGGTGCGGCGCGAGGAGCTGGTCAACGCCATCGAGCGCTGTCTCAGGCCGAAAAACCCGCCACCGCCGTCGCAATCACCGTGTCAATCAGTTGCTCCCGCTCCACCCACGGAAACTGGTCGTGGATGATCAGCAGGGAGGTGACGCCGTGCACGGCGGCCAACAACGTCTGCGCCGCGGTGCTCACGTCCACGGAGCGAAACCGGCCGCTCTTCACGCACTCCTCCACCGTGCTCCTCAACCAGCTATAAACTCTCCAGGCAGTCGGCCGTTCGCGCTCCACCGGGCCGTGCTGCGCGGTGAGAAGCGCCAGCCTGTAGTCGTTCGGGTTCCTCAGCCCGAAATCGACGTAGGTGCGCAGGCCCCGGCTCAGCCGCTCGACGGGGTCGCCGGACTCGGCCATGATCCGCTCGGTTTCCCGAAGCAGGGGGGCGAACACCTCCTCGGACAGCCGGTTCAGTAGGTCGGCCTTGTCGCGGAAATAGAGGTAAATCGTCGTCGGCGAGTACTCGATCCTCTCGGCGATCTTGCGCATGGAAACGCTCTCATACCCTTCCTTGACGAAGACCTCGCGGGCCGCGTCCAGGATCTGGCGCCGCATGAACTCCTTGTGCCGTGTCAGCCGTTCCGAAACTCCCATACGTGTGCTCCACTGTAACGCAGAACGGGGAAGGGTGCGGGCAGCCTGGCTCAGGAACGCCTCAGGGCTTCCGAGACGCGCCCGCCCGAGGCCTCCAGAAGCCTCTCCGCCCGGTCCCGAGTCACTCCCAGCCGCGCCATCACGATCGCCGTCTTGACCGAGCCGCCGGCAGCGGCCAGAAGCCGCGCCGCCTGCTCGCGCCCGACGCCGGCCGCCTCGGCGACGACGCGCTCGGCCCGGTCGCGCAGCTTGGCGCTGTTCGGCTGGACGTTGACCATGAGGTTGCCATAGACGTGCCCCAGCCGGATCATGGCCGCGGTGCTGAGCATGTTCAGCACCAGCTTGGTGGCGGTGCCCGCCTTCAGGCGGGTCGAGCCGGCGATGACCTCGGGCCCGACCAGCACCTCGATCGGGATCTCGCAGGCGCCTGACAGCTCGGAGCCGGGAGTGCAACTGATGCCGATCGTCGCCGCGCCCAGCGCGCGGGCCCTGGCGGCTGCCCCCAGGACGTAGGGCGTCCGTCCGCTGGCGGCGATGGCGACCAGCGCGTCCGCGGCGCCGAATCCGCGCGCCTCCAGGTCGCTTGCTCCCAGCGCGGGATCGTCTTCGCTGGCCTCGCTGGCGCGCGCCAGCGCCGCCTCGCCGCCGGCGATGACGCCCTGGACCAGGCCGGGCGCAACGTTGAACGTCGGCGGGCACTCGGCCGCGTCCAGAACGCCGAGTCGGCCGCTCGACCCTGCGCCAATGTAGAAAAGCCGGCCGCCGCGACCCAGCCGGGCGACGATCGCCTCCACCGCCCTGGCGATCTGCGGAATCGCCGCCGCGACGGCCTCGGCCACCTTGCGGTCCTCGGCGTTGAGAATGCCGAGGATCTCCTCGGTCGGGCGCGCGTCGATGCCTTCGGAGGCCGGGTTGCGCTGCTCGGTCAGAAGCCTTTCGAGCATTTCCGGTCTTATCTTACCCGGAACGCGGCGGCCGGGGCTGGGGTTCAGCCCAGATGCTCAAAGAGCACCGTGCTCAGGTAGCGCTCGCCGCTGTCGGGCAGTATGGCGACGATCGTCTTGCCAATGGATTCGGGCCGCCGCGCGATTCTCACGGCCACGGCCACCGCGGCTCCGCTCGAGATGCCGCTCAGGATCCCCTCTTCGGAGGCCAGCCTGCGCGCGGTTTCGATCGCCTCGTCATCCGTGACAGTCTCGACGTCGTCCACCAGCGCCAGGTCGAGCGTGTCCGGGATGAAGCCGCCGCCGATGCCCTGGATCTTGTGCGGCCCGGGCTGGAGCGGCTGGTGGTTCCGCGCCTGCGTGATCACCGGGCTTGTGGCCGGCTCGACCGCCACCGAGCGGATCGCCTTACCCTTGACGCGCTTAATGAAACGCGAAATCCCGGTCAGCGTGCCGCCGGTGCCGACGCCGCTCACCAGGACGTCGATCGCGCCCTGGGTGTCGTCCCAGATCTCCGGCCCGGTGGTCTTGAAATGGATGTCGGGGTTGGCCGGATTCTTGAACTGCTGCAGCAGCAGATAGCGGCGCGGGTCGGACTTCTGAATCTCTTCCGCCTTGGCGATGGCGCCCTTCATGCCCAGCGCGCCATCGGTCAGCACCAGGCTGGCCCCGAACGCCTTCAGGACCTTGCGGCGCTCAATGGACATCGTCTCCGGCATGGTCAGCGTCAGCGGGTAGCCGCGAGCCGCCGCGACGTAAGCCAGCGCGATCCCGGTGTTGCCGCTGGTCGGCTCCACCAGCTCGACGCCGGGTTTCAGCAGGCCGCGCTGCTCCGCGTCCCAGACCATCGAGGCGCCAATGCGGCACTTCACCGAGTAGGCCGGGTTTCGGCCTTCGATCTTCGCTAGCACGGTGGCCTTAGCACCCGCCGGGAGCCGGTTCAGCCGGACCAGCGGCGTGCGGCCGATCGACAACGAGTTGTCTGTGTAGAACACTTGCGCTCGCTCCTTTCCGGGCCGCCTCCCCCGAGGCGGCGCCGCCTCTCTGAGTCAATCATACCATATTCCATCGAGTATAATACGTATCAACTTGAGGCCCGCATGCCCTCGCGGGCTAGACGCTCCGGGGCGGTGAAGCGCGGAGCCTCAGAGCCGGCCGAACCTCTCCACGGCCTCCCGGATGGACCGGTACTTCTCGATGAACGGCAGCATCCGGTGCTCGGTGTCGTCCAGCTCCTGGGCCTTCTTGAGCACCTCGCCGGCGCGTGCACGCGGCACCACGGCCACGCCGTCTTCATCGGCCACAATAATGTCTCCGGGATTCACCCGCACGCCCGCGCACGTCACCGAAACATTCAGGCCGGCGAAGCGGTAGTGGTTGATGGTGGTGGAGGGGACGACGCCGCGGCTGAACACCGGGAACTGGAGCCTGCGAATCTGCGGCGTATCGCGCACGGACCCGTCGATCACCGCGCCGGTCAGCCCGCGGTATTTCATCGCGGTCGCCATCAGCGCGCCGACGGCTCCATAGTCGGCGCCGTCCTCGAGCACCATCACGTAGACGGAGCCAGCCGCCGCGGTGTCTATGGCGTCCAGCATGCCCTGGGAAGCCGTCGCGCCCTGCTTGTGTTCCTCCTTCTTCAGGAGCACGGTCACCGCGGGTCCGGCGAACTTGGTGGTGAACAACGGGCGCATATCGTGCGCCATGTACGCGCGCTGTCCGTACAACTGCTCCATGGCATCCGCGACGGAGGCGACCTCGACGGTTCGGAAGCCCTCGATCACGGGATCGCCGGCGGGCTGTGCAATCGCCCAAACCGCCATGCTAAGCAGCGAGAAGCTCGCAGCGCACAACGTCCGATTCATGTCGTTTCCTTTCCGCTCCAGCTCTTCACGTACCAACGACTATAAGGTAGTCAACGCTCCGCCCGTTCAACGATGCGCAGAGATCCTCGAAGTCCTTCTGAA